>JBLNBW010000102.1:0-7586 GCA_050260255.1 Rhodospirillaceae bacterium | reverse complement strand
TGGTCGCGCGCAGCCAGCTGATGCCGGCGCTGAGCAGTCCGGGCAGCGCGACCGGCGTGCAGTGGCTCACGACGCTCCTCGTCGCGGCGCTCGTCGTCATGGCCGTCGCCGTCACGGCCGGGGCATTGGCGAGCCCGCCTTCGCAAGCGCGGCGGAGACCGGCTAGTGGGACGCCGAGGCCGGGCGTCTTCACATCCCTGGGCCTCGGGGCCGCGTTCGTCTTTGCTCTGGTGGCGGTGCAGATCCCCTCGCTTCGTCCGATCTTTGGATCTCGCGTGAATCAGCTCGCGGCCGATCTAGGCCAGGCCAGATTGAACGCGTCAGATCGGGCAATGCTGGATCGAGGGTACTACGAAGGTCTCACCACCGGCGGCCGGTTCAATGCCGAGCTATGGGAATTCTACATGACGCGGCCGCAGGCCGCGGCAAGCGACAGACACGACGTTCCTGGCTTTCGGTTTCGCGACGATTATTTGGAGCGCGAGTTCGCTCCGAATTCGATCGCCGTCACGGCAGGCAAGAACTATCGCATCAACCGATGGGGCATGCGCGACCAGGATTACACCCTCGAGAAGCCGGCCGGGACCTATCGCATAGCCATGATCGGCGACTCACGTGCGGTGGGCTGGGGTGTCGAATACGAAGAACGCTTCGAAACGCTCCTCGAGCAGCAAACCAACAAGGAATGGACTGGCGGCGCGACCAAGCGTTACGAGATTCTCAATTTCTCCATGGACGGCTATGTACCCGTGCAGAGGCTGCTGTCGTTCGAGGAGAAGGGATTGCGCTGCAATCCCGACGCGGTGATCTACATTGCCGGCAGGAGGGACACATATCTCGATCATCATGCGCAGATGGTTCGGCGCGGGGTCGAGATTCCCTATGATTTCCTGGAGGAGATCGACCGCAAGGCAGGCCTCGCGCAGTCGATGTCCGAGGCGGAGATCACGCGGCGCATGCAGCCGTACCGCTTCGAGATCGCGTCACACGTTTATCATCGCTTTGGCGAGCTGTTTCGCCAGCATGGCATCGTCGGCATTTGGATCTTTCTGCCCAATGTCGACAACCGGGCAACCGACGAAACTCCGGAGAATATTGCGGAGCTGAAACACCAGGCGGAGGACGCCGGGTTCATAACGATCGATCTCTCGAGCCTATTCGTAGAGGCGGGCGACAGTAATGCACTGCGTCTGTCACGCTGGGACGATCATCCTAACGCCAAAGGCCACAAGCTCATCGCTGATGTGATTTTCCGGAAGCTGAGTGAGCTCAGGAAGGCCGGCACGTTCGCATCGCCGCATCATGAGAGCCGGCGAGCAAACTAGAGAGCCGAAGAAATCCGTTACAAACTGCCGGCTGCAGGAGGAGTGTCTCGACGAGAGAATGTTCGCGTGCTGCAGCAGGCCGCGCCGTGGAGTCACGCCCTAGAAATTCGGGCCTTTCTACTCGTGTGTCCACCAACCAGCGACGGGATTCGAGCCGAAACATGAGGATTGTCTCTCTCGCGTGCCTCGCAGGCATGGCGCTCGCCGCAAGCGCAGCCGTCGCGCAGGAGCAAACCCCGATCAATGGTCAGCGACTGCCGCCGCCATCAACTTATGTCAGCCAGGAGCTTCGCGACGTGCTTGTCAGAACGCCGCCGTTGGACGTTGCGGCCGCAAAGGCTCGCGTGTTCGGCAGCCAAAAGGAGTGGCAGGCGACACTCTCGCGCGCGGAGTCATCTCCATTGGCTACCGAGATGGCCAAAGAGATGGGCGTGACCATCACCCCGCAGATCATCGCCGGGGTCAGAACCTTTCGCCTCGCTCCGAAAAAGATAGCGGACAATCACGCCGGCCACCTCTTTGTGTATATCCATGGTGGCGCGTTCGTCGAAGGTTGGGGATTGAGCGGCACGTTCGAAGGGATCGGCATCGCTGCGGGGGTAGGCATCAACGTGCTCGGGATCGACTACCGGCTGGCGCCGGAACATCCCGCGCCTGCAGCGCGCGACGACATCATCGGCGTTTGGCGATCCATTACAGCCCAGCATGACCCGAAATCGATCGGTCTCGGCGGCAGCTCCGCCGGCGGAAATCTTGCACTCGTTGCCACCTTGCGCATGAAGGAGCTCGGACTAGGGCTTCCAGGCGCTCTTTTTGTCGGCACTCCACCCGTTGACCTTGCCAAGCGGACCGACAGCCGGTTCATCAATGAGGGCATCGACCGGCACATTATAACCTGGGATGGCGCAGCAGCCCGTTGCGTCGCAGCGTACGTCGGCTCAGGCAGCTATGACGACCCGTACGTTTCTCCCGTCTTCGGCGACTTCAGCGGCTTTCCGCCGACCTATCTAATCTCCGGCACTCGGGATCTGCTGCTGAGTGACACGGTGATCGCCCACAGAAAGCTGCGCAAAGCCGGCGTGATTGCAGACCTTCACGTCTACGAGGGTCAATCGCATGGAGACTACGCGTGGTTGCCCAAGACTCCGGAGGCGAAGGAGCATTTTCAGGAGCTGAGCGCCTTTCTTCTCCGGCATCTCAAATGACAGCGTCTACGCGTGCCAATACCGCGATCACGGACTGCTCAAGCCCGCCGAAGGGCGCCTAGGCCATCGGCTGCGGCACCAGCCCGTGGCGCAGCATCGTCTCCTTCATCTTCGCGGGATCGGGGGCGCCGCCGGCAGAGAGCACGGCTATCTCCCGAAAGAAGCCGGGTCCGAGCACGCCCGGGCTCAGGACACAAAGGCACACGGCCTGCCCTGGGGAGTCGTTGCGGAATCCATGGACGACGCCGCGCTTGATGAACACGGATTGACCCGGCCCGACCGCGACATCCTTTCCCTCCAGCCGCCAAACGCTCACTCCCGACAAGCCGTAGATTGTTTCATCCCAGCTTTCGTGAAAGTGGGGCACCGGCATCCTGGCGTTCGGCTGCAGCGTCATCTCGAACATGTCGAGGCTGCCGTCTGTGTCGTTCTTGCTGTGCAGGAACCGCAATTCGATGCCGCCTAAGCGAATGATCTCTGCCATGTCGTCACCTGGGCTTCGCCGACGTCCATCGCAGGCTAGGCTGTCCTCGGCGCATCCGCAACGGAAGGTTGACCATTTTATTGGACACAATATCCAATATGAGGGACAGTGCCGAAAGCCGTGCGACCCAGGACATCAACACGCGCATCGCGGGGCGCGTGCGCGCGTTGCGAGCCGATCTCGGCCTGACGCTCGATGCGCTCGCAGCGAAATGCGATGTCAGCCGCTCGATGCTCTCGCTGATCGAGCGCGCCGGCGAGCCCCGTCTCCCGCGGCGCGGACCGCACGCCATGGCGCGATCCACAGTCCGGCTACGTACGGCGCAACATCTCTCCTGCCAACTTCCCTTCACCGATCCGTATCGTCGAGGTCATGCTGCCGGCCGGCGCCATGGTCGCCTACGAAACCGGCCCGCGCGACGTGAGCCTCCACCAGCAGGTGTGGGTGCGGGACGGCAGCATTGAGGTGACGCTGGGAAACCACGCCTACCTCCTTTCGCAGGACGATCGCCTTGCCATGCAGCTCAACGAGCCGACGGCGTTTCGCAACCGCACGCGCAGGCCATCGCGCTATGTCGTGGTCATTGCCACCGAGCGTGCGCGAGCATCGAGGAGATGAAAGTGCCAGCCGCCATTCACGTTCGATCCTTGCAGGCAATCGGCGAGCGCGAGATCCAGCAGTTGAGCGATGTGCTGATCGACTGCGTGGAGGGGGACGCTTCCGTCAGCTTCATGCGCCCGATGTCCCGTGCCAAAGCCGAGCAGTTTTGGCGCAGCGTGTCCGCAAGCCTGGCGATGGGCGAGCGCGTGGTACTCGTTGCCGAGGATGCGGACAGGACGATCGTCGGGACGGCGCAAGTGATTTGGGCTCAGCCGGAGAACCAGCCGCACCGCGGTGATATCGCCAAGATGCTCGTGCATCGTCGAGCACGCCGGCTCGGCGCTGGCGCAGCGCTGCTTGCTGCCGCCGAGCGTAGTGCCCTCCACGCGGGAAAGACGCTCCTCGTGCTCGACACGGCCAGTCCCGATGCCGAGCGCTTGTACGCGAGGCATGGCTGGCAGCTCTGCGGGCAGATCCCGGGCTACGCGCTGATGCCCGACGGGGAGCCCTGTGCGACCGAAATCTTTTACAAGGAGCTTCGCGACTAAGGCGGGCACCCGGCAATCGCGGATCTACTTGGCCGAGAACTCGCTGTGCGAGACCAGAAACGGCTTTGCTCCTGCGAGGTCCGGCTCCACGCCGAGACCTGCGCCTTCAGGAATAGTGAAGCAGCCGTCGGAGAGCGCAGGGAACGGTTGTGCCAGGACAGCTTGGAGGGGATTTTCCATGGCATCATGCTCGAGTAGGCCATCGCCTCCGGCAGCGGCCAGCAGATGCGCGGCCGCGAGCAGCCCAACACCGGAGTTCAACCAGTGCGGGCAGTAGCGCCGGCCGGCCTTCACGGCGCGCTGCGCCACCGGCAGACAGCCTGACAGTCCGCCCCACTTGCAAAGGTCGGGCTGAATGACGCCGAGATGCCCGGCGTTGATGATCGTATCGAAGGCGGCCAGGCCCAACACGTTCTCGCCGCCTGCAAGCGGCACGCGAGAGAGCATGGCAAGCTCTGCCCAGTGCTCCGCGGGATCATCGACGCAGATGGCCTCCTCGATCCACTCCAGCGGGTAGTGGCTGAAAGCTTCGACGGCAGGCCGCGCGGTCGCCAGATCCCATCCCTGGTTGGCATCGATCATGAAACGTTCGCCGGCTCTCAGGTCGCCGCAGATGCGCCGCACGTTCTCCAGGTCGCTCGCCAGGTCGAACGCGACCTTGAGCTTGAAGGCGCGATAGCCGCGCTCGCGGCAGGCCGCGACGTAGTCGGGCGCGCCGTTCGGATTGAGATTACTGGCGTAGGCGGGCAGCGGCGGTGGCGCATGCGTACGGCCCAAGGCGCGCCACAGCGGTACGCCCGCCTTACGCGCAGCAAGGTCCCAGAGTGCGACGTCGAGCCCGGCGATACAGGCTGCAAAGGGTCCTGGCTCCGCGCTCTGGATGGCATTGCGGCGCATGCGCTGCGTGAGCTCGGTCCAGGCCGATCGTGGGCTCGCGTACGTGCGGCCGATGGCCATGGGCACCACGATGCTTTCGAGCAGCCGCGCCTTGTTCTCCGCACCGCACGGGGGAAAGTTGGCCCACACCTCGCCCCAGCCGTGCGCGCCATTCTTGTCCTCGGCACGGATGAGCAGAGCCACGCGCGCGGGGATGGAGCCGAACGACGTGACGATTGGCTTTTTGATCGGTGCCCGGTAGTAGAAGACATCAATGCGGTTGAGCGAAAGCGAAGGGTGCAAGCTCGATCCTCCTGCACGGTGAGGGCAAGTTCGCTGGCGGTCGAATGATCGCATATCTGCGGTCGGCCGCCAGCCCTGCTGCCATGTGTCCGCCGTCGATGCTCGGTTTCCGCGTGGGCTTGCTGTAGACTGGGGGAAAGCGCCAATCTGACCGAGGCTCAAATGCTCGAGCTGTTCTACGCTTCCAATACCTGCGCACTTGCCTCACACATTGCGCTGGAGGAGGCCGGCGCCCGATACACGACGAAGCGCATCAATTTTGCCACCGATGAGCAAAAGAGCCCGGGATATCTTGCGATCAATCCGAAGGCGCGGGTGCCGGCGCTTGCGACCGAGCGGGGCGTTCTGACCGAGACGCCTGCGATGCTCGCTTACATTGCCCAGAGCTTTCCGGCGGCGCGCCTTGCCCCGCTCGACGATCCGTTCGCATTCGCGCAAGTGCAGGCCTTCAATAGCTATCTGTGCTCGACGGTGCATGTGGCCCATGCGCATCGCATGCGCGGCTATCGGTGGGCCGACGATCCCGCCGCCATAGCTGAGATGCAGCGCAAGGTTCCCCAGTCAGTCGGCGCCTGCTACGAGCTTATCGAACGCCACATGCTCGTTTCGCCTTGGGTGATGGGCGACACGTACACGATCTGCGACCCTTATCTCTTCACGCTCGCTCAATGGATGGAGGATGACGGCGTAGATCCGGCCCGTTTTCCCAAGATCAGCGACCATCGGCGCCGCATGTCCGAGCGGCCTGCGGTGCGCAAGGCCATCGCTATGGAGCTCGCGTAGCGGTCACAAGGCAAAGGCACTCATATGCTCGGCGCGCTGTTGGCATCGGTGCTGCGCACCATTCTCTCCGTCCTCCAGGTCATCGTGCTCCTGGTCGTGGAGCTGGTCGTGGCCATGTTGGTCTACGGCTATCTCAATCTGTATCACGTGGAAACGTTCGGCGCGCTCGTACGCCTCGCCAAAAGCGTGCTCGACGCCATGCTGGCCCAGCTCGACTACTGGTTTCCTCTGTCGGCCAACGCGGCCTATGCCACGCTTGTGGGCGAGCTCGGCCCTAAGTCGATCCTGCTGCTGCTGATCGGCCTCATTTCGGGCGTTGCGGTGCGCTTCCTGGTGCGATCGATCAGGCGTCTCATCGTGGCGCGAACGGCGCCGGACCCGGCAGCCGGGCACGTATAGCCGCAAAGCGCGCGTCGACTGCTCTTTGTCTGCTTCAGACGCCCTGGTTAACCCGCGTCGTAGGCTTTGCCGTCGAGAGCGCCTTTGCTCAGCGCCTGCAGCATCTCATGAACCTCCGGGCTGTGACGGCCTGGGCCGTCGCGGTGCGCTCGATGGCATGGTTCCACTAGGGGGATGGGCGAATCGCCGCGCCCATCGGTCGCGCCCACAAACCGCCTCATCCCGTTGTATGGTGCGATGCACAACTCGGAGGTCGGAAACCGGCGCAGCGGCTGACACGGGAAGGGTCGACCGCTCGAACAAACGGGGGACCAGCGGTGAAGGGATGGCTATTGGGCCTGGCACTAGCCGGGTTGGTGGGAATTTCGGGGCTGCACGCCCAGACGTATCTCGGCTTTCGCCTGTTGGACTTCGACGGCATCTATGTTCGCTGGGGTGGCTCGGGCCCTGGCCCGGCGACCGTCACCTACGCATTTGCCGGCAGCGAGGTGCATTTCGACGATGCACGCAACTGCTCGGGCATGGTTCCCGTCGATGATCTTCTCGCTGCTTCCGGCATCGCCAAGGAAGCCTTCGAGAAAGAGGTTGAGGCTGCATTCGGGATGTGGGAGCAGGTCGCCAACATTCGCTTCGAGCGCGCAGCGCCCGGCAGCAAGCCCGGCATCCTGATCGGTGCACAGTCCGAGCCGATCGGGCATGCGTATGCCGACGTCGCGTACGCGAAGGACAAGGGAGACGGCAGCGTCAGACAGATCGAGCGGTCCCTCATCTGCCTCAATCCTGCAAAGCGCTGGAAGGTCGGGTTCGACGGCAACCTCGAGGTCTACGACATCCGCTATACGCTGGCGCACGAGATCGGGCATGCGATCGGCCTCGATCATCCCGAGCCGCACGGTCAGCTGATGTCCATGCGCTATCAGGAGAGCTTCCGCACGCTGCAGGCCGGCGATGTGAGCGGCGTGGTGCGGATCTATGGTGCGCGTGCCACGCGGTAGCGTGCCGGAGCCGATTCATACACAAGAGCGGCGCGGGTGAAGAAGCAACCGCGCCGCTACGATCTCGG
>JBLNBW010000101.1:0-9726 GCA_050260255.1 Rhodospirillaceae bacterium | reverse complement strand
GCCTTGCGTCCTTTGCGCTCCAGGCTGCGACGAAGCAGCGCCGCGAGATCGATCACTTCGGCGCTTGGCGGCGCTTCCGCGCGCTCCTCGCCTTCCGGCGTCACGACGTGCGTCTGCCCCGACTTGATCTTGGCTTCGATGCGTGCCATCAAGTCGTCGTGGTAGGTGTCCTTGTACTGCGCGGGATCCCACGTGTCGGACATGTCCTCGACGAGCCTTTCGGCCATCTGCAGCTCTTTATCGCTGATGCCTGCCGCCTTGCCCGCCTCCGGAAAGGTGAGGTCCTTCGCATCGCGGATTTCGTTCGCGTAACGCAAGGTGTTGAGCACCAGCATCCGCTCCACCGGTAACAGTGCCGCGAGATGCTGGCGGCTGCGAATCACCACTTGTGCGATGCCGATGCGCTTGGTGCGCACCATCACCTCGCGGAGCAGCGCATACCCCTTCTCGCCGCGCTTGCCGGGTTCGAGGTAGTACGGCGTTTCGAAATAGTACGGCGCGACGACCGCGGCGTCGACAAACGAAAGTATCTCGACGGTCTGCGTTGCCTCGACGTTTGCCTGCTTGAAGTCCTCCTCGGTGACGACGACGTACTGACCCTGCTCGTACTCGTAGCCCTTCACGATTTCGTTCCAGGGCACTTCTTCGCCGCTGCGCTTGTTGTAACGCTTGTAGCCGACGGGCGCGAAGTCGCGCTTGTCCAGCATGTCGAAGCTGATGCCTTCGCTGCGCGTTGCCGGATACAGCGACACCGGCACGTGCACGAGGCCGAAGCTGATCGCACCTTTCCAGAGAGCTCTGGGCATGAAGTCACACGAAGGAGAAAAGCGCACGTCGGCGCGCAGGTGCGCCTTTCAGAAGCATCGCACGTACCCGTCGCACAGTGAGTGCACGCGGCTTGCGTAAATCTTCCCATAGCGGAGAAGAAATGGACCTTTGCGGGTCGATTAATCAAAGCGGGTTTGTGCAAAACGCAGGGCATGCGCCTTGCACCCACCGGGCAGACGCAATTCCGCTCATCTCAAACGCCACCCATGCATATAGCGCTAATCAGTGACCATGCTTCTCCGCTCGCTCTCCTCGGCGGAGCCGACAGCGGCGGACAGAATGTCTACGTCGCGCATCTCGCCCGCCAGCTCGGCCGCGCGGGACATCACGTGGACGTCTTCACGCGCAGCGACGATCCGAAGCTGCCGCGGGTCTGTGTTCTGGACCGCAACGTACGCGTGGTGCACATAGCGGCCGGGCCGCAGAAGCCGATCGCGAAGGAGCGGCTCCTGCCGTACATGTACGAGTTCGCGCGCCGCATGGTGGCCTTCTGCAACGGCAGGTCGCAGCGCTACGACGTCGTTCATGCAAATTTTTTTATGTCGGGTATAGCGGCGGTGCGATTAAAGCGCGATCTCAATCTGCCGTTCGTGGTGACGTTTCATGCGCTCGGCAAAGTGCGCAAGCTGCATCAGAAGGAAGCCGACCAGTTCCCACCCGAGCGCATCGGCATAGAGCGGCTGCTGGTGCGCAGCGCCGATCGCATCATTGCCGAGTGCCCTCAGGATTCGGACGATCTGGTCTCGCTTTACGACGCCGACCCGAACGCGATCGACATCGTGCCGTGCGGGGTCGACCCACTGGAAATCCGGCCGCGAGCTCCCGACGCTCGTAAGCGCCTCGGTCTCGGTCTCGCGCCGGACGACTTCGTCGTGCTCCAGCTCGGTCGCATGGTCCCCCGCAAAGGCATAGACAACGTGATTCGCGGCATCGCGTGCCTCAAGCAGGACTACGACATACGCGCACGGCTGCTGGTCGTCGGCGGCGAAGCGGACGAACCCGACCCGGCGAAAACGCCCGAGATCGGTCGTCTGCGGGCGATTGCCGAGGAGCTCGGCGTCCGCGATCAGGTCATCTTCACCGGACGACGCCCACGCCACGTCATCGGCGATTACTACTCCGCAGCGGACGTCTTCGTCACCACCCCGTGGTACGAGCCCTTCGGCATCACGCCGCTCGAAGCGATGGGATGCGGCACGCCGGTGATCGGCGCGGCGGTCGGCGGAATCAAGCACACGGTGGTCGACGAAGTGACCGGATTCCTCGTTCCGCCTCGCGATCCGGAGGCGCTCGCCGAGCGCCTCGCGCGCTTCTACCGCAACCCCGAGCTCGCGCGGGCGTTCGGCCGCGCAGGAATACGCCACGTGTCGAGCCGCTATACATGGCGCAAAGTCGCGCAGGACATGGCGCGCACGTACGAAACCGTGGTCGAGCGCACGCGTCCGGCGGCAGCGGTTGCAGCGGTGACGGTATGAAAGCCGGTCACTGGAAAGGAAAAACGGTGCTCGTAACGGGTGGCGCACGCGGCCTCGGCGCGGCGTTGTGCGAGCGCTTCGCCGCAGGCGGGGCCACGGTGGCGGTGGTCGACCTCGATGCGACGAACCCCCGCGCGCTCGCCGATCGCATCAGCGGCACCGGCGCGCGCGCATACGCGCACGCTGCGGACATCGGCGACGAACCGCAGGCGAAGCGGCTCATCGCCACTGTCGCGCAGCAGACCGGCACGCTGGACGTGCTGGTGAACAACGCCGGTGTGGACGTGACGCTGCCGATCGACGAGCTCACCGTCGAGGATTTCGATCGCGTCGTGCGAACGAACTTGCGCGGACCGTTTCTGCTGTCGAAATTCGCCGTGGAGCTCATGCGCAAGACCGGCAGCGGGCACATCGTCAATATCGCATCGACGGCGGCAAAGCGTTCGTGGCCCAACGCCGCAGCGTATCACGCGAGCAAGTGGGGCCTGCTCGGCATGTCGCACGCGCTGCACGCCGAGCTGCGGCCGCACGGCATCAAGGTGACCGCGGTGATTGCGGGCGGCATGCGCACGCCGTTCCTGCTCGATCGCTTCCCGGATATCGATCCCGGCGTCCTGCAGGAACCGGCCGATGTCGCGGCGACGGTCGTCGGCATGCTCGAATGTACGGGCGCCTCCGTCGTTCCGGAAATCACCGTCATCCCGATGCGGGAGAGCTCGTGGCCGTGAAGCGGGCCGTCTTCATCGACAAGGACGGTACGCTCGTGCACGACGTGCCGTACAACATCGACCCCACACGCGTCGATCTGCGTGCGGATGCCGGGCCGGCGCTGCGCGCGTTGCAAGACGCGGGCTACGCGTTGATCCTCGTGACCAACCAAGCCGGTGTCGCGCTCGGCCGCTTTCCGGAAAGCGCGCTGCCGCCACTCTGGCAGACGATCTCGACAAGGCTGGAGGACGAAGGCGTTCGGCTCGATGGCGTGTACTACTGCCCGCATCATCCTGATGGGGTTGGCGAGTATGCGCAGCGTTGCGCGTGCCGCAAGCCTCAGCCCGGCTTGCTGCGTCGCGCCGCCGCGGCGCACGGGCTCGATCTCACCCGTTCCTGGATGATCGGCGACATTCTCGACGACGTCGAAGCGGGGCATCGCGCCGGCTGCCGCTGCGTACTGCTCGACGTGCAGTCCGAGACCGAATGGCAGCTCACGCCGCTTCGAACGCCCGATTACATCGCACCGAACCTCACCGCCGCGTCACGCCACATCGCGGAGCACGCATGAACGCACCCCAAGACATGCCGACGGACGAAACACGCAGCGCGGCATGGCGCAGCGCCGAACGAATACTGTGCGTGCGGCTCGACAACATGGGCGACGTGCTCATGACCACGCCGGCGTTGCGGGCACTGAAGACCGCGGCGCCTGCGCGGCATATCACGCTGCTGGCCGCCCCGGGCGGCGCGGCCGTAACACGCTACATCCCGGAAATCGACAGCGTCGTGGAATACGAAGCGCCTTGGGTGAAGCAACCTGCCGACGTCGATGTGGAGGGCTCGGACGAGCTCATCGACAAGCTCTACGCCGGGATGTACGACGCGGCGGTCATCTTCACGGTATACAGCCAGAGCGCCCTGCCCGCTGCGCTCATGTGCTGGCTCGCCCGCATTCCGTTGCGCCTCGCGTATTCGCGCGAGAACCCGTATCAGCTGCTCACGGATTGGGTGCCCGATCCCGAGCCGCATGCGCTGGTGCGTCATGAAACGCAGCGCCAGCTCGATCTTGTCGCGAGCGTGGGCTGCACCACCACCGACACGCGTCTTTCGTTCCGGCCAAGCGCGAACGATCGCCGCGAAGCGCGCACGAAGCTCGCCGCCGCCGGCATCAATCTCCACCAGCCGTGGATCGTGGTGCATCCGGGCGCGTCCGCCGCATCGCGGCGTTACCCGGTCGAGCATTACGCGCGCGCGGTGGCCATCATAGGGGCCACCAATCCGCATCAGTTCGTCATTACCGGAACGCGCGACGAAGCGCCGCTTGCAGCGGCGGTGGCGAACGCCCTGCCCGGGCGCGCCCACGCTCTCGCCGGTGTTTTCGATCTCGGCGAACTGGGCGCAGTGCTCGAGGGCGCGCAGCTCGTCATCTGCAACAACACCGGTCCGGCGCACATCGCCGCCGCCGTCGGCACGCCGGTGATCGACCTTTATGCATTGACGAATCCGCAGCACGCGCCGTGGCAGATCGAAAGCCGCGTGCTGTATCACGACGTGCCCTGCCGCTTCTGCTATCGGAGCGTGTGCGTACAGCAGCACCACGACTGTCTGCGTCAGGTCACACCAGGGCGCGTCGCGGAAGCCGCGATGGAACTCCTCGCGCGCCAGGGGGAAGCGACCGCAGTCGCCACTCACACTACAGCCGGGGAGATGATTTGAATGTACACGCTGGGCATCAATGCCGCCTTTCACGACAGCGCCGCATGCCTCGTACGCGATGGTACCGTTGTCGCCGCCGCCGAGGAGGAACGCTTCAATCGCGTCAAACACGCGAAGCGGCCGGTGCCCTTTTCCGCATGGGAGCTGCCGTACCAGGCCATCGATTATTGCCTGCGCGAGGCCGGCATACATCTCGCCGATGTGGATCACGTCGCGTACTCGTATGATCCGGCGCTCTTTCCGGGGCGGCCACCCGAAGGGCAACCCATACTGCTGCCGCAGCGTCCCTCCGAAGCACTGCCTGACGAGGCGCACGCAAACCCGTGGGATGCCCTGTTCTATGCGTACGTCGTGAATGCGCCGCTGCAGCTCAAAGGCGGAGTACCGCTCCACCTGCGCAAGCGTCTCGACGGCGCACCGCAACCGCGGTTCGAATGGCATTACGTCGGCCATCATCTCGCGCACGAAGCGAGCGCGTTCCTCGCGGCGCCGTACGAGCGATGCGCGGTGATGACGCTCGATGGACGAGGCGAGCGCGCGACCACCACCTTCGGCGTGTGGCGGACGGGGCAGTACCGCAGATTGAAGCAGATCGAGGTGCCGCACTCGCTGGGACTGCTATACGAAGAGGTGACGAAGTATCTGGGCTTCCTGCACTCTTCCGACGAATACAAGGTGATGGCGCTCGCGTCGTACGGGAAGCCGCAATATCTCGACGACTTCCGCGACATCGTGCACGTCGACGACAAGGGCAACTACGAGATCCGCGATGTCGATCTGGTGGCCCGCTTCGGCCCTGGCCGTATCCCGGGCGACCCCATGGAAGATCGCCACTACCAGATCGCCGCGTCGCTGCAGAAAGTGCTCGAAGAGACGGCGCTCAAGCTCGCCCGCTGGCTGCGGGACGAGACCGGTGAGGCGCAGCTCGCGATGGCGGGCGGCGTCGCGCTCAACTGCGTGATGAACGCTCGCATACGCGACAGCGGCCTGTTCGAATCGGTGTGGGTGCAGCCTGCAGCGGGCGACGCTGGAACCGCGCTCGGCGCCGCGCTGTGGACGGACCATCTGCAGCGAAAGACCGCCACGCGCTGGCACATGGAGCATGCGAACCTCGGCCCGGGCTACACCGACGAGGAAATCGAGCGGCTGCTGCGCTGGAGCCGTCTTCCTTATCGGCGTCTGGATGACATAGCGGAACAGACCGCGGAGCTCCTCGCGCAGGACTCGATCATCGGCTGGTTCCAGGGCCGCATGGAATTCGGGCCGCGCGCGCTGGGCGCGCGCTCGATACTCGCCTCGCCGATCAATCCCGACATGCAGGCGCGGCTCAACGAGCTCAAGGACCGTGAGGACTTCCGTCCGGTCGCACCGGCGGTCCTCGAGGAGCGGCTGGACGACTGGTTCGAATCGGCCCAGCCGCAGCCGAGCGCGCCGTTCATGCTGTTCATCTACGACGTGAAGCCCGGCCGCGCGGAACGCATACCCGCCGCCTGCCATGTCGACGGCACCGCACGCGTGCAGACCGTAAACCGTACCGCCAACCCGCGCTACTACGATCTGTTACGGGCGTTCGAGCGCCGGACCGGCGTGCCGGTGCTCATCAACACGTCGTTCAACAGTCGCGGCCAGCCCATCGTGTGCTCGCCGCGCGACGCCATCGAAGCGTTCTACAGCACCCCGCTCGATGCGCTGGTAATCGGTTCCTTCCTGCTGCAGAAAGCTCCCTAAAAGGAGAATCCCATGAGCAACGAAGCCGCGCCGCGCCTCGATATGCTGGAAGCCGCCGCCGTCGCAGCCCCGATGGCGGAAATTACCGTGCAGCCTGTTCCGCCCGATGAGCCCGCGAGCGCACCGGCCGCGGCTGAAACATTGCGCGTCTCGGTGGTGATGCCGACCTGCGGCCGTCCGCGGCTGTTGCGCCGCTGCTTGGGGGCGCTCACACGTCAATCGCTGCCGCCCGACGCCTACGAAATACTGGTTGTCGACGACGGGCGTTCCGAGACGACGCAACGCATGGTGGCGTTATTCGCCGAGCGCGAAGGGGCGCCGCGCATCGTGTACCTGCAACCGCCGGAAGGTTCGCGTGGCCCCGCTGCCGCACGCAACGCAGGCTGGCGTGCCGCGCGCGCGGCGCTCATCGCGTTCACCGACGACGACACGGTTCCTGCGCGCAATTGGCTCGAGCAAGGCATCGCCGGCATTCCGGACTGGGCGAGCGCAGCGGCCGGTCGCGTGCGC
This sequence comes from Rhodospirillaceae bacterium, assembly GCA_050260255.1. Classification (GTDB taxonomy): domain Bacteria; phylum Pseudomonadota; class Gammaproteobacteria; order Burkholderiales; family SG8-41; genus JAQGMV01. Next base: position 2,758 of record JBLNBW010000101.1, on the reverse strand, counting down.
GTGCCGCTGCCGGCCACACCCAGCGATTGGCAACGCTCGAGCGCGGGGCTCGACGGCGCCGAATTCGTCACCGCGAACTGCTTCGTGCGGCGCGCGGCGCTTCTTATCGTAGGCGGGTTCGACGAGCGGTTCGAGCGTCCCTGGCGCGAGGATTCCGATCTTTATTTCGCGCTGCTGGAAAAAGGCTACCGCGTGGTCGCCGCGCCCGGGGCGGTAGTACTGCATCCAGTGCGGGCCGCAAGCTGGGGCGTCAGCATGAAGATCCAGCGCAACATGCTGTTCGACGCGCTGCTCTACAAGAAGCACCCGGAACTCTACCGCAGCAAGATCGCGCCGCGTGCGCCGATACGCTACTACGTCGTCGTGGCGCTGTTGATCTCGGCCGCGCTGCTGGCAAGCGGGGGCTACTGGAAAACCGCGGCCTTGGCGATGTCGGGATGGCTGGCCTGGACGTTATGGTTTGCGGCGGTCCGGCTGCAGGGCACACGTCGCGATCGGCGCCACGTTGCGGAGATGCTGGTGACCTCCGCCGTGATACCGGTGCTCGCCGTCTTCTGGCGCATCGCCGGCGCCTTGCGTTACAGGGTGCTCTTCGCATGAATGCACCTGCGGTTCCGCTGCCGCACTTCCTCCAGATAGAGCCGGTGGGGCAGTGCAATCTGCGCTGCGCCATGTGCTCGATTCAATATCGGCATGCGGGGCCGCCGTGGGGACCGCCGGCGTTGATGCCCTACGCCGACTTCGTGCGTCTGCTGGACAGCTTTCCGGAGGTCCACGAGCTGCATCTTCAAGGCCTCGGCGAGCCGCTCATGCATCCGGACTTCTTCCGCATGGTCGAATACGCGGTAGGCAAGGGACTCAAGGTCTCCACGAATACCAATCTCACGCTGCTCACTCCCAAGCGCGTCGAGCAGTGTGTGAGGAGCGGCTTGCACGCGGTGCATGTCTCGATAGACGGAGCGAGCGCGGCCGTCTACGAAAAAATCCGGCGCGGCGCTTCGTTCCAGAAAGTGGTGCGCAATCTCAGCCGTCTCGTTGCGGCGCACGCAACCCTCGGCTCGCGCACGCCGGAGCTGCGCATGGTGAGCGTCGTGATGCGTTCCAACCTGCATGAGCTCAAGGAGCTCGTCGCGCTCGCTCACCGCTACGGCGTCACGGCGGTCTTCGTGCAGCATCTCTCGCACGATTTCGGCGAAGGCACGCTCCCCGACACCTATCGGAACATGCGCGATTTCGTACAGGCCGAAACGCTGCTCGGCGAGGATCCTGCGCGCGTCGCCCGCTGCTTCGACGAGGCGCGGCGTGCTGCAGCGGAGCTCGGCGTAGAGCTGCGTCTGCCGCCCTTGGACACGCGACCCGTCGGCGCGCGCGGCTGCGATTGGCCGACTCGCGGGGCGTACCTCACCTACGAGGGCGATGCGCTGCCCTGCTGCATGGTGAGCACGGCAGACCGCTTCAACATGGGCAACATGCTGAAAGACGGCGTTCGCGAAGTGTGGAACGGCACCAAGTATCGAGAGCTGCGCGAAGGGCTCGCCTCGGGAGACCCGCCTGCGATCTGCAAATCGTGCGCGGTCTACAACCGCACGTTTTAGCGGCGGTGTCAATACAACGTTCAGGAACCGCAGATGAACACCGGCGAACACAAGCACGACAACCAGACCGATCTTCTCCGATATCGACAGTGTTCGTCTGCGTTGAGACTGCATCTAGAGATGCAGACGGCATGGTGACCGCCACCGAGCTCGACCAACCGGCAGCAGCGCCGCTGGAACCGCGACCGCGACATATCGCGATCTTTCGTGCGCTGCAGCTCGGCGATCTGCTGTGCACCGTGCCGGCATGGCGGGCGCTTCGTGCCGCGTATCCGGACGCGAAAATCACCCTCATCGGCCTCCCGTGGGCGCGCGAGCTCGCGCATCGCTATGTGCATTACATCGACGACTTTCTCGAATTTCCCGGCGCGCCCGGGCTGCCGGAGCGCGTGCCCGATGCTGACGAATATCCGTCGTTCGTGCACGCCGCGCGCAGCTTACGGTTGGATCTCCTCATCCAGATGCACGGCAGCGGCGAGCTCACCAACCCGCTCGTCGCAAGCTGGGGAGCGCGTCGTATCGCCGGCTACAGTCGGGACCCTGCTGCTATAACCGGGGACGACATCCTCCTGCCATGGCAGGACGGCGAGCACGAGGTCCGTCGATTTCTCCGTCTCGCTGCAGCTGTCGGCGCGCCTTCACAAGGCGAGCACCTCGAATTTCCCATCCGGCACGCGGAGCAGCGCGCCATCGCGCGCGCGCTGGAAGGCGTAGCGAAAGACTACGTGTGCGTCCATCCGGGTGCCCGATACCCGTCGCGCCGCTGGCCACCGGAGCGCTTCGCGGCGGTTGCCGATGCGCTCGCCGACCGCGGGCTGCAGATCATCGTGACCGGTGGCTCTCCAGAACGTCCGCTCGCCGAAGAAGTCATTCGACGCATGCGGCATACGGCCATCGACTTCACGGGACGGACGACGCTCGGGACGTTCGCAGCCCTGGTGAGCCGCGCGCGCCTCGTCGTGAGCAACGACACCGGCATGTCGCACGTCGCGGCGGCGGTGCAGGCACCCAGCGTGGTCATCTCGTCCGGTGCGGACGCGGAGCGCTGGCGACCGCTCGATATCGCGCGTCATCGCACGTTGTGGCATCCGGTGCCTTGCCGACCCTGTGCGCATTGGGTGTGTCCCACCGAGCACGAATGCGCGCGCGGCGTCACCGTCCAG
>JBLNBW010000100.1:0-17555 GCA_050260255.1 Rhodospirillaceae bacterium | reverse complement strand
AATAGCCGAGCGAGCGCAGCACGCCGAGCAGGCGTTTGCCGTCGTGTATATAAGGCAGGCCGATCTGCATCACGGGAAAGATGAGGTCCGCGAGATCGAGCGCGCGCAGCGTGACGGCATCCAGAGACCGTCCAAGATCTAGGATCACGAAATCGTAATGCTGCCGCGCGATCGTGATGAGCTTCTCGACGTGCTCGGCCTTCACGTCGACTGACTGGGCAGGGTCCTGCGGCCCCGGCAGTACCGCATAAGTCGGCAGCACGTTGAGCGCGGAAGCGGACAGCAGCACGCCGTCGACCCGGTGTATCTCGCGCGCGAGCTCGGCGAGATCGATACCCGGCTGCTCGGCCGACACGAACAGAGCGGCGTCACCGAACTGCAGGTTGAGGTCGAGAAGCAGCACCTTGTGATGGCCGCCGTCGCCCAGCACGTAGCCGAAGTTCGTCGCGAGAAACGTTGCGCCGCTACCTCCTTTTGCCGGGATGAATGCGATCACCTTGCCGCGCGTTTCAGTAGGATCGGCCTTTCGCTTGAGTCTCTGCAGCGCATGCAGGAGCTGATCCGCCGGCACGGGGCATGGCAGCACTTCGCGAACGCCCGCCCGCATGGCGCTGCGAAAAAATTCCGGCGACTGATTGTCGGTGACGACAATGAAAGCAGTCGCGGGATGCGAGCGGCCAAGGCGCTCGAGCGTATCAAGTCCGCCTTCGTCCACTGCTCTGCCGTTCACGATGATGACGTCTGGGGGCGCGCTTATCGCCTTCAGCTCGCGCGTACCGCCTTCGATCGTCGACACATCGACGTGCGGATCCGCCTTCAATGCGCGCGATATCGCTTCGAGATGGCCGCGATCCGACGATACGACCGCAACAGTGGTTCTTGTCATATTGGCGTTCCTCTAAAATGCGTTCCGCTGCGCTCTGGCATGGATGACCGCCTCAGCTGCATACCGGATTGGTGCCGCCCTCGCTGCTCATGCTTTCGCGCGGCAGCGTCGTGGAAAACGAAGGCAACGCAAGGGTCATCGGCACGAACGGCATAACCGTGGCGACCATCACTCCCGGAGCAATGCTCACGGTCACGCGCTGACATGTGTCTATGGTGCAGCCGCTCGGCTGGTAATCGATGCTGATCTTGTCCGCCGTCAGCAGCGTGAGCATTTCCTGCATGCGAACCTTGATCTCGCTGTCGTCCTTGTCGCACACCACCGCCATGCGGGCTCCCAAGCGCGTTGCTTCGGCCGCCGTGTTCCAGTAGAAGAGCACGCGGCCGAATTCCATCGCGCCGATGAGCAGCGACAGCAGCAGCACGGCTACGATGCCGAACTCCACGGCCGTCGCGCCGCGCTGACGGTTGCCGGGACGCGCCGCTCCTTTCATAGCACCTGTCTCATCGTGGTTCCGATGTCGTTGAACGTGAGATTGGGCACGACGAATGGCACGATCGACGTGAACGAATAACCGACGACGGAGACCGTAACGAGATTCACGACGCCGCTGCCGGTCGTCTGAGCGCCATGCGTCGAAGCGCAGTTGCTGGCATCGCAGACCGATACCTGGCTCACGGTAAGTCCGGGCACGAGCGCCGATCCGCTGCAGGTGGAGTTGCCGTAGACCACCATGCATTTCGCTACGGCGATGTCGTCGGCGTCCCCCGGCCCTTGTGCTGAGAGATACCGCGCGGCATCGCGCGTCGCTTTTGCGAGACTGTTGTACTGATAGAAAGCCCTGCCCAGCTCCGTAATGCCGAAAACGAGCGTGACGAGCGGTATGAGCACAATGCCCATCTCGACCGCTGCCACGCCTCGCTGCCTTTTCAGTGCACGTTTCATCTGTCGCCTTCACTGCACCAACGCCGGAACGAGCGGCCCTACGCTGCCCGGACCGCCGACCCCTCCCAGCGTGGCGCACGGACTGTTGGGGTCGTCGGATTTGCCTCGGTATTCGAGCCAGACTTCGTCCGAACCGGACGGCCCGTTGTCGTTCGTCATCGGATGCAGCAGCAGGACGCAGGCATAACCGAGGACCGGGACAGTTTGCGGATTGCTAGCCGCCCAGCTGCTGCAGTCGACGATCGGAACGGTCGTGAGCCGGCGCGAACTGCCGTGCGTGGCGAGCTGGCTGGAGGTGCTGTTTTGATAGCTGTTGTTGATGTTCAGTCCGGAGAGCGCGTTGCCTTGGTATGGCGCGTGACTCGCTCGTTCCGTTTTGTAGTTCGGCGTGCCCGACGCAGACGTGCCGTCGTAAGCATTGAACTTCTCGGGCCAGTTGAACGGCGTATACGAGTAGCCGGTGTAGTCGGGCGGCGCAGTGGTGATCGTATCGCCCCCTTTATACAACCCGAACCGCGTATTCCAGGCCTTGCCGAGCGACGTGATATTGCCCTGTTCGCCGACCTGCTGTCCGGTCGCCGGGAGCCCGCAAGAGCCGGTGCCCTTGATGATGTCGGCGAGCTCGCTCGCACCGCCGCCCGGCACGGTGAAGTCGATCCAGTCGAAGCTGCCGGTGGCGCTTTGCGTAAGCTTGCTGGTGAGCCACTGCCCCACGACCATGCCGGCGAACGGGTCGGATGGTGTCCCCGAGGGCAGCTTGCACAGGCCGATCGGCATGGCACACGCGGTCTGCGAGTTGGCGAGCGTGGCGACGGCGAACGCGCTCACTGCCTGCGGGCCGAAGCCGAGCACCTGCATGAACCATGTGCCTATGCCGGTGCGCCGGGCGATGCACATGACGTACTTCGAAGCCGGATCCGCGCCGTCGGCGCGCGAGAGATAACCCGAGTTGGGCGTGAAGGTCGTGCTGAAGCGAACGTCGGAGGGCGCGATGGTCACGGCGCTGCCCTGGAAGCCCGCTTTGTTGCGCGAGGCGACCATGATTCCGGCGTTCTCCGCATTCTCGAGAAAGCTGCTCGCGCATGCACCGAGCGAGGTGTCGCAGGTGAGCTCGCGCGATGCGGCCAGCGCGCAGGCGTCGGCGGCATCCTGCAATTCCGTCTTCGTGACGTATAGATGGCCCAGGTCGAGCGCGATCCCCGCAAAACCGATGAGCACGGCGAGCGTGAGGCCCACGATGACAGCGACGGTTCCCCGCTGCCGCATGCGGCTCACCGGTAAGCGTGCTCGGTGCCTGTATGTCCCCATGATGTAGCGGCTCCGTCGCGAGCGCCTAACGTGCTCCGCTGAAGATTTCGAACGTGCGCTCCGGCGCCTTGAACGAGTCCTGATAGCGCCCCACCGACTCGCGTGCGCTGACGCCGTCCAGGCCCGCGACCGGATCGGTGTTTCGCGATGCATCGGGATTCAGAGTCTGCTTGCGCATCGCGTCGCTCACGGCAAGACCATACTTGGCGTCGTAATAAGGGGTCGGGCTCGTGCATGCACCGAGCAGGGCCGCCGCCAACAAGAGATAAATCGTCGTCTGTCTCATATGCGCTCCTTACTTCACGTCGAAGCCGCTTTGCACGCGGCTTCCTTGTGCTTCGCGGGGCCGCCCTTCCAGCCGCCCCTCGAGCTGCAGCTCCGCCTGAGTCGGAGGAATCACGTGATCGGTGGGCAATGCGTAGTCCGCGGGCAGCGGCTTTACCAGGCGCGGCGTGATCACGAACATGAGCTCCGTCTGGTCCGTCTGAAACTCGGTGCTGCGGAACAGCGCGCCGAGGACCGGAATATCGCCCAGGCCCGGAAAGCGATTGATGGTTTCCTTGGTGTTGTTCTGTATCAGCCCCGCAATCATGAAGCTCTGGCCGTCGTTCAATTGCACGGTCGTCTCCGCCCTGCGCAAAGTGAACGAAGGCAGCACCGAGGTCGCGCCGTCCACCGTGGTGAAGGGCGTCCCGGTTTGCTGCAGCTCCGACACCTCAGGGGCGACGGCGAGATTGATGCGATTCCCTTCGAGCACCGTCGGCTTGAACTTGAGTCCAACCCCAAATTCCTTTTCCTCGAGCGTGATCGTGGTGCCGCCCGTCAAGTCGTTGCGCCTGCCCACAGGGATAAAAATCTTCCCGCCTGCGCGAAAGCTCGCCTCCTGCCCGCTGATCGCCATGATGTTCGGCTCCGCGAGCAGACGTATCAGACCGTTGTTGTTCTGCGCATCGAGCTGAATCGCATACTGTGTGCCTTTCACCACTGCCGCAGATCCGAGCAGCTGATTGAAGAAATTCGACCGCGACAGTATGTCGTAGGTGAAGCTCCCGCTCTGCTTGTTCGCCGTGAACGTCACGCCCAAGCGGTTCAGCAGATTCTTCGAAACTTCCGCCACCTTTACTTCCAGCATCACCTGCATCGGCGAACGCACCCGCAGCATGTTGATCACCCGCGGTGCGGCAATCTGGGCGAGCTGCTGTGCCGTGCGCGTCTCACCGATCTGCACGGTAGTCACGCTGCCGCCCCTGCCGCTGGTAGTAACCGGCGAAATGAGGCCCCGCGTGAGGCGGCGTATCCATGCCTGTGCAATCTCCTGCGCCTGCATTGCTTTCACCGCGTCGGAGACCGTACCGAGCAGCGCAATGGAATCGGCCGTGGAACGAACGACGATATCGTTCTCCGTCGGCAGCAGCATCCTGAGTTCCGCCTGGAGCAGGCTGGGGTCCGCGGTGACGGACAGATCGACGACGGTGGCCTGATTGTTCTTCGTCCACACGATGAGATTCGTCGTGCCGAGATCCTTCCCGAGCAGGTATACCTCGCGTTCACTGATGGGCGTCGCGTCGGCTATGGCGGGATTGCCTACGGACAGGCGCGCCACCGGATCAGGCAGTCGCAGCACCGTCGACTTGCTCACGACGAGGTTCATGGCGGTGCCGACCCGCGCCGGCTCGGACGACAGCTGACGAGGCAGGTCTTTGGGCGCGGCGACCGGCCCGCCGCCTTGCGCCTGCACGATCGCCTCGGCAAGCATCTCGATCGTGAGCGGCGGCTTGGCGGGCGCGGGCTGGTGCACGAGCGGTTCTTGCTGCCCCGTCTGCGCGGACGACAGGCGATCGACGGGCTTCCCCGCCGCGAAAGATCCAGCGTTGTCCATCCGGGCCGATTGCTGCGGCACCTGCGCGGCTGCCGCCGTAAAGAAGCCGCACAGCAACGTGCCGGTGAGCAGGCTGATGGAGTATCGGTTGGTATTCATATTGACTCCTCGGTGGATGGACACGGCAAGACCTCAGAATTCGACGTCCGATTTGCTCATCCCTTTGATGAGCTCGATCTTGTGCTTCTGCGGCGCCACGGCAGCGACGGGTACCGTTGGCGCCCGGTAGACGACGCGCGCCTTGGCCGCCGGCTGCGGGGCAGACATCTGCAGCAGGTCCTGCTTGCGCGCTCCGGCAGTGCGCAGATTCTTCGCATCGACTTGATTGCGCAGCACCAGCGACAGCGTTCCTACGCTGCGCGCGAGATCGAGCTTCTCCGCCTGCTCGGGGGTTACTTCGAGCGTTACGGCATTCACCACTTTCGGTTTCGTATCATCGCGGCTTGCTTCCTGCGCGACGGCAAGCACCAGTATGCGTTCGAGGACGATCTTCGAGATCGCGAGATCGCGGCCGGTAGCCCCGGGCCGCGCTTCCTGCTGCGTGCTGACCAGTATGTCGACGTAATTGCCAGGCAGCGCGAAGCCCGCTACGCCGATGACGTCGTTCACGCGAACCGTGATGGCGCGCTTGCCCTCGGCGACCACCGCGGACAGCCCACCGCGCGTGCCCTGGGGCGCGAGTTTCGATTCGAGCACGGCTTCGCCGCGCTGAAGCGTAGTCTTCACCACACGGCCCTCCAGCGCCTTCACGTCGGTGAACGCCCCCGGCGGTATGCTGCTGGATGGCCAGTCGGCCACGGAGAGCATCTCGGGATTGAGCCTGCTGCCGAGCTGCACGTCGACGCCCATGACGACGACTTTTTGGACGCCGAGCTTCGCCTGACCGCTGATCCATTGAGTGGCCATGACGACGGCAACCAGTCCGGCGGCGAGAGCCGCGCCTATCATCATCAATGCCTTACCGCTTCTCATGAGTTCCTCCTGTGCGATCGTCCTGGCGGTCCGCCATGACTTCTTCATATGCCGGCGCGCAACAGCGGCCGGCTCTTAAGCAACGTTCGTGCGCACTGCCGAGAACGGTCGTTCATGCCTTCGTCATCGGGCGCGCGAGCAAGATTTACCGACGCACTGGCCACCTCTTCAATGCGAAGCGAAATAATTGCCCCATGCCCAATCGAGCGCTTGCTGCGTCAGCTCGGCTTTCATTCCGCGGTACTGCGCGAAATCCCGGATTTGACCGATGAGGTCGCGCGGGTAGCACGCGAGCAGCGGCTTTCCGCTCGCCTCGTGATGCTCGCGCAGCAGGTAATCGAAGGCATCCTCGGAATATTCGATGCCGTGCTCTTCGCACACGCTCATGAAGATGGAGCGGTAATCGCCGCGCTCCACCGGGCCAACATGGATCTTGTAGCCAAGGCGCCGCAGAAACGCTTCGTCGGCAACCTGACTCGGCATGAGATTCGTCGAGAAGACCAGTATGACGTCGAACGGGATCGCGAACTTGTAGCCGTTGTGCAGCGCCTGGTAATCCCGGCGGCGGTCCATCGGCACGATCCAGCGGTTCATGAGCTGCTGCGGCGATATGAGCTGGCGGCCGAGATCGTCGATGATGAACAGGCCGTTGTTTGCCTTGACGTGCGGTGGTGCCTGGTAGAAGCGCGACGTTTGATCGAACTCCAGGTTGAGCATCTCCATCGTAAGCTCGCCGCCCGCAATGGAGACCGGCCGCTCGCACAGCACCCAGCGCGCATCGACCGCCTGACGCCGGTCGATCGCCGAAACGTTGGCCACGTCCTGACCACGCGGATGGTGGATCAGCGGGTCGTAGACCTGGATGACCTCGTTGTCCACGCATATCGCATACGGGACGGCGACGGCGCCGTTCAGCAGGCGCAGCAGCTGCTCCGCGAGAAAGGTCTTGCCGCTGCCGGCCGGTCCATAGAGGAACATCGGACGCCCCGAATTCATCGCCGCGCCCAGCTGCTCCCTGAGATGCGTCCTGATGACCAGTCCTTCGAACGCGCGGTCGACGTCCTCCAGCGTGACCCGCATGTTGGCTATCGCCTGACGCTGCACCTGCCGCGTGTACGCTTCGAGACTTACCGGGGCTGCGCCGGCATACTGCGACTTCTGCAGGAATTCGACGGCCCTCACCCGCCCGTTGTCGGTGAGCGTGTAATGAACATCGCCGTCCGTGCCGCCCCGGCGCTTCACTTCCGTGATCTTCTCGACCCGCATGAACTCGAGCACTGCCTCCACCAGACTCAGCGGCAGCTTCAGGTGCTGCGCGAGCTGGGCAAGGCGCGACTCCCCGCGCAGGCACAGCACTTTCGCGTGAAGTTCCACGAGGAACGGCATCGAAAGCCCGGTCTCCTCGATGGTGCGGGGCGGCGCCGGCAGCCCCTCGGGTGTGAGCTGCGTAGTGCGGCTGGCTGGGACGGCATCGACTGCTGTAAGCATCTGAACTCTCCGCAGGCTGCGACGGCGCTTCAAAAGACGTACGGCAGTACCCGGTACCGGACGCGGTCCATGTACGCGCGATACTCTGGATCGGCGCCAAGTAACCGCTCTTCGCGCCACATGCGTGCAACGAGGCATGCGAGGGTGAACAGGCAGACGGCCACGTTCCACGCCGAAAGGTGGCCGATCACGTAGCCGGTCAGCAGGATGAAGTAGCTCGCATAGAGCGGGTGACGCACGAACCGGTACATGCCGTTCGTCTTCACGCGCCGATTCGCGGGCACGATGCCGAAGCTTCGATTGAGCGAGGCGAGGCCGAGTATCTGAAGCGCGACACCCGCCGCCACCATTGCCGATCCAAGGGTCGCGGACGCACTCTCCGCTACAGGTACGAACAGGAAGGCGCCGAACGTGCCGCAGACGGCGACGATCCAGTCGAGCGGGTGCGTCGATACGCTGACCGGCGTACGCCGCACGACGAACAATCCCGCCTGCACCGTCTCCGATATGCAGAAAAGCAGCAGCGCAAGCTCGCCTGTTTCGCCGTAGCGGCTCATATGGCGGTACGCAAATGCGAGCCACACGGATGCAAGCAGCGCACTGCCCGCCGCGCTCAGCACCTTGCGGCTCGTTTCAACGGACACCTGGATGCTCATCGCCGGCACACCTCCGGGCTAAAAAATTTGGTACTGCATGCGGCAGAGCGCGACATGCGCCGCCGTGCCCGCACCTATTGCGATGGCATACGGGACCTTGCCCGCGGATGACAGCGCGGGCTCTATCGCTGCTGTGCGGGCGCCGACGCTGCGGACCAGTGCATCGGTGAGCATGAATCGCACATTGGCTACGGCGTGTTTCAGCACGCCGTTCCATGCCGCAACGAGCACGCTGATGAAACCGCCGAAAGCAAGCGTGAGCAGGGCCGCTTCCGCAGCGCCGTAAGGGGCGAGAAAAGCACCTGTCATAGCCATGAGCTTTACGTCCCCCGCCCCCATGGCACGAAACAGATACAAGGGCAGGAACGCCCCGAAGCCGGTCGCCGCTCCCAGCAGTGCGCCCGTCATGCCGGGTCCGCCCGCATGGGACGCCGCAAAATAGCCCTCGCCGTACGGGGCGACGGCGCTTAAGACCATCGCGCCTACGAACCCGAACAGCACGAGGCGGTTCGGTATCCGGTGAGTGCGGACATCCCGCACGATTGCGGCGCCGAGGAGGATGGCCAGCAGGCACGCCGCAAGGGACGTTGCCAAACCGGGTGAAATCGGAAACAGTGACAGCATCTATGGCTCTCGGTATGCGTGGCGGAAACCGGCCCGCGCAGCCGGCACGCGGGCGGTTCCCGACCACATGTCGATCGGATCGATCGTCTTACGTGAGCGCCAGGGCGCCGTTGAGCTTGGTCGAGATGTAGTTGAACACTTCGTTCAGGTTGTTGCCGACCGATTGAACCGACGCAATGATGACGACCGCGATCAGCGCCGCGATGAGGCCGTATTCGATCGCCGTCACACCATCCTCTTCCCGCAGAAACTGGCGGGCTACTGCAAGTGCTTTGCTCATGGTCCACTCCTTTCCTCGTTAAAAAAACCCGCCGCTAATGCGGGTACCTCTTGCCGACAACGCCTCACACCGCACTGGCGCTGCCGCCAAAACCATCGCGCTCACGGCGCTGCATTTGGTGGCCGCCGCTCCCGGTACACGCGCTCGATCTCCCGCAGCAGCATGGCCGCCGGCGCCTCCTTGTCGATCACCGAACGCGCGCCGGCGAGCATCGCGCGCTCTCGCAGAGCGCCATCCCGGACCGACGTATGGACAACCACTTCCGAGCGTCCCGAGGAAAACGCGGCCAACAGCGTCTCGACGGCGCTGTTGCCGCCTACGTCCATGTCCAGCACCACCACATCCGGTGCGCGGGCTTCGACGAGCACTCTTGCATGCGCCATGTCCTTCGAAACACCGATCACCATCATCCGCGGCCACTCGCCATCGATCAGCTTGCTCAAGCCCCACAGCACGTGCTCGTGCTCGTCCACGAGCAGCACCTTTATCGGCTCGTCGTGCGTCTGCGCTGTCACGTCTGCATTGCTCACGTGCGACTTTCAATATCCCGTGCTGACGATGCGAACGATACAAGCGGCGATGCGTGGCAACATGAGACGAGTGTTCTCTTTTGAAGGACACCAGCGCTCTATGCCGGCGTAGTTCTCCGATACTAGGGGTGTTGGAAGCGCCAGACCGCCGGCGATGCGCCTTGCATATGACGCTCTACGGGGGAAGGAGAGGAATGAGTGGTGCGCGAGTACTGCGCGTACGCCGCCGCAGCTGAAACGGGAATACCAGAAGGGACTAGTACTGCGCAGAGTAACGGCGCAGTACCGAGTAGAGCGCCCTAGGCCTCTTCGCGATGATCCAGGCCGTGCTCCATCGCGTAGAGCACGAGCTCCAGCCTGCGATGGATGCCGAGCTTGCCGTAGATCGATGCCAGATGGTTGCGCAGCGTGTGGCCGCTGATGTGCAGCGCGTCGGCTATGACCTTGTTCGGGGCGCCCTTGTATTTCACGACGCTCGCCACGACGCGACGCTCACTGCTCGTGAGCGCCATGTCCCGGGCTTGAGAGGCTTGCGCCGTCTGGCGCCGGGACAGCGAGGCAAAAACGCGCGCGGTGGTCGTGCGGTCGAGCCACAGCTCCCCGCCATGAACGCGCTCGATGGCGTTGATGATCACTTGCGCCGGCTCGGATTTGAGGACGAAGCCGGAGGCTCCCTGCAGCACCGCCTGCTCGCGCAACTCGGCGTTCTTCATGCCGGTCAGGATCAGCACTTTCGCATCCGTGGAGTGACGCAGCTGGCTGATGAGGTTCATGCCGTTTTCCCCGCCCAGGTCGAGATCGAGCAGGATCACGTCCGGCTGGTGCTTCTGTGCGCCGAAGAGCGCCTCGCGCGAGCATGTCGCCGTATTCGAGACCCGCATGCGCGGCTTTTCCCCGTCGACGAGCTTCTCCAGTCCCCACAGGACGCTCTTGTGATCGTCGACCAGCATGACGGAAATCGGTGTGGCGGTGGCAAGTGACATGACGTGACCCTTCTACACGGGAATTTCGATCGAAACGACGGTGAAACCCGGCCGCCCATGATCCACCACGACCCGTCCGCCGAGTTCGCCAGCGCGCTCACAAAGCGATCGCGGGCTGAACGAAGCCGTGGACGCTGCCTCGACCTCGGGCACGTCGTTCGTAATTCTCAATATCAGCTTGCCGGCGTCGCTGAGAACTTCGATGCGCGCCGTGCGCGCGTGGGTGTGCCGGCGTATGTTGGACAGGGCCTCGCGCACCAGGTACATCACTTCTTCGAAGAGCGGCCCCTGCACCGCGATGTCCCCGGTTGCGACGACGTCAGTCTTGATGCCGTAATATTTGCTGAACTTCTCCGCCTGATAACGAATCGCCGGCAACAAGGAGTCGTTGCGTCCGGCCTGTGCCGCCGCCTTGAGGTGCCCGACGTAATGCCGCAGCTGGCTGATGCCGTCGCTCGCCATCTTGATGAGATCGTCTACCTCGTGCACCAGCACGGCGTCCGTCACGACTTTGCGATGCAGTGCCTCCAGGCCGAGTTTCAGCCCGATATAGGGCTGTATCGTCCCGTCATGCAGGTCCCGAGATATTCTCTTCCGTTCCTCGTTCGCCACCTCCATCGTGAGCTGCTCGACGAGCTGCATGTTCTCGATCATGACCCCGACCTGCGCGGCAATGTGCGCCAGGAACTCGAGGTCGCTGCGCGTGTAGCCGAGCCGTTTCGACGTGACGTGCAGACGGCCCAGCGTCTGGTTTCGCGACTGCAGTGGCAGGCTCGCGAGCGATCTCGCCTCGAGCAGCTGCGCGAGCTCGGCGACCGCATTTTCGTCGCAGTCCACTACCGCGTGCATGGTGAGCGCATCGTACGCTTCGCAAACGGGGCGCTCGGAGAGCAAGCGGCGGTGTCTATACAAGACCGCCCGGCTGCCGGCTGGAACGAGCAGTGGCTGCACGACCGTCGGCTCGCGCGCCTCGCCGCGGACGGCGCTCGACCGCCCATCGACCTGAAACAGAAGCCACCCGGTCGAGCGCGGGTCCTTGAGCAGCACGATGCAAGCTTCCGCGCCCTGATACGAGCGCAGCATGGAGCAGAATTGAGAAACGGCGCGCCGCAGATCATGCTGCGGCGTGAAGACCTGGCTTACGTCCGTGCAGAACGCAAGTCGCCGTGCGATTCTCACCTCGGTGTGCGCCCAGCGGGCGATGACCGTGGCGATGACCAGGACGAGGGCCGCCACCGGAAGCTCTTCGATGACCGCGGCGGTCGCGAGCCGGGGCTCCGTCGTCGCAATACCGGCCAGACCCGCGCCGCAGGCGAGAGCCACGATCAGGCCGCGGCGCACGCCGCTCCTCAAGCACGCGGTGAAAATCGGAAACAGCAGGAAGATGGTGAAGTCGCTGACGAGCCCCCCGCTCATCGCAACTACGGGCATGTAGAACGCGACGTCCACCCAGTGGTTGAGCGGATATCCATCGTTCGTGCCGGCTTTCAGCCGGCGCAGCTCCATGGCGCTGATCGCCGCGTAGAGCGCGAGCAATGCGAGCATCGCCGCGCGGTCGACGGGTGACGGCTCGAGCAGCGCGAGCAGCATGGCTGCCAGCACGAGAATCAGCCGCGCTTCGCCGAGCAGGCGCAAGTTGGCGAGCTCGACATTGGAGAGCTCTCCCCTTTGCACGCCCGGTGTGGCCCACAGTACTGTTCGCGCGGTGTTCATGTACTTGTTGCCGTCCTTGTTCTTCGCCTCGCACCGGTACCGCAGTGACGAGGCACTGGTCCCTGTATCCCTCTCCTGTGCAGCACGCCTTGCCGCGCGGCCGCCTGCGCAGGCTTCGCCGGGTTGCACGACTCCTCCCTCGGACCGTGCACTGGCGCGATCTGCGCAGCGGGCCCGGCGGAGCAATCGACGTGCCGTAACGGGAAACTCGCGCCGCTTTTCCACCGGCGCGCGAGAGCAACGCACTCGCGCAGAGCGACGAAACTCGCGTCCGCACCGTGGACGCGCGCCGCGATAGAAGCGCTCCTCTCGCAAGCGACGCGTAGTTTTTTTTATGACGGGAAAAGAGTTGCCCGGGGCGCGGGCTGGAACGGTCGATGGAATATGCCGTACGAATCCATCATGGCGTGCCCTGCAGACGCGAAGGCAAGTACGGCCGTTGCACTCCCGACCCTGGCCGGCGCGAAGCAGACAAAAGAATGCCGGCCGCGTGGGCCGGCATCGAAAAAATAAAAGCTTTGAGGGAGCAAAGCCTTTACTGCGCCTGCCTGCACAACCGGCGCAACCCTTACGCTACCCTCTTTCCTTTTCACGAACCTTTCGTCTGCGCCGGCGGTCGCAGGCGCGTGCACGCCGTCCGGTCTCATTCTTGCACCACCACGGTCCTCGCAACACCGTCAGGAGTTCTGCCGTGGAGTCGCACATTCGCGGGTATTTGCTGTGGGTTGCCGCCGTCCTCATTGCCGTATCCTCCGCCGCGCATAGCGCCGAAGCGTGGGTGCAAATGCCGCGTGTCGAGAACGTCCAGAATTTTTTGAGTCCGACCGGATGGGGTGTCACGTCGCGCTATACCGGCGGCGTATACACCGACGCGAGCGGCATAGTACGCACCGCGGAGGTGAGCCTCACCAACAGCGCGCTGCTGCGGCTCGGTCCCGGCAGCGCAGGGCAATGGGACATCGTCTGGACCATCACCAACCAGGGATCGGGCGAGCTCACCCGCTTCATTACCCTCGCAGGCGGGCTGCCCAACTTTCTGCACGACGTGTTGTCGCCGGGAGAAACGCAAACGGAAAGAGCGACGGTCGCGGGGCCAATCTCGTTGGCAAACTGGAACGGTCAGTGGGGCAATGCGCTGACCGCCAATGGCACTGCGGTCTATTTCTTTGCCGCGCCGGTCCCGGAGCCCGGAAGTTTTGCGCTCCTCGCGCTCGCATTACTGGCTTTCGTGGGCATCGGCAGCACCCGGGCAGCCGGGGATGAATGCTGAAAACGGTCTCGAATACGAATGTCGCCGCAGGTGCACTTCGCTCGAGGTAAGAACTGATCGAGCCGGGCGGCGCAAGCAAACGCCTCGCTGCCTGATGCACTGACGAGCGCTCCTCTTTGATCGAAGCCGCACGCCCCTTTTCGTCGAGAAGGAGGCGATCGGCGCGATGACGCGCGCATGCCTCTCTGTCGGCGGGAGGCAGCTACAATACGCGGCGTTGCGCGGCGTACCGACCGCGAGAAACAGATCGCGCCCATGAAAATCGCCGACTACCTGCTCCATACCCTCAAGATCAACGGCCTCGATACGATATTCGGCAATCCGGGAACGACGGAAATACCGCTCGTCCGCGCATGCGAGCAGCTGGCCGGCATGGAATATATCGTCGCCCTTTCCGAAATCGCGGCGGTGCCGATGGCGGACGGCTACGCACGCGCACTGCGCAAGCCCGGCGTCGTGAATCTTCATGTAGCGCCGGGGCTGGGCAACGGCATGGGTGCCTTGTATACGGCGGGGGTCGCCGGCACGCCGCTTCTCGTGCTCGTTGGCGGTCAGGACCGCCGTTTTCTCCATACCGACCCCATACTCTGGGGTCCGGTGGATCGCATGGCTCAAACCGTGTGCAAGGCGGTCTATGCGCTCAACACGCGCCATGATGCGGCGCCCAATGTGCATCGCGCGCTGCACGCGGTGATGACGCCGCCTTACAAGCCCGTCGCGCTGATCTGTCCGCCCGACCTCCTCAACGAAACGATAGAAGCAACGCCTGGTCGGCTGCGCGCACCGTCGTTACCCGGTCTATCGGCGTCCGACGCGCGGCGTTATGCCGTCTGGCTCACGAAAGCGCGCAGCCTCGCGCTGATCGTCACGGAAGAAGTGTACTGGAGCGACGCGGGCGCCGAGGTGGAAGCGCTTGCGGCCATGCTCGGCGCATCGATCTACGCCGCGCCGTACACCGGCGTGCTCGCGGTATCGAGCCGCGCGCACGGTTACTCGGGTTATCTGCCGCCGAGCTTCGTGCAGATCGCACAACGCCTGGAAGCGCACGATGCGATGCTGGTGCTCGGCGGACGCGGATTTCGAACGACGCTGTATAGCGACGCGCGCATTGCGGCGCGCAAGGCATGGATAGGGCACGGTCCTCAGATTCCCGTATTCGACTCCGCGCTCGATCTTGCGGCCATCGCGGACACGCGTCTTGCGCTGGCCGCAATACGAAGCGCTTTGCCGCGGCAATCATCCAGAAAAGCAGCGGTCAAGCGTGCGGCGTTGCGGGCGCCGGCCTCGGAAACGCTGCATCCCACGCGCGCTATGGCGATGCTGCTGTCCCGATACGGGCGCAGCGTATGGATAGACGAATCGGGGCTTTCGACGTCGGACGCGCGAGCGATGATGAGGCTGCCGGCGGGCGACTACTTCATCAACGGCAGCGGCGGGATAGGCTGGGGCGTGCCGGCGGCAGTCGGCGCCGCGCTCGCGCGTCGCGACCGCCAGGTCGTTGCCGTCATCGGGGATGGCTCGACGCTGTATGCATCCGAAGCGTTATGGACGGCGGCTCATCATCGGACGACGATGCTGCTCGTCGTCTTCTCCAACGGCCGTTATGCAACGCTGAACGAAGCAGCGAGCCGTCTCGCAGGCCGCACCCTGCGCTCGTTCACCATAGAGCCGCCGGCGATCGACTTCAGCGGTCTCGCGAAGCTCTACGGCTGGCGGTATCTTGCCGCATCGAGCGAGGACGAACTCACGCGGGGGCTGGCGCGCGCCGGTGCACCGCTCGAGCGCAATACGATACTGGAACTGAAGCTCGACCCCGCATTGAAGCCGGTGACGGCATCCCGGCATTTCTGAGGCAACGCTTTCTTCTCAGCGTCACATCTTATTTCGATCCCGAGCCTGCGCTGCCCGCGCCGGCCCCGGTGCGCGTGCCGCCGCTGTGCGTTTCCGTCTTGCCGCTGCCCCGCTCTCCGCGAGCCTCGGTTCTACCGCCGGCATCGCGCGGCCCTTTGGGCGCCGTTGCACCTGTGGGTGAGCCGCCGCTCGTTGCACCCGTCGCATTGCTGCCTTTGGACGCGTCCGCGCCGCTGCGCGGTTGTATCGTGCCACCGCCAGGGGTGCTCTTGCCCTTGAAGCCTCCGCCCGCATTGGGGTCGAACGTGCTGGTATCGACGCCGCCTTCCGGCACTTTGACTTCGCCGGTCTGCAGCGGCGGCTTCAGGCTCTGATGCGTATCGCGCGTCGGACCTGCGCTTTTGTGGGTGGCATTCGCGCGTGTTTCTTCGCGGCCCTTGCCCTTGCTGTCCGTGTCTGCAGCATAGGCATAGACGGCCACCAGACCGCACGCGAGCACAGCGACATGAAGTTGGCGATTGACCATGAGTAGTCTCCGAGATGTGATGCGGACGTCCCGCACTGGAGGGGCGGGATCGTCGCGTTTACTGTTTGTCGATGAAGCTGCGCGCCGCGGCGCCGACAGGGCCGCGGCTTTGTCGCACCGTTCGTCTTGACTTAATGCTGCTGTCCGCGCGGCACCGGCGCGAGTATCGTCTTTAATGCTGCGTCCAGCGCGTCGCGCAACTCCGTGGCGCCTTCCGCAGTAAGAAGGAACTGCATTTCCTGGGTCTCGTCCGGAACGACCGCACCGCCGGAATCACGCAGATACTCGGCGCGAAACACCACCGCCAGAACGTTGATCACAGGATCCACATCCCAGCCCACGAGCGGGTGCAGCGCCGAATCTTTGGGAACCATGTTCATGTTGGCCTTCGTAGGTGGACGCATACCGGATCGTTTCCATTCGCTATGTGCGGCCGCTGCGATCGAAGCTGCGGCTCTTGCGGACTTCGACGCTCGGCGTCCCGGGCGAACTTCCCGGCTTCATCGGGACGACCGTCGAAATCGCGTGCTTGTACACGACCTCGGTGACGGAGTTCTTGAGCAGGATCACGTACTGATCGAACGACAGGATCTGGCCGACGAGCTTGATGCCGTTCACGAGGAACATGGAGACCTGCGTTTGATCTTTGCGCAAGGTATCCAGAAATGTGTCCTGAAGCGACTGCGCAGGCCGCTCCTTCGCTTTGATAGTTTCCGCCACGTTTATCCTCTCCGCCTTGGGCCCGCTCCGGAGGAACAGCTCCCGTTCACGCGGCCCGATGCAAGACGCATGCCGGAGAGCGACATGCTGCGGCAGCGCCGACAACGGTAATTTCTACCGAGCCAGCGGCATGCCTATGCACGACCTGCTTGCGCGGCATGGGCGTTGCGTGAGTGGCGCATTCCACATGGAGTCTCATCGATGAAGCGCACGCTGCTTTTCGCTGCAGTTCTGCTCGCCATGTTCGCTGTTGCATGCGGCCAGAAAGACGAGGTGACGCCGCACACCCAGCCCGCCGCGCCGGGCGCTTCGCCACAACCCAAGCCGCTCACCGGCGAGCCGCAGGCTCCACCCGGCGGCGGCACGCCGGTCTATTCCGGCAAGGCGCCCGCGACACCGGGCGGCGCTCCTGCGCCAGGCGAGGGCACGACGCCTGAGAAAGCCGCCGGGTCCACTTCGAGCAAAGAAGCTGCAGCACCAAAGCGCCCCTGAAAACACGTACGAAAAAAAAGCCGGCGGCCCCGGCTTGATTCTCAAGCGGCGGCTGCTACGCCGCTGCCGGAGCGCCGTCGTCGTCCGCTTGCGTAGGCGGAACGTAACCGTGGCGCATGGCGTCGACCATGCAATCCCACAACATGCGATGGCCGGCGGCGCTCACTTGCGTCATGCCGTCGAGGCTCGTCTGGCGCCAATGCCACGAGCCGTCCTTCTTGCGCCGGAACTTCCATTGCCCCGGCTCGTCGCGTTGACAGTCGTCCACGGTATCACCCATGCGGTTACCTCTCCAGCTCGAGATCGCCGCAGCAGGTCTTGACGTCGCTCAAGTAGCCGTGGCGCATCGCGTCCGCGAGGCAATCGGGATAGGCAGCGTAGAGCTGCCGGGCGGAGTCGAGCAGATTTCCGTCCTCGTCCTTGCACTGCCAG
>JBLNBW010000099.1:0-19700 GCA_050260255.1 Rhodospirillaceae bacterium | reverse complement strand
TCCATTTCCACCAGCAGCTGATTGAGCGTCTGCTCCTTCTCGTCGTGGCCGCCGGCGGGATACGCGCCGCGTGCACGGCCGAGCGCATCGAGCTCGTCGATGAATATGATCGCGGGCGCTTTCTGGCGCGCTTCGTTGAACAGATCGCGCACGCGGGCCGCACCCACACCGACGAACATCTCCACGAACTCCGACCCGCTGATGCTGAGGAAAGGCACGCCCGCCTCGCCTGCGACCGCTCGGGCGAGCAGCGTCTTGCCCGTTCCCGGCGGCCCGACCAGCAGCACGCCCTTGGGCACCCGTCCGCCCAGTCGCGAATACCGCCCGGGATCTTTCAGAAAGCCGACGACCTCCTGCAGCTCAGCCTTGGCCTCGTCGACGCCCGCGACGTCCGCGAAGGTCGTCTTCACGCCCGTTTCGACGTAGACCTTGGCCTTGCTCTTGCCGACTGCGAGGAATCCGCCGCCGAAGCCCTGCCGCTCGGCCATGCGGCGTATGAGGAAACTCCACAAGCCGAAGAAGACCAGCGCCGGCACCACCCACGAAAGCAGGTCGCGCATGAACGTGTTCTCGATGACACCCGTGTACTTGACGTTGTACTTCGAGAGCTCGTGCGCGAAATCCGGGTCGACCCGCACAGTCACGAATTTTTTCTGCCCGCCCGGCAGCGGCTCGCGCAGCGTGCCCTGCAGGGTGTTGTCTCGCACCGCGACCTCCGCGACCTTGTTCTGCTCGAGCAGTGCATGGAAGTCGCTGTACGGAATGGGCTCGACCTGACGGCTCGTCACCCACAGATCGCGCAGCCAGATGATGCCGAACAGCGCGATGATGACGTACCAGACGGTGATCTGTGTTTTTCGTTCCAAGAAAGGTCCTGTGTGGTATGCCGCACGGAGCACGCGGGCGGCACCCGCGGTGGGCCGCTCAGCGCATCGGTGCAATGCCCGGACCGGCAAGGGCCGCGGTACGTCTTACAGCAGCGCGCTTGACGGGACGGCCGACGCTCTTTCCGGCCTCGGTTTCGACGCGCGCGTTCGATGCCGCGTACGGCGCAAGCGGCGGCAGCGCAACGACAGCATGAGCGCTAGCTCGATGCGCGTGGACGTAACCCGTGATCCGAAACGCTTCGCCCCACGCCGCGTCCGGGAGGGCGCTCTCGTCGCCTCGCTGGACGATTGTCGCGCCGGCGATGGCGATGCTCGGCCGAGATCCCGACCGCGACACATCGGCATGTCCGTAGGCCACATTGCTAGCCAGCGCTGTCGCGAACGCCGCGAGCAGCGTCCTGCGGCACGCCGGCCCGCATGCGATCCGCTGCGGCAGCGGCCTCAAGTGGATCGCCCCGCGTCGGCGTTCTCTACGGGCACCTCGCGGCCACGGCGAAGCTTCGCGATCGGTATGCGCACTTCCAGCACCCCGTTGCGCAATCGCGCCCGAGCGTCCTCGGTGCGCAGTCCGTCGGGCAGCGGAATCCGGCGCACGAAAGCGCCGTAGCTGCGCTCCGAGCGCGGGAGGACGCCTTCCGGATTGTCGGAGCGGCGCTCGCCGCGGATCACGAGCAGTTCGGGATCGACTTCGACATGCAGATCCGATGCGTCGACGCCCGGCACTTCGGCGCAAACGCGGAATTCGTCCTCGCGCTCGCACATCTCGATGACGGGCGTCCATCCGCCGGTGAACGCGGCAGTCCCGCGCCCTGCGCTGGCGGCACGACGCATGACCTGCTCCCACAGCTTGTCCATTTCGCGCGACAGCGAGCGTACCATCGCAAGCGCCTGGTCGCTGCCGCGGAAGATGCCGCGGCTGCCGCGCCAGCGGTCTTCCGACGACTCCTCGCGCGAGGTCTCGCTTTCGGCGCGTGTGCGTTGGCGTACATAAATGTCGTCGCTTTCCGCGCCCGCCGTCGCATGCTCTGTTGCCGCCGTCTCCAGCGCCTGCTTGAGCGCACGCAGCGCCGAATCGATCACTGCGGCGTTCTCGGCGCTTTCCGCCTCTCCGGCTTGCGCGTGGGCATCGTTGATATGGACGATAACCAGCGAGCGGCTTTCGCCCAGCGACTCCACGTCCAGGCTGCCGGTCCACCGTCCGTCTCGCGAATGCCATGCGATGTGCCGTGGAGGCACGCGCTCGGTGACCTCGAGATCGAGCTCGCTGCTGCGCCCGGCCGCGCCGATATCGACGCGGTAACGGTCGCGCTCAAAACGGTAGATGCTGGTGACGCCCGGCAGGCTGCCGACGATGTGTTCCGGCTGCGACAGCGCCTCGTAGACGCGGTACGCCGGCACGTTGATTTCGAAGCGCTCGTGTATGCTGGACATGATCGCGTGTGCCTTTCACGCGCTTTGTGCAAGCGGCGTGCCGCCTGCGGTCAAGCGGTCAGGGCAGGTGAAGCGCGGAACGCTCCGCCGCGCTGGCGCTCGTCTCATCATCGTTGCGCGGGAGACGATTGCGCACGGACGCCGTGATGTCCTGCCCGCCTGGGTGCTTGAAGCCCAGACAATGCGCGGCCTCGTGCGCCACGAGTCCGGGTGAATTGGGCGGAACGATGATTTCGCAGTAGTCGGCGCGCATCACCGAGCACGCCATCACGGTCTGGCCTGGCAAGTACTTGGAGCAGATAGGGCCGACGTCGGCGACCTCGGTCAACCGGATCACCATCTGGTCCACGCGTCCGGCCTGCTCCCACACGTAGCCCTCGACGGCACATCCAGACACCGCCGAGCACAAAACCACGACGTGCGCCAGGTATGACGAGCGCCTCATGCGGACGGGATTCCGCGGATCCCTAGGACTGCGTGTACTAATGTGTGGATCGCGGCTACCACAGCGATCTGCGACTGCGCCACGGCGCGTAGCCGGCGTCGCCGAGCAGCAGACCGATGATGATCCCTATGCCCATCGCCATGGCGATCGATTGCATCGGCGCTTCCTGCACGTAGCCCTGAACGCCGCTCACCATCTGGTTCGATTTTTCCTGCACGGTGGACATGGCCGAGGAAAGCTTGTTGCGCGCCGGCTCCAGCGCTTCCTTGATGGAACCGCCCGGATTGCCGATGCTTTTGACGTCGGATTGCTGTTCGCTGGTGGTGTTGGTAGTGGATTCGCCCTGCATGTTCCTCTCCTTGAGTATGGCGCTCGCCTACGGGCGGGACACACTAGAGTGCACCGCCGGTTCCGCGCCATTCCTGCCACTTCGGCTCAGCGAAGGTTTAGCACTTGGCGTACCCAACTGGAAAAGCGTGATGCGTTACTGGTTACGGGTTACTGGTCACTGGTTACCGGTTACGAGTGACTGGTTACTGCGTCCGGTGGTGTTCGAATCGTGAAAGAAAGTAAACTTGCGCGGTTCTCTACACTCACTCCCGCGCCATTAAATGAGTTACGTACCGCTGTACACCCCACCCGCCGAGCGGACCGAGCCTGCGTTGTGGTTTTTGTTCCAGAAGCAGCGCATGATCGTCACCATCGAAGCCGAACGACACGCCTTGCCGTGCTGCTTCGGGCTCGAAGAGCACGGCATGCAACCTTTGCGGCACCAGTATCTCGGGACTTACCACGGCCGGCATTGCTATGCGGCGGAAGTGGGCGAAGACGTTCCCCTCCCGGCAGGATGGTCGGTAACCGGCTTGCGTGAAGTCTTCGGTCACTTCGAGGAAACGCTCGCCGCCCTATCGGGTCGCGCGTATCAGCTCATCGACTGGGATCGCAATCACCAATACTGCAGCCGCTGCGGCAGCCCGACGCAATTTCGCGCCGACGAGCGATCCAAGACCTGCCCGGCGTGCGGCTACACGACATACCCGCCCGTATCACCGGCCATCATGATCCTCATTACGCGGGGTGATGAGCTTCTGCTCGCGCGCAAGTCGTCGTTCGCGCCCGGACGCTACTCCGCCCTGGCGGGATTCGTCGAGCCGGGAGAAACGTTGGAAGCCACGGTTGCACGCGAGGCGTACGAAGAAGTCGGCGTGCAGGTGAAGAACATCCGTTACTTCGGCAGCCAGCCGTGGCCGTTCCCCCATTCGCTGATGGTCGCGTTCACCGGCGAGTACGCAGGCGGCGAGCTGCGGCCCGACGGCGTGGAAATCGAAGAAGCTCGTTGGTTCCGCTACGACGAGCTGCCGCACCTGCCGCCGTCGATCAGCATCTCACGGAAGCTCATCGTCGCGGTCGCGGCGGAGTTGGCGCACCAGCACTCGTCCCACGGATAAGGCTGCGCGGCAGCGCGCCGGGAACGTTACAGTTTTCGCGCAGTAACTGAGCTGGGCCACTGCGCGACGTGCACGATCAAGAGAAGCTGGGCCCGCGGCGACGACGGGACAGTCAACGCACTTGCACGAACTCCATCGGGTAACGCTGTAGGGAGCGCGGCCCGTTCTCCTCGATCACCACAAGGTTGCCCGTCTGCACGCCCGCCTTGCCGTCGCCTGTCACGATGTTCGGTTGAATGACAATGAGCATGCCTTTCTGGAACGTCACTGGACCGAGCTCTCGCTTGATCATCGCGCCGGGCAGGTCCACCCGCGGTGGCTCGATCTGAAGGCCCCACCCGTGAATCAGGATGTCGAGCGTCCGGTAGCCTTGCTTCTCGATGAATAGCGCCGCGTTGCGCACGTCCGCATCCGTCGCACCGGGTTTGAGTACATCAAAGATGCGCTGATAGCATTCGGCGGCGACGTCGTACAGTCTCTGGTACAGTGCCGTAGGCGGCGCGCCAAGCGCGAACGGGCGCTGAATTTGCCCGGAGCATCCGCCCCAGCTCGCGCTGATCTCGGTGAGCAGCACGTCGCCACGCTGCATCGGCCGATTCGACGGATACTGCCACGGGAAAATGATTTCCGGCGCTTCCATGGGTGTTGCGCCGACGAACTGCAGCCGCACACCGCCGCCCTCGGGCAGGACCGCTTCGTGAATCAGTGAAGAGAGCATGTACTCCGGCATGCCGATTTCGATTTTCTGCGCAAGGTGGCTGATCACCTTGTCGGTCAGTTCGGCACCACGCTCGAACCACGCGATCTCTTCACGACTCTTGATCATGCGCGCGCTCACCATCACCTCGAGCGCGTCCTCGAAGTGTGCCTCGGGCATTGCCTTTACCAGCGCATCCCGGTGATCGGCAAGCATGGAACCTTTCGCGATGTTCCGCACGCCTGCGATTCCGATACGTCCCTTGCCAAGACCGAGGTCAATCAGACGCTTGGCGATATCCGGGCCGGGATTGAGGCTGCCGCATTCGATGGTCTCGCCCCGGCCTGCGCGTTTGGCCGTATGGAGGAACAGCGGATAGCTCACAAAGAGGTAAGGCCCATGGGTGCGGGTCATCACCACGTAGTTCACCATCGGGTCCATCCAGTTCGTGAGCCAGTACACGTTCGCCTGGTTGGCTGTGCGACCTCCTGAGTCGCCTGCGATAACCATCGCATCAAGACCGCGTGCGTCCATCTCGCGACGCACCACCGCTTCGCGGCGTCGATACTCCTCTTCAGAGAATCGCGGAAATATTTGCTCCTCCTTCATGGTCTTCCTCGTGTTCGACGCGTAAGTGCGAACAGCGAATATGCCATAATCGGCGCAGACCCGACACGGGCGATACCGAGGAGAATCGCATGGGCTACAAGCTGCCACGCTTCGCGCGCGCGTGCGTCGCAGTCGCCGGCATGCTTTGCATGGTCGGCACTGCCATCGCACAAGACGCCTATCCAACGAAGCCGGTGCGCATGGTCGTGCCGTACGCGCCCGGTGGCCCGATCGACGTGTGGGGACGAGTGCTGGCTCAAAAGCTTACAGAGGCGTTCGGCCAGGCTGTGGTGATTGACAACAGGCCGGGAGCCAATGGCATCGTAGGCAGTGACATCGTGGCGAAAAGTGCGCCGGACGGCTACACGCTGCTGTACCAGACCGGGAGCCACGTCGCGAATGTCAGCATTTACAAGAAGCTGCCTTACGACTCGGTGCGGGACTTCCAGCCGATCACGCTGATGGCGACGACGTACGGAATGATGCTCGTGGTCAATACGGCGGTGCCCGCCAAAAGCCTCAAGGAATTCATCGCGCTCGCGAAGTCGCGACCCGGCAAGCTGAACTACGCTTCGGCGGGCATCGGCAACGCGACCCATCTCGCCGCTGAGATGATGAAAGATGCCGCCGGGCTGGACATTGTACATGTGGTGTACAAGGGAGGAGGACCGGCGTTGAACGACGTCATCGCCGGCCAGGTCCAGATGATGATGGTAAGCGTTGCGCAAGGTACGCCGTTCGTAAAAAGCGGCAAGGTGCGAGGCCTTGCGATTACTGCCACACGACGTGCGCCGCCACTCCCCGACATACCGACGTTCGAGGAATCAGGCTTCCCCGGCTTTGAGTTTGCCGGCTGGCACGGATTATGGTTCCCGGCCGGCGTGCCGCGTGCGCGCCTCGATCGCATGCACAAGGAGGTGGCGCATATCATGTTCGCGCCGGAGATGAAGCCACGTCTCGACGAGCTCGGGTTCATCCCCGTTGCAAGCACGCCGACTGAGTTCGCTAAGTTCATCGATCGGGAGATCGCGCTGTACGCCAAGATCGTCAAGGCGGCGAACATCGAGCCGCAATGATGGGCGCTTGAAGGGCCGATAGAGTCCGCGTCCCGCCGGCGGCGCAATCTTCACCAACTCACGCTTTTTTAAATAAGCGGCATGGCAATTGCTCCGCCTCGCGCCGTCCGGCGAGAAGGAGCAAAGCGATGCGCGTATCAACAACGTTGTCATTATTGCTGGTGTCATTGACTGCGCTTGGCGGATGCGCAACGAAGGATTACGGCGCCCTCGCGCCACTGAACGCGGCAACCGAGCTCAACGATTGCACGCAGGTTCAGGCACAAGTCGCCGAGGTGGAGCGCTTCCGCGACGACGTTGAACGCCGGAGCGCGTTCACTGGCGCTGATGTCGTCGCGTTTCTGCTGGATTTCGGCATCGGGAATGCCATGGCGAAAGACACCGCCATGAAAAGCGTGGAGCTCAGGATGAACGAGCTGCGCACACGAAGCGAGGCGCTTCATTGTCCGGAAAGCAGGGCCATGCACGCTTCGCTTCCACGCTGATCCGTCACCTGCCGCGGCGTGTCGCAGCGCGCAATATCCTATGCAGGCACCACTCTGGGGTTCGATTTTTTCATGGAAGAATCACCATCGTTCCCCAATACCCGCTCATCCACAGGGCACACAATTCGGCATTCACCATGCCATGGGAGCGGTTCGAGAGCGGCACTCGTCCTCACCGGAACCGACAGCTTCACTCCATCCTGATCTGTGCGGCCGTCGCGATGTCGCGGTATTTCTTGATCTCGCTTGCTTGAAAGCTGGCAAGCTGCTCCGGGGAGCTGCCGACCGCGTCGGTACCCGACTCCAACATCCGCTGCCGGTACTCTGCCGAGTGTATGATGGCCGCAATGTCACTGTGGAGCTTTTGCACGATATCGCGCGGCGTGTGCGCCGGCAGCCACACCGCAAACCACTGGACGATATCGAATCCCGGCAAGCCGGCTTCGGCCACTGTCGGTATGTCGGGCAGGCCGGCAGCGCGCTTGCCCGATGTGACCGCGAGCGGACGCAACCGCCCCGATTTGGTGTACTGCGTCGCGGCAAGCACGGTCACGAAACCCACGGGCACATGTCCGCCGAGCAGATCGACCATCGCCGGACCGGCGCCCTTATACGGTACGTGGGCCATCTTGATTTTGACCATGCTGTTCATCAGCTCCCCGGCGAAGTGCATCGGTGAGCCGATGCCGACCGAGGCGTAGCTCACGCTGCCCGGGTGCGCCCTCTCCAGCGCGATGAGATCCTTTACCGAACGCACCGGCACCGACGGGTGCGCGATGAGCATCGCCGGCGTCGTGGTTGCCAGCGTGACCGGCTGGAAATCCTTCACCGGGTCGTACGGCATGCTCTTGTAGAGCGCGAGATTCATCGACATCTCGCTCGAGGCGCTCACCAGCACGGTGTAGCCATCGGGTGCGCTGCGGGCGACGATCTCCGCTCCGATCATCCCGCTGCCGCCCGGGCGATTGTCGACGACGACGGACTTGCCATAGTTCTCGGAGAGTTTTTGTGCAATCGGCCGCGCCGTAAGATCGGTCCCGCCGCCCGGCGCATACGGCAGCACAAAGCGGATGGCGCGATTGGGATAGGACTGCGCGCTCGCCGGGGCCGCGAGAGCCGCAAGCACGCAGACGAGGAGGCCTGCAGGTATCGTGCGAAGCAAGATCATCACCGCTCCTTCGATCATCGACGTAACACGGGCAGGTCAGATAACCGCCACCCCCTGAATCTCGATCACGCAACCCGGCCGCGCGAAATTGGACACCGTCACCAGGGCGCTGGCCGGATATTTCCCGTCGGAGAAGTGCTCATTGCGGATCTGCACGAACCGGTCGCCGTTGCGCGGATCGTTGATGAAGACCGTCATGGTGACCATATTCTGCAGCGACGCGCCGAGCCGCCCCAGCGTCCTGTCGATGAGGGCGAAAATGGTGCGGGCCTGGGGCTCGAACTGCCCGGTGATGTCTCTCCCCTCGAGATCGACCAGGGTCGTCTGCCCGGCCAACCACACCATGCGTCCCCCGGAAGTGACCACAGCGGGTGAAAAACTGCGGCTGCTCTGCCACGCGGTGCCCTCCAGGTGCTGCACTTCCGCGCGCGACGGATCGCTACTTTGCATGAACTCCTCCTTTTCGTGCCGCTAACGCGGCATATATCGATATGCACATCGCATTTCGTTCGCGTTATGACGGCGACAAGACTGCTGTCAATCCACCGTCGCCCCGGACGCCTTGATCACGGCGCTCCACTTCGTAATTTCGGAATTGAGATACTGCGCGAAGTGTTGCGGCGTATCACCGACCGGAAGGGAGCCTTCGCGCGTGAGGCGTTCGCTCACGTCCGGCAATCGCATGATGGCAACGATCTCCCGGTTTAACCGGCTTACGATGCCATCGGCTGTTCCAGTCGGAACCAGCACGCCGTACCATTGGCTCGCCTCGTAGCCCGCAACCCCGGACTCCGCGACTGTCGGGAGGTCGGGTAGCGCCTGCGAACGCGCCGCGCTGGTAATCGCCAGCGCGCGCAACTTACCGGTGTGCACGTGGGGCAAGATCGTCAATGCCGGTGCCAGCATCAGCGGCACTTCACCGGAAAGCAGCGCGACCACGGCCGGCGTCGTCCCCTTGTACGGCACGTGCACCAGCTTCAGCTTCGCCATCGAGGCGAGCAGCACACCGGCAAGATGCGAGGTGGTGCCGTTGCCGGCAGAGGCAAAGTTGATACGAGGAGACGCCGAACGCGCCATGTGAATGAGCTCCGTGATCGACCGGGCCGGAACCGACGGATGCACCGCCACGAGGTTGGGAGTTGACGCGAGCAGGCTCACCGGTGCGAAATCGCGCACTGGATCGAAAGGCAGCTTGGGATACAAGGTGACGTTGATGGCGAGCGCCGCCGCTCCCATCATGAGCGTGTAGCCATCCGGTACAGCGCGCGCCGCGAGCTCCGTCCCAATGTTGCCGCCCGCCCCGCCGCGATTGTCGATCACCACCTGCTGCCCCAGACGCTCCGATAGACGAGGGGCCACGACACGGGCCAGCATGTCCACGCCACCGCCGGCCGGATAGGGCACGATAAATCGGATAGGCTTACTGGGATAATGTTGCGCTGAAGCGTGCGCCCACGGCATGACAGCCGCGGCTACGACCAGCGCTGACCGCAACATCACGCTCTTCTTTGCGCACGCCGCAACGCCCGTGTCGCCGTGTGCCGCCCCTTGCTGTAACGCCATGGCTTTACTCCACTCGTGCACCGGACAGTTTCACTACCCTCGCCCACAGTTTGAGATTCTCCTCAATGAACGCCGCAAACTGATCCGGGGTAGTGATGGTAGGTCGCGTGCCGAGCGCGGCGAACTTTTCCGCGAGCGCCGCATCGGGTTTTTCGAGGAAAGACGACAGCGCGTTATGGAGCGTATCAACGACCGTCTTCGGCGTTCCGGCCGGCGCCAGCACCCCGTACCACTGGTCGACGTCATAGCCGGGCAAGCCCGACTCGGCCAACGTCGGTATATCGGGCACGAAAGGCATGCGCTGTGCCGTGGTGACGGCGAGCGCTTTAAGTCGCTTGCCTTTGATATAGCCGATGCATGACGGCAGACTGGAGAACGTCATCTCCACGCGCCCACCCATGAGATCCGCGAGCGCCGGCGCCAATCCTTTGTAGGGTACGTGCTGGATCTGCACGCCCGCCATGCTTTTGAACAGCTCCGCGGCCAAATGTCCGGTGCTGCCGTTGCCTCCACTCGAATAGTTCATCGCGCCGTGCTTGGCTTTCGCCAGCGCGATGAGTTCCGGGATCGAATTCGCGGACAGCGACGGCTGCACGACGAGAACGAACGGCGATGACGCGACCTGACTCACCGGCGCAAAGTCTCTCACCGGATCGAACGGCACGCTCTTGTAGAGGTTCGGATTGATCGTGAGACCGGGCGTGGAGAAGAGCAAGGTGTACCCATCAGGCGTTGCTTTTGCGGCCAGCCCCGTCCCCGTCGACGAACCGGCCCCCGGTCGATTGTCGACGACCACCTGCACCCCGAGCCGCGGGCCCAACGGTTCGCTGATCAGGCGCGCCATGATGTCGGCGCCGCCGCCCGGGGGAAATCCGACGATCATGCGCAACGGCTTATCGGGATACCCAGCCGCTGCGCAGTTCATTCCCGCGCCCAGCAGCAGCGCGCATCCGAGCCACCGCACCGCGACGCTCATCATGCCGTTGGTTTCGCCACCGACGCCGTGCGCGGCGGCACCTCGCGCGGCGCAGCGCGCGTCACCTTGCACGCCGTATTGCGCGCCTCGGGGGCACCGCTGATCGGGTCCCACGGCGGTCCGTACGCGATGGCGGCATCGACATTGAACGTGAGCGAGCCGCGATCACTGCCCGACATCTCGGGGAACCACCAGCCCATGCCCGTTGCTACCAGATCTTCGGACACCTCTTCCGTGAGCCACGCCTGCATCAGCACGCGCCCCTTGCGGTCCGGTGTCTCGAGCCACGCCCAATCGTCCTGCGCGATACCCAGGCGCTGGGCGGTCCGCGGATGGATGCGCAGCTCGGGCGCGTCCTGAACGCGTCTCGCCCACGCGTGATTGCGAAACCGCGAATGGTGGTACGTCATGCTGCGGATGCCGGTGAGCAGCGTCAGCGGGTATTCGGGGTGCGGCTGTGCATAGACCGGTGGCTGATAATCCGGCAATGGATCGTGGCCGATGGCGGACAGACGGTTAGAGGCGAGTTCCAGCTTGCCGCTGGGGGTCTTGAAGCCCTTTTTACGATAGTCCTCGTACGCGAACGGTATGTCGACAAAGCCGTCCTTGCAGATAGTGTCGAAGGTGAGCCCGGTTTCTCGCAGCTGGAAATCGATGAACTCCCGATGACTGTTCCACGGAAACACCTCGAACTCGATCGCATCGCGGCGGCGCAACGCATCGCGCAGGCCCACCGCGATATCCATGTCGCACTTCGCCTCGCCTTTGGCGGGCAGCGCGCGCTGGACCACCGCAAGGCACGGCGCGCCCTGATCCGCGGAGACGTCTTCCTCTTCCAGCAGCGTGGTCTTCGGCAGCACGAAATCGGCCAGCTCCGCCGTGGGCGTCATGTGGTCGGTGGCGACCACGAGCAGATCGAGCATGCGCAGCGCCGCCACCGTACTGCGGATATCCGGATACGTGCAGGCGATGTTCACGCCGCTTACGTAGAGCGCTTTGATCGGATAGGGTTTGCCGGACTGAATCGCGGCGATGAGCGAGGGGTTGTGGCTCGACTTCGACCAGCTGTCCGGCCCGCACCACAGCGGATACCTGTCGCCGCCGATAATTTGCTGCTCGATCGTCAGCGGCAAACGAAACTTCTGATCGTTGATCACCGAGTAATAGTCCTTGAAGCCTTTCATCGGCTTCGCTGGACGATTGGTGCCGGGCCGGTCGATGTTGCCGGTGAGCGCCAGCAGCGCGTGAAACGCCATGGCCGTTTTGACCCCATTGGCCTGGGCATCTATGCCGTGTCCGAGCACCATGCACCCGGGTTTCACCGTGGCGAAGGTCCGCGCCGCACGCACAATGGCGTCGGCCGCGATGCCGGTGATCTCGGAGGCATAGGGCGGTGCATAACGACGCGCACGCTCGCGCAGCTCGTCCACGCCGACGCACCACTGCGCAACGAATTCGCGGTCTTCGAGCTGTTCTTCGAGAATCACGTGGACCATGGCGAGCGCCAGCGCGGCGTCGGTGCCCGGGCGTGGTGCCAGCCACTGCGCGGCCTGGCGCGCGATCGGAGTGCGCCGTGGATCGATCACGATCAAGGTCGCGCCGGCCTTTTTGGCGGCCTTGATGTTCATCCACTGCACGACGCTCGAATCCGAAGGACTCTTGCCGACGATCAGGATGCAACGCGCCTTCTCCATCTCGTTGCCGGCCTGCGCCCCGGCGCCGGTGAGCAGCGCCGCCGTATAGCGCGAACCTTGGCACAGGTCCTGGTTGATCATGTAGTTGGGCGTGCCAAGACTGCGCAAGAGTTGCGTCATGGCCACACCGCGGCTCACGAAGTGATTCGAGACCGCCCCGGCGATGGACAAAGCGCCATGCGTGCGCTTGATGTGCGCCAGGCGCTCGGCAATCGCCTCGAACGCCTCAGTCCAGGAGATACGCTCCCATTGGCCTGCGCCGCGTTCGCCCGTTCGGCGCAGCGGATACAACGGCCGGTCGGGATGGTCGCGCGCGGTGACCGGCGCGTGCACGCCTTTGATACAGAACGCACCACGCGACGCCGGATGCGCCGGGTTACCTTCGATTCTGACGACGCGCTCGCCGTCCACGTGGATTAGCGAGCCACAGCGCACCGAGCACTCCTTGCATGTGCTCGGAATGACCTTCACAGCCATCCGCATCTCCTCCGCGCCGCACTCGGTGTGGCGGCCTTGTCTCTATTCGATTTCGAATTCGCCCATGATCTCGATGACCGAGCGCCGGGGCAACTCGTAAATGCCCACCGCCGCGCGCGCGTGTTGACCCTTCTCGGGCCCCCACACTTCAAAGAAAAGATCAGAGGCGCCATCCATCACCGCAAACTGGCGCTCGAAGCCCGGCGACGAATTGATCATGCCGTACAGGCGGATGACGCGCTTCACGCGGTCCAGATCACCGAGCTCGTGCTTGATCGACGCCATGATGGCAAGCGCGACGGCGCGCGCGGTCCGATAAGCCTCCTGCTCCGAAACTTCTGCTTCCACTTTGCCCGTGCGCCGCAAGTCCGCCGGTCCCGGGATGCGCGCCGAACCGTGGCCGGAGAGATACAGGATATTCCCCGCCACCACGCACGGTCTGCGGTTGGGGTTCGGCATCGGGTGCGCTTCGGGTAACGCGAGCCCCATGGCGTGCAATTTCGCTTCGATGACGCCCACCATCTCCTCCTCGCTATGCGGCGCGGTTGCAATGGACGGATGAGCCGCGCTCAGGGAAAGCGGGCTGATCGGAGTACGCCGCGGGATATCTAGTGCGTCACATGCTGGCGCGTTGATTACCGTGCTGTCAAGCGAGATCAGTCCACATTCCGGCCGCAAGACAGCTTGCGCGTGACGGTTATCAGAGCGCGGATGGTACGAGCCAATTGCTCCTTGCAGGGTGTTCATTTGCCGATCGCACAGGCGAAGAAGCTCTACACGCGCCTTCAGCGGCGGTTTGAGCGTGCTCATGCCCCGGTCGAGCCGAAACGCCAGGCGCTACGTAGTAGGCGCCGCCGGGGTCACGCACGTAATGCGAGCGTAAATAAACCTTCGTAGTCTGTAGAGAGCGAGAAGCGTAGAATTTCGTTATTCCAAGTTGAAGCCGACTGAAATCAGCGCGGCAAAAAACAAAACGTTCCTTGGGGGGTTCCTTGAAGATTTCTGTCATTGGCACAGGCTATGTCGGCCTGGTTACCGGCGCTTGCTTTGCCGACCTCGGTAACAACGTTCTTTGTCTCGATGTCGACGAACTGAAAATTCAGCGTCTAAATCGCGGAGAAATACCGATCTACGAACCTGGGCTCGACGCGATGGTTGAGCGGAACGTAGCGGCTGGGCGCCTGAGATTTACGACGGATGTAAAGGCGAGCGCAGCCCATGGCACGGTTCAATTCATCGCCGTTGGTACTCCACCCGCCGAAGACGGAAGCGCCGATCTTTCGCATGTGCTCGAGGCGGCTCGGCAGATCGGACGCCACATCACCGAGTATCGCGTCATCGTTGATAAATCAACGGTACCCGTCGGCACAGCAGAGCAAGTGAAGACGGCGATTAGTGAGGAACTGGTCAAGCGCGGTGTCGATGTGCAATTCAGCGTGGTTTCCAATCCGGAATTCCTTAAGGAAGGCGCTGCAATAGAGGACTTCATGCGGCCGGACCGCATAGTCATTGGCACCGACGACAACCGCGCCGAGCAGATCATGCGGAGTATCTATGCAGCGATCCAGCGCAATCACGACCGGCTTCTCGTTATGGATGTCCGATCGGCGGAACTGACGAAATATGCGGCCAACGCCATGCTGGCGACGCGCATCTCGTTCATGAATGAACTTGCCAATCTTGCCGAGAAGCTTGGCGCGGACATCGAGGATGTTCGCCGGGGTATCGGCTCGGATGCGCGTATCGGCTATCACTTTCTCTATGCCGGCTGCGGCTACGGCGGCTCGTGTTTCCCGAAAGACGTGCGAGCGCTATCCAAGGTGGCCGCAGACCAAGGCATGACGCTCAAGATCCTTGGTGCGGTAAGCGAAGTTAACGAGTCTCAGAAACAACGACTCGTTGAAAAGGTGATAGACCGATTTGGAGCCAATCTGGCAGGACGGCGCTTCGCGTTGTGGGGTTTAGCATTCAAGCCAAACACCGACGACATGCGTGAGGCGCCCGCCGTGTCTGTAATCGATGGGCTCCTCGAGCGCGGGGCGACCGTGTCGGCTTATGATCCGGTCGCAATGGAGGAGGCAAAACGACTGTACGCAGCCACCAAGAGCGTTTCCTTCTCATCGAATCCTCTCGCCGCACTCGATGGTGCCGACGCACTGATCATAACAACCGAGTGGAAAGAATTCCGGAGTCCGGACTTCGATGAAATTAAGGCACGGTTGCAGAACCCGATAGTTTTCGATGGAAGAAACTTATACGAGCCGAATCTCGTAAAAATCTTCAATCTTGAGTACCATGCAATCGGCCGAGGAAATGCTGGCGCGAAAGCGGAGCTGTCGACTGCTTCGGCTGCCATTGAAAAACGCATTGCACGCGCTGGAAATTAGGCGTCATTAGCCCTTTTCCTTCTCCACACCGTGGAGGAAAAGATATAAGCATAACGGCCGAACAATAGTTCATGTTCGAGCTGCAATAACTCCCGAGTGGGGAGCCAATTTAACTTATGCAACGAATGCCGCGCACTGGAGCACGCGGGCTCTAAGCACAGTCCGCCTGATATCTTCGCAGTAGATGCAATTAACGATCGCCTTGACGGTTCCCTGTGCGTATATCGGTGCACCGCGTGCGGCACGACTTGACTGGGTTTCCGATCGAGTCATTTGCACATCGCCCCCTTGACTTGGCAGCGCTGCGGCACACTCCGCGATGATGCGCTCAGCTGATACTGAGTGCCGCCGAAGTGGCGTCAGGGCGCTTTCTGCCACGTCCCACGATCGGAGCCGCGATCGAACAGCTGCTTGATTTTTCGAGCGTCAGGGCGCATTACGACCCCGACTTCCGTAATTAGCGCCGTCACCAGATCCGCTGGCGTGACATCGAACGCGGGATTGCGCGTAGCAACGCCTGCCGGCGCCCAGTCCAGCTGCCCGAATCCGCGGACCTCTGCCCCAGATCTTTCCTCGATCGGGATGTCGCGGCCGGTGGGAATGGTGAGGTCGATCGTCGACAGCGGGCAGGCGACGTAAAACGGTATGCTGTGCCGCCGCGCGAGCACGGCGACCATGTAGGTGCCTATCTTGTTCGCGACGTCGCCGTTTGCAGCCACGCGGTCCGCGCCAACGATGACGGCATCCACTTCACCGCGGCTCATCATGTAACCGGCCATGTTGTCGGTGATGAGCGTGACCGGTATGTGATCCTGCTGAAGCTCCCATGCCGTCAGCCGCGCCCCTTGAAGAAACGGCCGTGTTTCGTCGGCAAGCACGGCGATTTTCTTACCGGCCTCTACCGCGCTTCGAATCACGCCAAGGGCTGTGCCATGGCCCGCCGTAGCGAGGGCGCCGGCGTTGCAATGGGTGAGCACGCGAGCCCCATCTTGAAGAAGCGCACTGCCGTATTCACCCATCGCGCGGTTGGCCGCAATATCATCCTCCACGATAGCGTGCGCCTCCTCCAGCAATCGCGCGGCGATTTCGGCCGCCCCTGCATCGATTGATTGATTCAGCACGCCGCGCATGCGATCTAGCGCCCAGAAAAGATTCACAGCGGTCGGGCGACTGCGGCCGAGCACATCAAACGCTTGCTCCATGCCGCTCATAAACCGCTCTGGGGATTCGCTGGCGAGGCGATGCGCCTCTAGCGCGACCCCGTACGCTGCCGCACATCCGATTGCTGGTGCTCCCCGAACGACCATGGCGCGTATAGCATCGGCAACGGCATGGGCGGAATCACACATGACGTATTCAACGCGTGCAGGGAGCAAGCGCTGGTCGATCAACTCCAGACCTTGCTCATGCCAGCGCAAGGTCTCGACACCACGCCTCGCTGCGGCCCCGGCACCCATACTGGCTCGTCCTATCCTTCAGCACTCAAATAACTCGATCGTTTCCGCCATCGACCGGCACCTGCACTCCGGTTGTTTTCGCAAACACCGCGCCGCACATGGCGACTGCCATTTCGGCGACATCCGAACTCGTTACATCCGTCTTGAGCACATTATTCCGCTTGTATTGCTCGACGGACATGCCGTAGTGCGCGGCGCGGGATTTAAGCACGTCGTCCGTCCATATCCCGGTGTCGAATACTGCGTTCGGATGGATAGTATTGACGCGTATCCCAGCGCCACCCCACTCCAACGCCGCCACGCGGGCCAGTTGCGTAAGCGCCGCCTTGGATGCGGAATACGCCGCTGCGCCCGGCCCGGGCGCCGGAACATTTTTCGAGCCGACGATCACTACGCGTCCACCCCTGGGCGCAAGCTTGAGCAAGGACAACGTCAGCCGCATCAGTGCAAGATTCGCGTCGAGATTGACACTCATCACTCGGCGCCATTCGCTGGTGCTGAGGGTTCCAATAGATTGCCCGCCAGGGAAAATTCCGGCGTTCAGGATGAGCATATCGATGCCGCCATACCGTAGAACAGCGGTCCCGATCGCCGCCGTGATCGCTGTTTCGTCAGTGATGTCGCATTCGATACCGAGGTAATCGGGGCGATCATGAATGGTGCCAACCCGTGGATCGATATCGAGTCCAATTACGGCCGCGCCTTGCTTCAGGAAACGCTCCGCGCAAGCCTTGCCGATCCCTGACGCAGCGCCGGTGACGAGCACTACCTCACCCGCGAAGGCGGGCGGCTGACCGGTCTTACGCAGCATCGCCTGCTCGAGATCCCAATACTCGACATCAAAGATATCCTTCTCGGGCAACGCGCGGTAACCGCCCAAGGCTTCCGCTGCCGTGATGACATCGATCGTGTGGCTGTAGAGATCCTTGACGATGTCCGCGTCCTTGATCGTGCGGCCGGCACAGCACATGCCCAGTTCCGGGTCCAGAATCACACGAGGCGCCGGATCGAGCATCGACTTCGTCTCCCCGGCATGCGGTGCATGCCTGCTGAAATACTCGCGATACGCCTCCTCATAGCTTGCCACATCGCGCCCTATCAATGGCGTACGCTTCGTACGGAGCACATGATCGGGCGTCGCGGGACCGCGTTGCGCGATGTCGGCCACGTCGGGCCGCCGGGCAAATTCGAGGCACCTGCCGTACGGATGAGATGTCACGATGAACGGAGCGCCCGCCGCCTGGGAGATCGCATGGCGAAGTAGCGCCACTTCTTCGGTGACGTCAACCGAGCCGCCGGCTTCATCGGACCAGTCGGCCGGCTTTGCGCCTTTCCGCTCCAGGTACGCCTCGGCGCGACTGACCAGATCTATCATCCGCGCATACGACTCTTCCGCGGTATCCCCAAATGAAAAAACGCCGTGATTGAGCAGCACCATGCCGATCGTCGACGTGGTGCGCTGCACGGGAAATCGCTCTGCGCATAATCGCGCCAAGTCGAAACCGGGCATGACATAAGGAATGACGACCACGTCATCGCCGTAGATCTGACGCACCCGCGCTTCGCCATCGGTCGTGTTGGTAATGGCGAGCAGCGCGTCCGCGTGCGTGTGATCGACGAACTTGTACGGCAATATCGCGTGCAGTATCGTTTCGACCGAAGGTGCCGGTGCGCCCGCTCGCGTCACTTGCGTCGCGAGCGTATTCATCATGTCCGGGTCGGACAGTGCGGGCAGCTGAGCGAGCCTGCGCACGGGGTCTAGCCTCACCGGCGCGAAGCCCTCCTCCTTGATGGTAGCGAGATCCCAGCCGCTTCCTTTGACGTAAAGAATCTCTTCCATTTCGCCGAGCAGGTTGCGCTCCAGCACCTTTACGGAAGTATTGCCGCCCCCGTGGAGAACGAGTGCGGGATCGCGGCCGAGAAGTCGAGATGTATAGACACGCTGCGCGAGATCGCTCTTATAACCAGCGGCTTCGGCGGGATCCCAGAGGTTTTTCATGCCGATGACGGAGACTGCTTAAGAAAGAAGCCACAGATGAACACGGATCAATACAGATGCAGAGACAGTATAAGGCTGTGTCGGAGAATCCCAAAAAACTGGATATGGCAGGCGACAAAGCCGTGCATCGCCATGTTCACGCTCGAGTCTTGTCGCCTACGACCGAAACTAAAAGCGCTGTCAAAAAAATGGACAGGATTAACAAGACAAAAGCAACGAGCTTTTCGCCTCGATCCTGTAACTCCTGTCGGGCATTCTTGATGAGCTCTAGTCACCACTCACGGTTTACATGGCATCCACATCAAAGCCCAGTCGTTCACCACGGCACCCTTGGTGGCGCCCACACCTTTGATGCGATGCTCGAACTGGCCTGCATCGACGATTTTTACGTCTATCTTGTCGCCAGCGACGGCCTCCACCGTGCCACGCACCCAGTCGCGGACCACGCTGCCGACACGCATTTCCCGGCATACCGTAAGACCCGGTTTGCTGACCGCCGCAAGGCGCACCCGTTCATCGTGCGCCTGTGCAGCCAGACGAGCCGTCGGTGGGCCGATGGGCGCGTCTTTCCGCCACTGTCCCAGGTAACGCTCGCCGTCGGGCCATTCGTACGTACCGTCGCCGTCGCGCATGTCATCGCGGTAACTGCCGATGTACTTCTGACCGGACCACGGTGTGGCGGTGCCCCAGACGTAGGTCCCCCGACCATCCTTGCGGTCGTCCTTGAACTCCCCCTCGTAGCGATCGCCCGTCGGCCAGGTCTTGATGCCCTGGCCGTGTTTGCGACCGCCTTTGAATTCGCCCTCATAACGCGCCGTCCCTACCGCAATGCCCTTCCCTTCCGCAAGACCGTTCATGCATTGGCCGATGTACGAGCCTTGCAACTCCGGATCGAAGACTT
>JBLNBW010000098.1:0-3493 GCA_050260255.1 Rhodospirillaceae bacterium | reverse complement strand
GCTTTTCGCCGATGGTGCTTGCCGCGGCTGACGCCTCTTTCCCAAATGGGTTTATCTAAATCGGGGGGGGGGGCTTTTTATAAATCAAAAACGACGACGCCGCCGAAATCCGTTCATATTTCGACTACGCCAGGAACGCCGGCATGCCGATGATGATGATCGGCGCGACTCGCAAAACGCTTCCGCGCATCCAGAACTTCGTCAAGGAGTATGGCATCGCGGTAGCGGTGCACAACCACGGTCCGGAGGACAAGGAGTTCCCAACGCCCGAGGCCGCGCTGGACGCACTCAACGGGATGGACGCGCGCATGGGCGTCTGCGTCGATGTGGGTCATACGACGCGGGCCGGCGGCGATCCCGTCGCATCCATCCGGCGCGCGGGCGCGCGCCTGTTCGACGTGCACATCAAGGACCTGAAAGATGTGAGGGACGGAGCGACCCAGGTGCCCGTCGGCGACGGCGCGATGCCGGTGGTGGAGATCTTCAGGGAGCTGAAAAGGCAGGGCTACAGGCGCGCCGTCCACCTTGAGTACGAGATCGACGCGGACGATCCGCTCCCGGGCATGATGAAGTCGTTTGCGTACATGCGCGGCGTGCTTGCCGCGCTGCGCGGGTGAAGAAGTTCAGTCCGGAAGCTGCCGCTTCTTGGACGGCAGAAAACCGATGGCCAGACACGCCGCCATCGCAATCCAGAATGCCCAGAATGCCGGGCTGTCCGGACTGTGGAAGTCGGCGGCATGAGGGTGGTCGGGCGTGTTGAGGCCCCAGTCCACCACAAGCTTCAGCCCGATCACCGCCACGAGAAGATAGGCCGAAGTTTCGAATCGCGGGAACTTTTCGAGCAGTTTGATGAACACGACGGCCGCAAACCGCATCAGTATCACGCCCAGCATCCCGCCCGTAATCACCACCCACAGCTTCGGGTGAGGACCGGTGTGGCCGGCGGGCGCGCTTCCCACCAGCGCGATCGCCGCCAGAATCGAGTCGATGGCGAATGCGATGTCGGTCAGCTCGATCACGGCCACCGTCGGCCAGAACTTGGGATAGCCGGCGCCACCACGCTCGGGAGCGGGATCGCTTTTCGTGCACTCGATGGCGTGCCCGGCGGACCCGCTACCGGCCCTGACGTCTTCGACGCTGTGGGTGTGCGGGTGTCGGCGATCCCAGATGAAATGCTTGAGCGCTACGTATAGCAGGTATCCGCCGCCGAGGAGCTTCACGAACCGCCAGTGCAAGAGATACGCCGCGGTTCCGATCGCTATGGTGCGGAAAACAAAAGCACCGGCGAGCCCATAGGTCAGTGCCCTTTTCTGCTGGTGCTTCGGCAGGCGCTTAGCGAGCAGGCCCAAAACGAGAGCATTGTCGATGGAGAGGACACCCTCCAGGAGAACGAGCAGCGCGACAACTGCGAGGTCGTGGGTTGCGAATGTTTGCGAAAACATCTGCGAGGCCTGCGTGACCGTCGGGGCCGCGCAGCGCGGCCCCGGCCGTGAGCTTTAGTGCTTCCCCAGCTTCAGCTTCTCACGCTGCTCCCGCAGCACGGCTTTACGACTGAGCTTCATCTTATTGCCCTCGATGGCGATCACCTTCACGAGTATCTGGTCGCCCTCATGCAACTCGTCGCGCACGTTGCGGATGCGATTCTCGGATATCTCGCTAATGTGCAGCAGTCCGTCGGTGCCGGGGAAGATCTCGACGAAAGCGCCGAAATCCACGATCCGGACCACCTTGCCCAGGTACGTCTTGTTTATCTCGGCTACGGCGGCGATGTCAGAAACCATCTGCTGCGCCTTCAACGCGGCAGCCTCGTCGGACGAGTAGATGTGCACCGTGCCGTCGTCCTCGACATCGATCTTCACGCCCGTGCTATCCGTGATGCTGCGGATCATCTTGCCGCCGGGGCCGATCAGCTCGCGGATCTTGTCCACGGGAATGGTCAGCGTCAGGATCCGCGGAGCGTAAGGCGACAGCGCCGCCCGCGGCGCATCCAGCACGGCCTCCATCTTGTCGAGGATGAACATCCGGCCGCGCCGCGCCTGCTCCAGCGCTTCCTTCATCACGGCTGCCGTGATGTTGGTTACCTTGATGTCCATCTGCAGCGCGGTGATGCCCGCGCGTGTGCCGGCGACCTTGAAATCCATGTCGCCGTAGTGGTCTTCGGCTCCCGCGATGTCGGTCAGAACGGCATGCCGCTCACCGTCGGAAACCAGTCCCATAGCGATGCCCGCGACCGGCGCAACCAGCGGCACGCCGGCGTCCATCAGCGCCAGCGACCCGCCGCAGACCGACGCCATCGAACTCGAGCCGTTCGATTCCAGAATGTCGCTCACCACGCGCATCGTGTACGGGAACGTCGCTTCTTCGGGAACCATCAGCGCGAGCGCACGCTCGGCCAGCGCGCCGTGCCCGATCTCCCTGCGGCCGGGGCCGCGCAGGAAACCGACCTCGCCCACGCTGAACGGCGGGAAGTTGTAATGCAGCATGAAGCGCTTCGACGTGCTCGCGCCCGTTTCCAGCGGCTCCACCCGCTGCTCGTCTTCCTTGGTTCCGAGCGTCACCGTCACCAGCGCCTGCGTCTCGCCGCGAGTAAACAGCGCCGAGCCGTGGACGCGCGGCAGGATTCCGACCTCGATCGAAATCGGCCGGATCTCGTCGAACGCGCGGCCGTCCGGCCTCTTGCGATCGTTCAGGATCTGGTCGCGGAAGATGCGTTCCTTGAGCTGGTCGAACATGCGCCCGGCCATCTCGGCCTTTTCCTCGCCGGCAGCGGCGACCGCCTCGCGGCGGAGCGCGTCCACCAGGTTGTAGCTCTCCACCTTGGGGTGCTTCTGCACGTCGAGGGCGTCGGTGAGCTTCTCGCGGAAGTTCGCGGTAACGCTGTCGAACAGTTCCTGGTCGAACGGCGGAGGCGGAACTTCGGGTTTCGGCTTGCCAGCCAGCTTGACCAGTTCGCGGATGCCCGCGATGATCTTGCGGCAGTTCTCGTGGCCAAAGTCTATGGCCTGGAGTACCTCTTCCTCGCTGGCTTCGTTCGCGCCCGCCTCAACCATCACGATGCCGCTGTCAGTGGCGGCCACTACGATGTTCAGCTTCGACTCGCGGATTTCCTCGTAGGTCGGGTTGGCGATCAGTGTGCCGTTGACCAGCCCCACCCGGACCGCGCCCAAC
The DNA here is from genome assembly GCA_050260255.1 of Rhodospirillaceae bacterium. Taxonomy (GTDB): domain Bacteria; phylum Pseudomonadota; class Gammaproteobacteria; order Burkholderiales; family SG8-41; genus JAQGMV01. The sequence continues at coordinate 325 of JBLNBW010000098.1, read as the reverse complement.
GTGTGGGCAAACGGAATGTCGGAGATCGCGAGCGCAGCCGCCGCGCCCACCATCGCGAGTGTGTCGGGGTCGCGGGCCGGATCGGCCGACAGCACCATCCCGATCACCTGCGTCTCGTTGCTGTAGTTTTCGGGGAAGAGCGGCCGGATGGGACGATCGATCAGCCTGCTTGTGAGGATCTCTTTTTCTGAAGGCCGGCCTTCCCGCTTGATGAAGCCTCCCGGGAACTTGCCCGCGGCGTATGTGTACTCGCGGTAGTCCACCGTCAGGGGGAGGAAGCTCGCGCCCGGTTTCGCCTCGGGTGCCGTGCACGCCGAGACCAGCA
>JBLNBW010000097.1:0-8403 GCA_050260255.1 Rhodospirillaceae bacterium | reverse complement strand
GACCGGCATGCAGGCCACCCACACCGGTGCGGGCGTCGATCTGGCTGCCATCGCAAAAGCATCGCTCTTCGCCGAGACGGCCACGCTGCGCACGGACGCCGAAGTGCAGGGCTTCATACCGAAGCTGTACCACACGCAGGGACCGGTCTTCGCGGTGGCGAAGGTATCGACGGACAAAGTGCCGATGACGCTGCCGCTGCGCGACGGCACACACATCAAGAACCGCTTTCGCGAAGCGTTGCTGGGGCGCGTGGCGTTCGAGTGACGGCCTTTGCGGCGAGACGTCAGGAGTGAGCAGCGCGAAGGACGTGCGTCGTGCACGCTACCCTTGCCCCTTGCCCGCATCCAGGACGATGCGATAGCGCGCCTTCCCCGATGCGAGTCTTTCCATCGCGTCGTTCACCTTGCTCATCGGAAAGTGCTCCACCTGCGGCGCAATACGGTGGCGCGCCGCGAAATCGAGCATCGCGTCGATCGCCGATGGCGACCCGGTCGGCGAGCCTGACACGCTGCGCTGCCCCATGATCAGCGTCATCGCGGGCACCGGAATCGGCTGCAGCACCGCACCGACGACGTGCAGTCGCCCTTTGGGGGCGAGCGTCGCCATCAGCGCATCCCAGTCGAGCGGCGCGTTCACCGTGTCGAGAATGAGATCGAGCTTGCCGGCGATGGAGCGCATCGCCTCCGGGTCCTGGCTCGACACGACGTTGTGCGCGCCAAGCTTGCGCGCTTCGCCTTCCTTGGAAGGACTCGAGGTGAAGGCCGTCACTTCGCACCCCCATGCGTTGGCGAACATGAGCCCCATGTGGCCGAGGCCGCCTATGCCCACCACGCCGACGCGGGCCGTCGGCTTCACGTCGAACACGAGCAGCGGCGCAAACACCGTGATCCCGCCGCACAGCAGCGGGCCCGCTGCCGACGCATCGAGCCCTTCGGGTATCCGCATCACCCACGCCCAGTGCGCCCGCACCCGATCCGCAAACGCGCCGGGACGGCCCACAATGGTGGCTTGTGCCGTCGGACACAGATGATGATCGCCGGAAAGACATTGCCGGCAATGCATGCAGCTCGATGCGGTCCAGCCGAGTCCCACCCGCTCACCGATCTGCACTCCTTTCGCGTGCTCGCCGAGCGCGGTGACGCGGCCTATCGCCTCGTGTCCCGGCACGAAAGGGTAAGCCGTCATGCCCCATTCGTTCTTCAACATCGAGAGGTCGGAGTGGCAGATACCGCAGTACTCCACGGCGATCTCCACCTCTTCGGGTCCCAGCGGCCCCGGGTCGTACTCGTAGGGCTCGAGCGGACCGCCGACGCGCTGTGCGGCCCACGCAGTGATCGTGCTCATTGGAATAGGCCCTCCAGGAAAGTCTGGAGGACAGCAAACGCTATACCGGCACAGTGCGGCAACGCACCGGCGCTAGCCGCGCGTCGGGACGCCGGTGTATCGGCACGGTACAGACATCACGAGGCCGATGTGCCGGGGCCTTCGCTATAGTTCGCGATCTCGACGAGATTCAAGTCCGGGTCGCGCACGTACACGGACATGATCGGTCCCAGTGCGCCGGCGCGCTCGCTTGGACCTGCTACGATCGCCACGCCGCACGCCGCCAGGTGCGCCGCCACGGCCGCGATAGGCGTTCGGGTAATGAGGCAGAAATCCGCCGATCCGGGCGTCGGCGCATCCGCCTTGAGGGTGATTGCGTTCTCAATGGGATGCAAATTGATCTTCTGCCTGCCGAACTTGAGCGCCGTGCGGCCCGCGCCGAACTTCACGACTTCCATGCCGAGCACACGCGTGTAGAAGCGGCACGTCGCGTCCACATCGCGCACCGTGAGCACGAAGTGGTCGATGCGATCGAGCGCGATGGCTGCGCTCATCGTTTGCCCATCGCCATCGCGATCGTTTTTCATCAATACCTCACCTCCTGCATTTCGTCACCTGTCGCCATTCAAGCGTTACTGTTCTTGGGGTATGCCGTTTCGCAGCAGATCGCGCGCGATGAACCAGCGATGCACTTCGCTCGGCCCTTCGTAAATGCGGAACACGCGGCAGGCGCGATAGATGTACTCGAGCGGCAGATCCTTCGTCATCCCCATCCCGCCGTAAAGCTGCATCGCGCGATCCACCACGCGGCCTATCATCTCGCTGCCCTGCAGCTTCACCATCGCCGCATCGCGCCGCCAGTCCTTGTGGCCCTGGTCCATGCGCCATGCGAGGCGCCACGTGATCCAGCGCACCATTTCGAGCTCCTGGAACGAATCGGCGATCCACCATTGCACCTGCTGGCGGTCGGCAAGCAGTGCGCCGAACGTCTTGCGCTGGTTGGCCTGCTCCACCATGAGGTCCAGGCATCGGCGCGCATAGCCCATTGCGCGGCACGCGATCTCCATGCGGCGCACGCCGAGCCGGTTCTGCATGGGGGCGAACGCATTGCCGACCTCGCCCAGCACCTGATCGTCCGACAGCTCGACGTTGTCGAAGTAGATGGCGTACGGCGCGTGCTCCCCTATCGTGCTGAACACCGACGGTATGGTCATCCCCTTCGTGTCCTTGTCGACGAGGAAGGCGGTCATGCCGCCGCGCGAGCCTTTCTTGGGATCGGTCACGGCAATGACGATGATGAAGTCCGCCGCGCGCGCGTTGGTGATGAAGATTTTCTGCCCGTTCAGCACCCACTTGCCGTTCTTGTACTCGGCCCGCGTCTGCATGTTCGCCGGATCCGAGCCGGCTGCGGGTTCCGTGATGGCGATGGCGCTTTTTTTCTCGCCGCGCGCATACGGCAGAAAGTACTTCTCGATCTGGCCGCCCTTGCACGTCTCGCGCAGCATCCAGAGATTCGGGCTGTCGGGCGGCAGCAGGAAAGGCGTGATGCTGTACTTGAGCTCCTCGATCACCACGGCCTTCGCCATCATGCCGAGGTCCTGCCCGCCGTACTCTTCGGGGACGTCGATGCCGTAGAGGCCGATATCCTTCGCCTTTTTCTGCAGCTCGGCGCTCACCTCCGGCGGCAGCAGCGGCGCGTCGGTCAAGCCGCGCTCCGCCTCCCGGCGTATCACGGTCGATTCGAGCGGAATCAGCTCCTTCCGGGTGAAGCGGGCGACGGTCTCGCGCAACATGCGCAGTTCTTCGGGCAGCGTAAAATCCACGATCTCTCCATTGCAGGGGGTTATTCCACTTTCACATTCGCTTCGCGCACGACTTTCGTCCACTTCGCGATCTCGTTGCGCAGGACTTTTTCGAATTCCTGCGGACTGCTGGCGAGGACCTCAGCGCCGAAGCGCGCGAAATTTTCCTTGACCGACGGCTGTTGCAGCACCTTGAGCAGTGCCGCGTGCACCTTCTGTACGATGTCCTTCGGCGTCGCAGCTGGCAGCAGAATCCCGGTCGTCGTGCTTGCCTCGAAGCCCTTGTAGCCGGACTCGTCGACCGTCGGCGTGTTCGGCAATCCCGACGAGCGCTTGAGCGTCGTCACGGCGATGGCGCGCAGCTTGCCGCCGTGAATGTAGCCTATCGAGGAAGACAGCTGATCGAACATCAAGTCGATCTGCCCGCCCATGAGGTCCACCAGCGCCGGACCGCTGCCCTTGTACGGCACGTGCACGAGCTTGACGCCGGCAACGCTCTGGAAGTACTCGCCCGCGAGATGATTGGACGTGCCGGTGCCCGCCGAGCCCATCGTCACGCGTCCCGGCCGCGCCTTGGCCAGCGCGACGAAGTCCTTGACGGTCTTCGCGGGTATCGCCGGGTTCACCACCATCACGAGCGGCACGATCGACACCAGCGACGTGAACGCGTAATCCTTCAGCGGATCGAAGCCGACCTTGGCATAGAGCAACGGCGACGTCGCGAGCGTGCCGGTGGAGCCGAGCAGCATCGTGTAGCCGTCCGGCGCCGACTTGGCCGCGAGCTCGGAACCTATCGTTCCGCCCGCGCCGCCGCGATTGTCGACGACCACCGTCGTGCCGAGTGCTTCACCGAGCCCAGGTGCGATAGCGCGCGCGGTGATGTCGATATTCCCGCCCGGCGGATACGGCACGATGATCCGCACGGGACGATCGGGATAAGCAGCCTGCGCAATTCCGGCAGCCGCACCGAGCGCGGCGGCGATTATCAGCAGCCAAGCACGTTTCATGGTTACTCCTCCGCTTCTTGGAATTCTCTTTCAGTCGAGTTCCGGACGCGCGTCTCTGAGGAACACGGTGAGATCCGTCGTCGGTGCGCGCACCGGCACCTTGTACATCATTTCGCCGACGAAGCCGCGGTGGTACGAGGTGTGGTTCACCAGATGGAGCAGGATTTCCCCGCGCGTCATGCGTCCTTTGCCGCCGCCCACGAACTCGAACTCGATGGGCTCGTCGAGCGCCTCGTCGGTGAGTCCGTCGCTCCAGCTCACGTACCAGCGGTCGACTTCGTTCTGCGCGCGCCAGAGCTCGTCGAGCGGCGGATGCGACGGCGTGTTGCGCGCCGTGTAGCCGTGCTCACGGCCTTCGAGATGGGCCTGGAAGATGCGGTCTATCACGTAATTGTGGTTGAGCGTGTGCACCATGTTCTTGAACAGCGACTGCCGGTCGCGGACCGCCTCGCCTTCCGGCAGCTTCGCCACCGCGTCGAATATGATCTCGTTGGCCCACTGGTTGTAGCGCGTGAGCGTGCGTGCCGTGCGGACGTTCATCATGACAGGCTCCTCCGGATTTGCATGCGCGCGCGGGCGGTTCAACGCCCGAAAGGCATGGAAAATACTGCGATGGACAACATCGCCGCCGCCACGCCGATGCGCCGCACCGTGTTGCCATGTACCTGCAGCGCGACAGGGCCGGTTTTTTTCTGTGCGCCCCAGCCGACCGCATAACCCGGCAGCGTGAGCAGTGCCGCCCCCTTCCACAAATTCTCGAACCATGATGGATAGAGGGCGATCGACAGTCCCGCAATTGCGCCGACCAACTGCGCAATAAAAATCCCGGCGTAGAGGGCGCGCAAAGGCCGCATCGAATGCGACGTGCCGGAATTGACGGTGGGTTGCTGCATCGGGCGCGCGCTATTTTTTTCCTGAACGCGACGGGCCGATCATCCATCGCCCGCCTGCGCCGTGCAGGACTTCGCGCAAGTCTTCGGTGAGGCGTTCGGCCATCTGCGGGCGGCCGTGAAAAGCCGCCGGAGTGTTCTGGAACAACGCGATGCGCCAGACGCCGGCTCTTTTGACCGCGGTCAACGTCTGTACGGCGTTGAGAGCCGGCTCGATATCGGTCTTTCCTTCCGGCACCATGCCGGCGACCGCGCGGAGCACCGCGACATCGTCGGCGAGTAAGGTGACACCGCGCACGAGACCGACATAGGCGGGCGTCGCATGCTCGGCGAATATGCGCTCGAGATCGGCTTCTATCGCCGCGCGGCCCGCATGCACGGTCCCATCGTACCCTATGGCGTGGCCGTCCTCGGCGAACAGCGCGGCGAACTCCCCGCCATTGCGGCGGTTCCAGCTGCGCAGCAGCTGCTCGTACAACATGCGGACCTCGTGCTCTGCATCCATCGGCGAAGTATAGCGCGCCGGTGCAGCGGCACGGTGCACGGCTTCACTCCCCGCCAGCCGCTACGGTAACCTCCCTGCTTTACGGAGCCACGACCATGGACGGCAGCGCACTGGCGAAGTACGACATGTACATAGACGGCGAATGGGTCCCCTCCTCGTCCGGCGTCTATTTCGAAAGCGACAACCCTTACACCGCCCGCCCGTGGGCCCGGGTCGCTCGAGGCAATGCGGCCGACGTCGATCGCGCCGTAGCAGCCGCCCGCAAGGCCTACACCGCCGGAGAATGGCCCAGGCTCACTGCGACCCGCCGCGGCGCGCTGCTGCGCAAGCTGGCCGATCTCATAGCGGACAAGTCGAAGTTTCTCGCGGAAATCGAGGTGCGCGACAACGGCAAGCTCTATGCCGAAATGAGCGCGCAGACCGCGTACATGGCCCAGTGGTATTACTACTACGCCGGTCTCGCGGACAAGATCGAAGGCGCGGTCATACCGACGGACAAGCCGGACACGTTCAATTACACGCGCTACGAGCCGCTGGGCGTCGTCGCCGCCATCATTCCCTGGAACTCGCCGCTGCTGCTCCTCGCCTGGAAGCTTGCGCCGGCGCTCGCGGCCGGCAACACGGTGGTCGTGAAGCCGTCCGAATACACCTCGGCGTCGACGCTGGAGTTCATGAAGCTCGTCGAAGCGGCCGGTCTTCCACCGGGTGTGGTGAACGTCGTGACCGGCTTCGGCGCCGAAGTAGGCACGCCGCTCGTCGAGCATCCGCACGTGGCGAAGGTCGCGTTCACGGGGTCGGACGCAACGGGGCAGAAGATATACGAGACGGCTGCACGGGGACTAAAGCGCGTCACGATGGAGCTGGGCGGCAAGTCGCCGAACATCGTGTTCGACGACGCGCACGTGGATAACGCCGTAAAAGGCGTGATCTCCGGCATTTTTGCGGCTACGGGACAGACCTGCATTGCCGGGTCGCGGCTGCTCGTGCAGGAATCGATACACGATCAGTTCGTCGAGAAGCTGGTCGCGCTGGGCAAGACCGCGAGGATGGGCGACCCGATGAGTCTGCAGACGCAAGTCGGTCCCGTCACGAATCCGCCGCAGTTCGAGAAAATCCTCAAGTACATCGACATCGCGAAGAGCGAAGGCGCGAACCCCGTGCTGGGCGGCGCCCGCGCCTCGCGGCCCGAGTGCGGCAACGGCTGGTTCGTCGAGCCTACCGTCTTTACCGGCGTGCGGAACACGATGCGCATCGCGCAGGAAGAAGTCTTCGGCCCGGTGTTGTCGGTCATACCATTCAAGGACGAAGAGGAAGCCATAGCAATCGGCAACGACGTCGTGTTCGGGCTGGCAGCCGGTGTGTGGACGCAGAACATGCGCCGGGCGCTCGTCATGGCCGAAAAGTTGCAGGCTGGTACGGTATGGATCAACACCTATCGCGCCGTGTCGTATCTCTCGCCTTTCGGCGGCTACAAGCGGAGCGGCATCGGCCGCGAGAGCGGTCAGGAGATGATCAAGGAATACCTGCAGACGAAGAGCGTCTGGATCTCGACCGCCACCGAAGTGCCGAATCCGTTCGTCATGCGGTAGCCACCCGGCCCAGCGCCCTCACGAGGAGCCTGGCATGAACCTTCGTCAGGATCCCGTCTCTGCAGCTGCCTCTGCCTGGGAATCGGTGCTGCGCGATTACCGCATCGACGAAGGAGAGGCCGTTGCGGCGGTACGCGCGCGGCTCGACTTGCCCGCTACCGAACGCGAAGCGATTGCAGCCGACGCGCTGCGCCTCGCGGGCGCCGTCCGCGCCAGCTCCGGCCAATCGCTGGCCGCTGAAGCATTTCTGCAGCGGTACAGCTTGTCGAGCCGCGAAGGCATCGTGCTGATGTGCCTGGCGGAGGCGCTGCTGCGCATTCCCGATGCCCAGACCGCCGATGCGCTGATTCGGGACAAGCTTGGCGGAACGCAGTGGGAGGCTACCGACTTCGGGCACCCGTTGATGAATGCCGCTTCGTGGGCGCTCGTGCTGACGGGCCGACTCGCCGCATGGCACGACGCCGACGGCTCGCCCGAGGCCGTGCTCAAGAAACTGGTGGCGCGCGCAGGCGAGCCGCTGGTGCGCACGGCCATACGCCATGCGGTGCAAATCCTGGCCGACCAGTTCGTCGCCGGGGAGGACATGCGGCAAGCCCTGGCCCGTGCGGCGCAACGGCCACGCTATCGCTACTCGTTCGACATGCTGGGTGAAGCCGCGCGAACCTTAGCGGATGCCGAGCGTTACTTCGAGGCCTATCTCGCCGCGATCGGGGACCTTGCGCAGCATGCCTCTCGCGCGCGCAGCATCGAAGAGCGCGCGGGAATATCGGTCAAGCTTTCGGCGCTGCACCCCCGTTTTCAGATGGCTCAGCGCGAGCGCGTTTTCGCCGAGCTATTGCCCTGTGTGATCGCGCTATGCCGCACTGCCGCGGAAGCGGACATACCGCTGACGATAGACGCGGAAGAAGCCGACCGATTGCTGCTTTCGCTCGAAATCTTCGAGCGGCTCGCTCACGAACCCTCGCTCGCGGGATGGAGCGGTCTCGGGCTTGCAGTGCAGGCATATCAGAAGCGGGCATTGCCGGTGTGCGAATGGGTCGCCGAGCTGGCGGCTGCGACGCAACGCAAAATCATGGTGCGTCTTGTGAAAGGCGCGTACTGGGACACCGAGATCAAGCTTGCTCAAGTCCTCGGTCTGGACGGCTATCCCGTCTATACGCGAAAAGCGGCGACCGACGTTTCGTACATGGCGTGCGCCCAAATCCTCCTGAAAGCGCAAGCCGCGCACGGTTGCATCTTTCCGCAGTTCGCCACGCACAACTGCCATACGGTAGCGTTCATATCGC
>JBLNBW010000096.1:0-4835 GCA_050260255.1 Rhodospirillaceae bacterium | reverse complement strand
CGTAACCCATTTTCCAGCCGGTCACGTGATACGTCTTGCCGAACGACGAGACGATGAAGCTGCGATCCGCGAGGTCTCGTATGCGTGCGACGGATTGATGCCTGTGACCGTCGAAGACGATGTGCTCGTAGACTTCGTCGCTCACCACCACGATGTCTGTGTCCCGCAACATCGCTGCCAGCATGCGCATGTCTTCTGCCGACAGCACGCTGGCGGTGGGATTGTTCGGCGTATTGATGACGATCGCACGCGTGCGCGGCGTGATCGCACGCTCCACCGCATTCCAGTCGATTGCATATTCCGGATACGTCAGCTGAACGTATACCGGCTTTCCGCCATGCACCTCGACGGCGGGCGCGTAGCTGTCGTACGTCGGCTCGAAGAGGATGACCTCGTCGCCGGGACGCACGAGCGCCGCCATGGCGGTGTAGATGCCGTACGTCGCACCCGGGACGATGGTGACTTCGTGCTCGGCATCGTAGGCCGTGCCGTACAGCTGTTCGACCTTCTCGGCGACGGCTTCGCGCAGCGCGGGTACGCCGGCCATGGGCGGATATTGATTCAGCCCGGCATTGATGTACTTCGTGACCAGCGCGCGCAGTTCTGGCGCGCAGTCGAAATCGGGAAAGCCCTGCGAGAGATTGATCGCGCCATGTTCCTGTGCGAGACGCGACATGACGGTGAATATCGTCGTGCCGACGCGCGGCAGCTTGGAGGCGATGGGGCGTGCGTAATTCGGCATGACGGTGAGGGCAGGCTCGAAGGCGCGTATTCTAGCAGGCCGCGCCTTGCGGCGAGCTCAGCCGCTCTGCGACAGCCGCCGGAACTCGGATATGTGGTTCTGCAGGCGCTGCAGCAGGTTGGCTCGCTGCTCGGCGGTCAGCATCTGCCATACCGCCACGTACAGGTCGACGCGCTGCTTCCAGGCCTGCTCGGAAAGGCGCGCGTACTCGGGGGCGCGGCCGGTTTCCCAGTCCGACAGCCACTGCGCCAGCGCAGCGGCGAACATCTTTCGATCTTCGTTGCGCCGGCCGAGCAACTGAACAAACTCCTGCTGGCGGCGCACACGGTCCTCGTATCGCAGGCGCTCGGTGTCAGGCAAGGCATAAGCGAGGTCGCTGATGCGCGCCTCCTGTCTCTCGGTGAGGCTGCCGACCCAGTTCCTGATCTGGCTCAAAAGGCGCTTCGCGCGCGCTCGCTGGCGCTCCTGCAGCGTACCGTTCACCTTGTGCTCGTCGGCGAACTTGCGATTGTCCTTGTTCCAGCGCCGCTGCAGATTGTCGATCTGCTGCGGAGTCACGGTGGCGAGCAGGGCGGCCGCATCGTTCGCGGCGCGTTTTGCGACGAGGCGGTAACGCGCTTTCAGCCCTTCCGTGAACCACTCGATATCTTCGGGCGTCACGCCGCGCTGGAGGCGGTCTCTGCTCGCGCCGAGGAATGCGACGTATTCCGGCAGCTGCTCGTACCGGTGCCATGTGTACAGCGCGTCGAAACGTTCCCGAAATGCGCGTTCCTGATCGGGATCCAGATCGAAATACTGATCGGCTTTCCAGGCGGCGACGCTGCCGGCGTGGCCATAACCCAGGCCCACCATGCTCATGCAGCCCGGGAGCGAGACGGCAAGCAGGGCGAGGAGCAGCGCGAGCCCGGGCAAAATGGGACGAGAGTGCGCGTTCATGCGTTACGGACAAGCGCGGCGCCTTATGGGTTCCCGGTTCGCGGGCGCCGTCCGCCATGGTCATTCGATCTTGATGCGCGCCTCCCGTATGACGCGCGTCCAGAGCTTCTTCTCGTTGGCTACGATGTTGCGCAATGCTTCCGGCGTGCTGCCCGATGCTTCGACCCCGTCTTTCGAAAGGCGCTCCTTTACATCGGGCAGTGCAGTGACACGCACTATCTCCCGGTTCAGGCGGGCGACGATCGCCTTGGGCGTTTGCGCCGGGACGAAGACGCCGTACCACGAGTTCACTTCGTAGCCCGGCAAGCCCTGTTCGGCGATGGTTGCGATCTCCGGTGCGGCGGGCGAGCGCTTGAGACCGGTTACGCCCAGCGCCTTCAGTCGGCCCGCCTTGACGTGCGGTATCGCCGGAAGCAGGGGGCCGAAACCGAGCTTCACTTCACCGCCGATGAGCGCCGGCAGCGCCGCACCGCTTCCCTTGTACGGCACGTGCGTGAGCTTGATATTGGCCATGCTCGAAAGGAGCTCTGCCGCAAGATGATTGGCCGTTCCTACGCCGGACGACGCGTAGTTGATCTCGTTCGGCTTCGCGCGCGCAAGTGCGATGAGATCCTTCACCGAATTCGCGGCCAGCGACGGGTGTGCGCACAGGATGCTCATCGAGTCGCCGAGATTGGAGACCGGCGCGAAGTCCTTGTCGGGATCGAAGTTGATCTTCTGTGCGATGATGGGCGCAATGACGAGCGGTCCGCCGGTGCCGAGGAGCAGTGTATGTCCGTCGGGCGGCGCGTGGGCAACGATCTCGGCGCTCACGTTGCCGCCGGCGCCGGCACGGTTGTCGACGATCACCGTTTGGCCCAGGCCATCCCCGAGCTTAGCGCCGACCACACGCGCTATCGTGTCGCTCGGCCCGCCTGGCAGGAAGCCGACCACGAAGCGCAGCGGCCGCCGCGGAAAGTCTTCGGCCGCATGGACTGCCGCGTGAAGGCCCGTAATCGCCGACGCGAACGCCACCATTCGTACGATTTTTCTTGTGCGCATGAGCTCCTCCTCTCCTATGAATACCGGTGCCGCGCTATTCCAACGTGATGCCGCCTTCCTTCACGAGCTTGGCCCAGCGCGCTGCATCTTTGCGAATCATGTCGGCGAACGGCGCGGGCCCGAGGTGATCGACCTCTACTCCCTGACCCGCCAAACGCTCTCGCACCTCAGGCGCGGCAAGCACTTGCGCCAGCGTTCCGTTGAGCTTCTGCACGATCGCCGTTGGTGTTTTGGCGGGTACGACGATGCCGTACCACGCTTCGACGGCGTAGCCGGGTATCGTCTCGGCCACGGTCGGCAGATCGGGAACGGCTTTGCTGCGTTTGGCGCTGGTGACTGCGAGACCCTTCAACCGGTTTGCCTTGACGTGCGGTATGGCGGCAAGCAGCGGCAGGAAGGCGATGTGAATCTCGCCTTGTATCGCTGCGACGACCACGTTGGCCGCGCCGCGGTACGGGACGTGCGTGAGCGGCATGCCGGCCATCACCCGCAGCAGCTCGCCCGAAAAGTGGTTCGTCGTGCCGGGGCCCGAGGACCCGTAACGCAGGCCGCCGGATTGTGTGCGCGCGTGCGCGATCAATTCCTTCACCGAGCTTACCGGCAGGCCGGGATGCACCGTGAGCATCGTGGGACCGGTGCCGATCTGGGAGACCGGCGCGAATGCTGTGATCGGATCGAAAGGGGGCTTGCGCTTGAAGTTCGGACTGATCGTGATGACGGGTTGTCCGAGGTACAACGTATGGCCGTCGGGATTCGCGCTCGCGGCGAGCTCCATGCTCAGCACGCCTCCCGCCCCAGGCCGTCCATCGACGACGACGCGCTGACCAAGGCGCTCGCCCAATTTTTCGCCGACGACACGGGCTATGGTGTCGCTCACGCCGCCCGGCAGAAAACCGGTGATGAGACGCAATGGACGCTGAGGAAAGTCCGGGACCGTTTGTCCGTATGCCGCTGAAACGCATGCCACGCATGCGAGCACGGCAGCCGTCGCCTTCTTCATCGTGCTCCTCGATTGTTCGTCGTTGTTCGGTACCTGGGGCGAGCTTATTCCGTTACACGTCTTCCGCGACGGCGCCCGACCACGGAGAGAGGACGTCGGTGATGCCGTAATGCTCGCCGCTGTCCGGGTCGCGATACACGGCGCTCGGACACGCAAAGTTCGTCGGATAGACGACGAGCTCGGTCTCGTTCACCGGAAACCTGTCGGCCAGCGCCTTGCGTACGGCGTCCGGCAGCCGCGGATCGACGCCTACCGTATCGCCGCCGCTGGCATCGATGCGCGGCTGATGAAACGCATCCTCGAGCGTCATGCCGTGATCGATGAGGAAGGACGACAGCTGATAGACGGCCGGGAATATCTTGCGGCCGCCGGAGGCGCCCATGGCGAACCACCCTTTGCCGTTGCGCCGGACGATGAGCGGACACATGTTCGTCAGCGGTCGCTTGTTGGGCGCGAGCGAGTTGGGCGAACCCGGCCGCGGATCGAACCACATGATGCCGTTGTTCATCAGCACGCCGCTGGTCGGCAGTACGACCTTGGATCCGAAGACGGAGAGCAGCGTTTGGGTGAGCGCCACCATGTTGCCATGGCGGTCGACGACGCACAGATGTGTGGTCGTCGAAGGATCGCGATGGTCGCTGGTCTCCCCCATGGTCGCGAGCCGCTCGGCATAGGTATCGCGCAATATGCGCGCATAGGCGAGAAATGCGTCGGCATGAGGTCCGCGGCGCATTTTCTCTTCCGACAGCGCGCCGAGCGCGCGCTTCATCGACGGCCCGGCGCTTAAGCCCGGAGCGAGCGCAAATTGAGCGCCACGATACTCGGTTTCGAGCGGCTCCACGATGCGCGCGCGATAGTTCTTCAAGTCGGCTGCGGCGATCGTCCCGTCCATCGCGGCGAGGTCCTTCACGATCCCCGCTGCGATTTCACCCTCGTAGAAATCGCGCGGTCCGGCCTTTGCGAGACGCCGCATGGTGTCAGCCAATCCGCGAAGCTTGAGACGGCCCAGGGCCGCACCGGGCGCCGTGACAGGCGGAAAGCCGCCCGGCAACCAGATGTCGCGGGTGGTCGGATAACGCGCGAGGTCGCGCGCCATCGTGGCCACCTTGAGCGTGA
>JBLNBW010000095.1:0-4643 GCA_050260255.1 Rhodospirillaceae bacterium | reverse complement strand
GGCTGCGCCGGCAACGTGAACGCATGAACAAGGAGAAGTAGATGGCAAGCAACGACCTGAACCTGTGCCAATTCATCGGCCGCCTCGGCGGCGACCCGGAAACGCGCTACCTGCCGTCAGGTGACGCCGTGGTGAGCTTCAGCCTGGCGTGCGGCTGGAAAGGCAAGGACTCCGAAGGCACCGAATGGGTGCGCTGCTCGGCCTTCGGCAAGCTGGCCGAGATCATCGCCGAGTACTGCAAGAAGGGCCAGCAAATCTACGTCGCCGGCCGCATGCGTACGCGCAAGTGGCAGACGAAGGAAGGCGAGGACCGCTACAGCACCGAGATCGTCGCCGACCGCATGCAACTGCTCGGCAGCAAGCGCGACGGCGAGCAGTCCGAGCGGCCGGCGCGGCAGGATGCGGAGCCGGCGAGCCGGCCGGCGCCCGCGAAGAGTGGGGGCGGCGCGTTCGATGAGATGGACGACGACATTCCTTTTTAATCAACGACTTACGTGAGAAGAGGCGATTATGCCGCAACTGCGTTTTGAAGGCTGCAGCGACGACACTTTCGGCGAAGTCGCGCACTTCCGCGATGACTTCGACAACTGCGCCAGCGGGGAGCCCGTCGAATACCTCGTCACGGCGCCCGATGGCGATTCTCTCCTGGTCGTCGGCCAGTACTGCCCGGGCGGCGCGACCGGCTGGCTGATCGGCGTGGCGCACGCCGATGACGACGACGAGAAGCCGCTGCCGGCGTGGCCGATGCGCGTCGACCGCGGCGACCGACCCTACAGCCCGGCACTCATCATCGAGGCGCCGGAGGGCGTGACACTCAAGTGCCTGCAACGCACGGACGACGCATGACCGACCAACCCATCTGCGCCCGCTGCTTCGCCGCCAGGTTCCCGGCCCGCACCGCTCATCCGTTGACCGAGCGCCACGAAGAAACCTGCTGCGACTGCGGAGAGATGACGGCCAGCGGCATTTACTTCCGGGTGGATCCGAGAAGTGTCGCCTATCCGACGGATGAGGAGTGACATGAGCCAAAGCGAGACGCCGATTATCGACAAGAAGAAGGTGACGCCGGCAATCATTCGCGGAATTGCGCAGAACCCGAGCACTTATTCTGTGCACTCCAATGCGTCTTACAAGTGGCTGCTTCGGTGCGCGACGAGGATTGAGCAATTAGAAACCGCTCTCGCCGCCGCGCAGGAGGCGGGAAAGTTCCTGGCGAGTGAGCGTGAGCGGCTTATTGGAGAGGCAAGGGACGCGCAGGAGCGGATAGCGCAGGTGGAGCGGGAGTGGCAATTCGACAACGAAGCTTGGGCGCGAGACAGCGCTAGGCTGAGAGCCGCCGAGTCGCGGTGCGCGGAGCTGCAAGCCAAGATCGACGCCCTGATGCTGGAATACTGCCCGCAAGAAATGACGCAGGAACAGGTCGATAACTGGATGGCGGCACAAGCGCGAGTATCACCAGAAGATGAAGCGCGAATTAACGCCGCTCTCGCAAAGGAGGCGAAGTGATCCGCTTGGTGGTGAGGACGTGCGACGCTGGAATGGCAGCCAATGTCGGCGGCGAGGTCTGCGTGGAATACAAGACGTTCGACGTTGACGTGCCTGAACTCGAAGCGTTCCTACGCGAAGTCGGCACGTATTCCTTTAAGAACATCGTCGGCGCGGAACTACTGGACGCAAAGGAGGCGAAGCATGAGTAACGAACTGAAGCCATGCCCGTTCTGCGGGGCACAACCGACGATTGAACCGTGGCATGGCGGTAAGCCGACGAAGCGCATGATCTCGTGCGAAAACGACGACTGCGCCGTGTGCCCTAGCGTGTCAGGAAATACCGAGCGCGAGGCCGTCGAGGCATGGAACCGCCGCGCCTCTCCCGCCGATCCGTCCGACGATCCGGTGGGCTATGTAATACATGGCTGCGCCGCAGCTGTGAATGTGCCGCTTCCGCCCAATACTCAACTCTACGCCCACCCTCCCCGCCCGTTGAGCGAGCTTTCGGAGGAGCGGATAGCCGAGGTTATCTGCCGCGAAGTAGCGGAGTTGTCGGATCGTAACAGCCCCGCCGATTGGCCCGAGGCGATGCTGGTGACGCATGACGAACTGCGCAACATCATCCTCAACGCCCTGCGCGAAAACGGGGATGCGAAGGATGCGAGGCCGTGCACCTGCCATCCTGACGACAATCCTCCGGCTCCATGTCCGAGAAAATATGCACTGAGCGAGTGTAGAAAAGCCGCCCAGGAGCCACCCATGACTGACCGCGAAGAAGGAATTGAGGCCAAGCTGTTCCGCAAAAAACCTGTCGTCATTGAGGCGCTGCAATGCCTGCAGGGCGATCCGCATTGCCCGGTGCTGTTCGGCGACCCGTGCGAGCGGGACTGCGCGGCCGAGCAGCAGATCAACCGGCTGCAGCAGGAATGTGTGCGCCTGCGTTCCGCCCTCGCGACAGCAAACGGGCGGATAGCTGAGCAACGGCAAAGCGAATGCCTGAAGGACGCGGCCATAGATAGGGCTTTGCAGCGCGCCACCGCCGCAGAGGCGCGGGTGAAAGAGTTGCGGGAGGCGCTGAGTGAGTTGGTGCGGTTGAAGGACATCAAGGAGCAGATGGAGGCGTATCCGCCCGCATCGCAAATGTGCATCGCCCTGCAAGACGAATACGAGGAAGCGAAGCCGAAGGCATGGGCCGCTGCCCGCGCCGCTCTCGCAAAGGAGGCGAAATGATGGACGCGGCAACCGCTAACGCTATTGGCTTCTGGCTGTGGCTCTGCGTGATGACGATCATCGCCCACAAGCAGTATATGGCGGGCCATGACACATGGCTTTTCGGTCACAAGACCGACGAGGAAAAGCGCATCAGGGACGCCATCCTGGCGAAGATGGAGCGCTCCGCAAAGGAGCCAACGAAATGACCGACAAGCAGACGCTCTCGGAGGAGCGGACTTACGACATAGCGTGTAAATACACGCAGAAATACCTAGACCGCAAGCGTGGCGGTTTTCCGCTTCTGGTCGATGAATTGATTCACGATGCCATCCGCGCCGCCCTTGCCGAGCGGACCGCGCAGGCGGGTGGGGAGGATGCGAGGGATGTCGCAACGTGCCTCTGGACGAAGAACGAAGACGGGTATTTCGATACCTCTTGTGGGCAAGCGTTCGTATTTACTGATGGCGGACCGTCTGAGAACCGCATGGAGTTTTGCTGCTACTGCGGTGGACGATTGACTGAGGACATGCGCATAGACACCGCCCTCACCACCCCAGGAGCAGAAACGATGAGCGATGAACTGACGAGAGAGCAGATCGAGGAATTGCGCGAACGCTCCAAAGACGACAAAGCAATCATCGTTGGTAGCGAGATTCGCCAGTTGTGTGCAATGGCCCTGCGTTCCCTCTCTCCCCCGAGTGGGGAGCCGGTGGCGTGGGGTGAAGTTCCAACGCACGATTCGGCCGGGAACAAACTGCCAACGCCGCAGGAGTGGTTCAAAGCCGAAAGCTCAGCGCCTCCAGCGAGCGAGGCGGTGACGTGGATGCGCATTATCTATGCGTCCAACGGACAGCCGATTTTGTTTTATATCGAAAACGACACCGCGCACGACGACTGCTCGATGATTCACTGCTACGCCCGTTTCGACGGGTTCGATGCAGACATGAAGCTGAAGGGAATACCAACGTCAAAAGTTGCGGATATGCTCGCCGCCCTTTCTACGCGGTCTGCAGATGCCATCGTCAAAGACGTTGCGAAGCTCATGGAGGGCGATGATGAATGATGCTAATAACACCCCCCCTCCCCGTCAGTGCGCGGAGGCGGTGAGCGAGGAACAGCCGGTGGGCTACTGCCACCCCGTCGATTTAACCATAGTGGCGGCCGGTAGCTGCGGCGTCATCACAAAGCATCCTGGCGGTCCCGCCGCTGTCGCGCTCTACACCCGACCCGTCACGGCCGCGCAGATCGTCGAGCAGTGCGCGAGGGCAAATCGGCTTGTGAGTCTGGTTGCGGATGACTCGCTCGCTATTTCTTATCAGTCCATCGGGCAATACCGCTCAATGCTGCTGTCCGCCATTGCGGAATCTGGCAATCACTCGGGGGACTAAATCGTGGGCGACAAATCACGCGGTCTGTATCACAAGTTCAACGTCGAGCGTACAGACGGAAGCAGTGCCCCTGGTGGCAAACATCACGGCTGCGATTACTTCGTTCTCGACATGACGCATGATGCTTTCGCCAAGGCAGCGCTTACCGCCTATGCCGATGCCTGCGAGAAGGAATACCCGCTGCTCGCGGACGATCTTCGTGCGCGGTATAACCTCTCCCCCGCCCCGCAGGGGAGTGTCGTTGTGCCGGAGGAGCCGGATGCCGTGAGAGTCGATAGCGGATTCGACTACGACGCGGCACTGAAGGCGCATATCCCAACGGCCTGCAGATCCACCTCGACAACGAGTCGCTCAAGCGCCTCGGGATTGGCGAGGGGAATCTCCCGCAGGTTGAGGGAACATTCGGTTGCCTACAGCCCCCGTCGGTGTTACCATTGGGCCGCTTTGCCAAAGCAAGCTGCAGGTGACAAAGGTAGTTCCCATCACCTTTGCCATAAAGCCCGCCACGACGCGCTAACGTCCTGTGCGGGCTTTTACTTTTGTTCGTCATCCGAT
>JBLNBW010000094.1:0-2714 GCA_050260255.1 Rhodospirillaceae bacterium | reverse complement strand
GGTTTCCATTCCTCATCGGCTGCATGGCGGCTGCCTGGGGCGTCGCGGCATACGGACAAAGCTTTCCCACCAAGCCGCTCGAGCTCGTCGTGCATACCAGCCCGGGTGGGGGCACCGACGTCTTCGCACGCGCGGTGGCAGACATCATCACCAAGGAGAAGCTGCTTTCGCAGCCGGTGACGGTGTCCAATCGCAGCGGCGGCAGCGGCGCTGTTGCCTACAATTACATCAAGAGCAAGCGTGGCGACCCGCACGTCATCCTCACCGTTGCGAGCGGGACCTTCCTCACGGCGGCCGCACGTCCGGAGCAGGGGTACGGGCTGGAGCACTTCACGCCGCTCGCCTTTCTCGCGATGGACGCCCAGGCGGTCGCGGTGCAGGCCGAGTCGAAGTACGGAACCATGCAAGACCTCATCGAAGCGGGCAAGCGCGAGCCGAACCAGATTGCCGCGAGCGTTGCTTCCGCGACGGGGACCGGCAGGCTGCTGCTGTATCTGATCGAGCGCGAAACGGGGGCCAAATTCAAGTTCGTTCCGTTCAAGAGCGGCGCCGATGCGGCGATGTCCGTGCTCGGCGGCCACGTGCCGTTCACGACGGAAAACCTGAGCGAGATGTTCCCGCAGGTCGAGGCGAAGAAGATGCGCGTGCTTGCCGTCACGGGCGAGAAGCGCCTGCCCGCGGTACCGGATGCGCCGACGCTCAAAGAGCTCGGCTACAAGATCGTCGTCGGAACCGGACGCGGATTTGCGCTGCCGGCCGGCGTGCCGAAGGAGGCCGTGACGGTGATGGAAAACGTCATGCAGCGCGTCCACGCGAGCCCGATGTGGCGCGAGTTCGCCGCTCGCATGATGTACGAGGACACGTACATGAACAGCGTCGACTTTGCGCAATACCTCCAGGTCAAGCGCAACGAGATGGTCGATTTTCTGCAGTCGGTGGGGTTGATGCAAAAGCAGTGACGACGGGTTCGCCGGTGATGTCGCGCTGGGCGCGATGCCAAAGCTCCCCGCCTTCATCGCCGGCGGCGCGATGTCGGTAACGCGGGCGACGTCACCAGTGCAATGGCATCACTAACGAAGTGCAACGAGTGACATCACGGGCCAAGGGAGAAACGACATGAAAATCGCGAAGGTCAAATGCTGGCTGCTGCGCATTCCGTTCACGTTTCCGCTGGTGAAGGAGGAGCAGTATGCGCTTGCCGATTTCGTCGAGATCGAGACGGACCAGGGATTGAAGGGACATGCGCTGGTCGCGTATCCGCTCAAGTACGGCATCAAGGAATTCATCAACCGCGAAGCGGCGCCCGCGATCGTGGGGCTGGATGCGCTGCGGCCGGAGGAGGTGCGGGCACGGCTGTTCTGGGCAACGGCACGGAAGTATTTCATGGGCGCGTGGAACTGCGCGGCAAGCCTGATCGACATCGCTTTGTGGGACATCAAGGGCAAGGCGCTCGGCCAGCCGATCTGGAAGCTGCTGGGCGGCGCGCATCAGAAAATCCCGGCCTACATCACGTTCGGTTTGCCGCGCTACAGCGTGGACGAGCTCATCGAGGTGGCGCGCATGCTGATCGCGCAGGGGCAGACGCGATTGAAAATGGTAGTGGCCGCCGGGTCGCACGAGTTCGACGAAATCCTGGGGCAGCCCACCGACGCGGATATCCTCGTCGATGCGGATCGCGTGCGCAGACTGCGGGAAGCCGTGGGGCCGAAGATCGAGCTCATGATGGACGCGAACAAGGGTGCGACCTATCCGCAGGCACTGCGGCTTGCCAAGCTGTGCGAGCCTTACGATCTCATGTGGTTCGAGGACCCGGTGTTGCAGGGCGACCCGAGATTGATGGCGAAGCTGCGCATGCAGACCACCATACCGATCGCCGCAGGGAGCACCGCCACATCGGATCTCATGTATCTGCGCGAGTATCTCGTGCGCGAAGCGGTGGATTATCTGCAGCCTAACGTCCGCGACATCGGGGGTTATACGCAGGGCCTCAAAGCGGCGGCGCTCGCGCAGGCGTTCAACGTGCCTATCGCGATGGGCGGCAACTGGCCGCACATCAACATGCATCTGCAGGCGGCCGTGCCGAACGGCGGGCGCGTCGAATACCACTGGCAGGGCTGGAAGATCGTCGAAGCGCTGTTCGACGGCGCGCCGCCGCCGGTGAACGGCTACGTGACGCTGCCCGATGCGCCGGGGCTTGGGTTTACGCCGAAGGCGGGGCTGCTGGAGCTGGCGGTAGAGTAAGGTGAAGCCTTACCGCTAAGGACGCCAAGGACGCGAAGGAAAGCTATATAAAAAGCACGCGAAGGACGCAAAGGAATAGGGGCGAAAACGGCAGAGGATGGTTGTGCCGCCGCGCAGTCGAGGTTTAAACGGCGTCATACTTTTTCGGCCGTTATATTCCTTGTTGCCTTCCTTCGCGTCCCTGGCGTCCCTCGTGTTGAAGCTTTAGACGTTTCTTTGGCCCTACCAGTCCCCGGCGGGTGGGGCTTCGTTTGTGCATCGACGCTCTTATACCCTTCTTTATTTCCTTCGCGCCCTTCGCGTCCTTCGTGTCGAAGCTTTAGATGTTGCTTTGCGTCCTTCCAATCCTTGGTTAAGCTTCGTTGCCCAGCAAGGCTCTGATTCTTGGTTTCCTTCGAGTCCTTGGCGTCCCTCGTGTTGAAGCTTTAGACGTTTCTTTGGCCCTTCCAGTCCCCGCCGGGTGACGGTTCGTT
>JBLNBW010000093.1:0-13891 GCA_050260255.1 Rhodospirillaceae bacterium | reverse complement strand
TCTCCCTAGAGTGCCCTTGCGTAGCAACTAGGGACAAGGGTTGCGCTCGTTGCGGGACTTAACCCAACATCTCACGACACGAGCTGACGACAGCCATGCAGCACCTGTGTTACGGTTCCCTTTCGGGCACTTCTCCATCTCTGGAGAATTCCGTACATGTCAAGGGTAGGTAAGGTTTTTCGCGTTGCATCGAATTAATCCACATAATCCACCGCTTGTGCGGGTCCCCGTCAATTCCTTTGAGTTTTAACCTTGCGGCCGTACTCCCCAGGCGGTCAACTTCACGCGTTAGCTTCGTTACCAAGGAATTGCTTCCCCGACAACCAGTTGACATAGTTTAGGGCGTGGACTACCAGGGTATCTAATCCTGTTTGCTCCCCACGCTTTCGTGCATGAGCGTCAGTGTTAGCCCAGGGGGCTGCCTTCGCCATCGGTGTTCCTCCACATCTCTACGCATTTCACTGCTACACGTGGAATTCCACCCCCCTCTGCCACACTCTAGCCTGCCAGTAACAAGCGCAGTTCCCAGGTTAAGCCCGGGGATTTCACACCTGTCTTAGCAAACCGCCTGCGCACGCTTTACGCCCAGTAATTCCGATTAACGCCTGCACCCTACGTATTACCGCGGCTGCTGGCACGTAGTTAGCCGGTGCTTCTTCTGTTGGTACCGTCAGTAGTGCGTGGTGTTAGCACGCACCGTTTCGTCCCAACCGAAAGGGCTTTACAACCCGAAGGCCTTCTTCACCCACGCGGCATGGCTGGATCAGGGTTTCCCCCATTGTCCAAAATTCCCCACTGCTGCCTCCCGTAGGAGTCTGGACCGTGTCTCAGTTCCAGTGTGGCTGGTCGTCCTCTCAGACCAGCTACGGATCGTCGCCTTGGTAAGCTTTTACCTCACCAACTAGCTAATCCGACATCGGCCGCTCCAATAGTGAGAGGTCTTGCGATCCCCCTCTTTCACCCGTAGGTCGTATGCGGTATTAGCCTCTCTTTCGAGAGGTTATCCCCCGCTACTGGACACGTTCCGATGTATTACTCACCCGTTCGCCACTCTACTTGCGGGTTGCCCCGCTTTCGCGTTCGACTTGCATGTGTAAGGCATGCCGCCAGCGTTCAATCTGAGCCAGGATCAAACTCTTCAGTTTAATCACTGCAAAGTATTAACTCGCTTGACGTATTACTGCGTCGTGCGAGCACTTCGATTTTTGAAGCATTCCGCCCCGGATCCGCAGACCCGGGTGCGGTGCACCCAAAAACAAGTGCCCACACTTATCGGCTGTAAATTGTTAAAGAGCGTTTCGAAGCCTTCCGACTTCGCGGATCCGGGGGCCGCGCCCCTCGTCTCCGGGTTGGTAGCGGGGATAGGATTTGAACCTATGACCTTCGGGTTATGAGCCCGACGAGCTGCCAGACTGCTCCACCCCGCGCCCGATCAACCAAGACCGAAATTCTAGCAGCTTTTCGTTTTTGGAGTCAAACATTTTTCAATGTTTTTTCTCCCGATTCGCTGCTGCGCGGACTGCCTTCTTGCCCACCGCTTTCACGATTTTTTGAGCCTAGATACGCGCCTTGGTTCCGGCTTCGTATCGCTCTCAAATCAGCGAGGGGCGCAGTCTACAGATACGGTTCGGAACATGCAAGGCCTGCTACGACTTTTTTACTGCGCCTTGCGCGAACCGCACGCTGCTTTTCGCTCACCGCTTCCTGTTGTTAGCTTCGCAAATTCAAGTTCGCTTTGAACTTGTTTTTTCGCGTCGCAATCAACGAGGCGCGAACTATACCGATGCCGTTTCCGCAGCGCAAGCACTTCGTCGAATTTTTTTCTAACGCGCCGGCGAGCACGCACTTCTTTCGTCAGCCGTGGGCTCCCGCGTGCTCGGCAGGAAGCTGTTTTTTCCGCCGCAGCAAGTGCGCCACGCGCTCCATGGTGACGTAGAACGTCGGCGTGACATAGAGGGTGAGCAATTGGGAGAACACCAAGCCGCCCACCACCGCTACGCCGAGTGGCTGCCGCATCTCGGAGCCTGTGCCCGTGCCGAGCGCAAGCGGCAAGGTCGCGAAGATCGCCGCCATGGTGGTCATCATGATGGGCCGGAAGCGGATAATGGACGCCTGAACGATCGCTTCAGCAGGCGACAACGCCTGTTCCCGCTGCAGCTGCAAGGCAAAGTCGACCATCATGATTCCGTTTTTCTTGACCAGGCCCACGAGCAGGATGATGCCGACGAAGCTGAAGACGTTGAGCTCCATGCCGAACAGCAAGAGCATCAGCAACGCCCCGAAGCCCGCGAACGGCAAGGCTGTCAGAATGGTGATCGGATGACCGTAATGCTCGTAGAGAATCGCGAGCACCATGTAGATCACAAGTATCGTCACCAGCAGCAGCAAGGGCAGCGTCCGGAACGCTTCCTCGAAGGCCTTGGCGCTGCCGGCAAAGGTCGCCGACACACCGGCCGGCAACACCTCCGCCGCGAGCTCTTGCACTTGCGCCACCGCATCGCCGATGGACACCCCTGGAACGAGGTTGAAGGACAGCACGACTGATGGCAGCTGCCCGTAGTGATTCACCGAGACCGGGCCCACGCTCACCTTGACATCGGCGACAGCGTGCACGGGCACCATCTGACCCGAGCTGGACTGGACATAAAGGGAGCGCAATGCGTTTACGTCGCGCTGGAAACGCGGATCGAGCTCGAGCAGAACGTTGTACTGATCCGTGGCGCCGTACAGCGTACTGATGCGCCTCCCGCCATACGCGTTGTAGAGGGCGGCCTCGACCTGCTGCGGCGACACCCCGAGCACGGCGGCACGATCACGCAGAATGTCGATCTGAATCTCGGGATTGCGCAGCTCCAGGCTCGTGCTGACATCCTGCAACAAGCGCGATTCGCGCAGCTTCGCCTCCAGCGCCTGGGCAGGCGCGTACAGCGTGTTGAGGTCGGTACCCTGCACCACCAGTTGATAGTCGCTCGTGCTGACGAGACCGCCCACGTTGATCGAGGGCGGGTTGTTCATGAAGACCCGCAGACCCTGTGCGCCGCCGACGAAGGACCGGCGCAGCTGCTGGATGATCTGATCGGCATTGAGCTCGCGCTCGTCGCGAGGGTTGAGCCTCACGATGATGCGGCCGATGTTGTCGCCAACCACTCCGCCCGTACCCTGCCCGGCCGTCGACAGCACCGAATCGACATTCGGGTGCTTGAGGATTGTCTCGACCACGCGCCGCTGCCGCCGCTCGAGCTCGCTGAACGTGGTGCCCTCGGGTGCGATGACGTTGCCGAAGAACACCCCGGTATCCTGACGCGGTATGAAGCCTTGCGGCAGCATCCGGTAGAGCACGACGGTGAGAACGAGAAAGATGAGCGAGCCGACGAGCATGAGCTTCGGTCGCTTGATCGTCCATGCCAGGGTGCGGCCATAAAAGTCCCGCGCGCCGTCGAACGCCCGCTCGAGCGCGAGGTAAACGCGCCCATGACCGTGCACCGGCTTCAAGAGCAGGCTGCAGAGCATGGGCGTCATCGAGAGTGACACCACGCCCGATATCAGCACTGCAGCACCGACCGAGACGGCAAACTCGCGGAAGAGGCGACCTAGCATGCCCTGCATGAACAGTATCGGTATGAATACGGCCGAAAGGGACAGGGTCATCGAGAGCACCGTGAAGCCGATCTCCTGTGCGCCTTCGAGCGCTGCACGCATGCGGTCCTTGCCCATCTCCATGTGACGCGTGATGTTCTCCAGCACCACGATCGCATCATCGACCACGAAGCCGACGGAGAGAATGATGGCCATCAGCGAGAGATTGTTCAGGCTGAAACCGAGCAGGTACATGGCGGCGAAGGTGCCTACCACCGACGTCGGCAGTATCAGTGCGGTGATGATGGTCGAGCGCAGGTCCCGCAGGAACAGCATGATGACGAGCACCACAAGCACCATCGACAGGATCAGGTGGAAGTCGACTTCCTCTATCGAGGACTGTATGAACTCGGCGCGGTCGTTGACGACGTTGATGCGCACGCCTGGCGGGGCTTCCTTCTCGATCGCCGGGAATACGGCGCGGATATTCTTCACCACCTGTACCGTGTTCGCCCCGGGCTGGCGGTACACGGCGAGTTGAATCGCGCGCTCGTCGTTGAGCCACGCCTTGACCTTGGTATTCTCGACACTGTCCTCGGCCCGTCCGACATCGGAGAGCCGCACCGGCATTCCGTTCGAATAGGCGACGATCAGGTTATTGAAGTTCTCCGCGCGAGTGAGCTTGCCCGACGACTTCACCGTGAAGTTGCGCGCCGTTCCTTGAAGCACGCCCGACGGCAGGTTGCTGTTAGCGTTCTGTATCGCGCTCACGACTTTCTCGAGTCCCAGCCCTCGCTTCGATAGCGCCTCCGGATCGAGGAAAACGCGCACGGCATACTTCTGGGAGCCGAACACGACGATTTGCGCAACGCCGCTGATCATGGAAAGCCGCTGGGCGATATGCGTATCGGCGAACTCGTCGAGCGCCTGCATCGGCAAAGTCTTCGCCGTGACGGCGAGAAACATGATCGGCGCGTCCGCGGGATTCACCTTGCGCAGCGTCGGCGGGTCCATGTCGTCGGGCAGGCGGCGGATGGCCTGGGAAATTGCCGTCTGCACGTCCTGCGCAGCCGAATCGATATCGCGCTCGAGACTGAATTGCAGCGTGATACGAGTGCGCCCGGTCGTGTTGACGGAGTTCATCGTGTCGACGCCCGCGATCTGGCTGAACTGCCGCTCCAGTGGTGTCGCGACTGTCGATGACATCACCTCCGGGTTCGCGCCCGGCAGCTCGGCCGTGACGGATATCGTCGGAAAATCGACGTTGGGCAGGTCGTTCACCGGCAACGTCCGGAACGCAATGATCCCGAAAATGACGATCGCCGCAACGAATACCGTCGTGGCTACGGGCCGTGCGATGAAGATGCGCGATAGGTTCATGCGGGTGCTCTCTATTGGCTAGCCGCTTTGCCTTCCGCATTGCCGCCGCCCTTACCCTTGCCTTTCTCACCGCGCGCAGCGCCGTCGCCGGCAATCTGCACACGAGCGCCCGGCTGCAGCGACTGCGGAATTTCGGTGATGACTTGATCGCCGGCTTTCACGCCTTTGGAGATGACGACCTCGCTGCCGATCTGACGCGAGATCGAAACCGGCTGCACTTTTACTTGGCTGTTCTCGTCGATCAGATACACGAAGCTCCCATCCTGCCCCGGCTGCACCGCCGCCTCCGGCAATACGACCGCCTCTGGTTCGGTCGTGAGCACGATGCGCACGTTCACGAATTGCCCCGGCCAGATAACTTCGTTGGCGTTCGGCACGCGCGTCTTGAGCAGCACGGTGCCGGTCTGCGGCGTCACGGTGTTGTCGATGAAGACCAGCTTGCCCTGGGCGACGGCGGGCCCGGCGCGGTCGGGCAGAATGTCGATGTGCATGTCCTTGCTGCCCTGATAACGCCGGATCTCGTCCAACTGGCGCTCGGGGATGCTGAATCCCACGAGTATCGGGTCCATGCTGTTGATGGTGACGAGCGTCGCGTTCGTGGACACCAGATTGCCCGGCTTGACGGACAACGCCCCGGTACGTCCTGCGATAGGTGCCCGTATGCGAGTGAATTCGAGCTGTATGCGAGCCTGCTCCACCGCCGCCTGATCCGCCTTTACTGTCGCCTCGAGCGACTTCGCCGAGGTGACGGCGACGTCGTATTCCTGGCGCGTGATGAACTCGCGCTTGAGCAGCGGCTCCAGCCGCTCCTGCTGCGCTTTCGCGTTCTCGAGTTGCGCCCGATCCCTCGCAAGCGCCGCAAGCGCCTGCTCATACTGAGCCTTGTACGTGCGTGCGTCGATCTGAAACAGCACCTGGTTCGCCTTGACCTGATCGCCTTCCCGGAACATCACTGCTTCCAGTATGCCGCCCACTTGCGGCTTCACCTGTACGCTGTGCTCCGACTCCACGGTGCCGACGGCATCGATAATCACGGGCATCGGCTTGACGATCGCCTTCGTCGCCTTGACCGTCAGCACGCCACCGCCGCGGCCGCCTTTGCCTTTGCCCTTGCCTTTCTCTTTCGCGGCTTTTCCTTCTCCGGCAGCCGGCGCAGTCGCGCCCTTCCAGTACCAGTAGCCCCCGGCGAGCACGGTCCCCACGATTACGAACACCAGCAGCATCCCCAAACGTTTCATTTTTTGTCGCCCGCCATCATGAGATCGTTCAATCCCACCGAGAAATTGAGTCTAGAGACCGCCGTATACCAGTCGAGATACGACTGCACCTGCTGCACCTTGGCGTTCGATTCGTCGAGCTGCGCGGTGATGAGATCGAGCAACGTGCCGAAACCGGCCTGATATCGCGCAAGCGTCGCATGCGAGGTCTGCTCTGCCGACTTCACCTGCGTCGCGGTGCTCGCGATCTCGCTTGCGGCAGTCTGTAAATCGTAGTACGCCTGCCATACATCGAGTTCCGTTTGGTGATACAACCGGTCTCGCGCCGCCTCGGCCTGCGCTGCCTGGGCCTCGGCCTGCCGCACCGAATAAGTGTCGCGAAATCCGGTGAACAATGGTATGCGCAAGTTCAAGCCGATGTTATACGTCGGCACGACGGGCCGGTTGTCGGGAAAGATGACACGACCCGCAGAGCCGGTGACCTCGATCGACGGCAGGGTGGCCTTCGATACGGCCTGTGCCGTCGCGCGCGAGGCCCTCGCCTGCGCTTCGGCAGCGACCAGGTCCGGTCGCGTCTGCTTTGCCCGCTCCAGCAGGTCCGCTACGGATGAAGTGATCTCGTCGGTATGCGGAGCGCCGGTGATGGGCGCGATACGTAAGCTACCGTTCACCGGCAGGCCGGCTGCGTTCGCGAGCAGCCCCCGGGCCTTTTCGAGCTCGCCACGGGTACGGGTGAGATTGACCTGGGCCTGCGCAACCTGGGTCTCCGCACGATAGACGTCCGCAGCCGTGGCAAGGCCGGACTCGCGCCGCCGCTGCGCCGCGTCGTAGGCCGTCTTCAGGTTCTGCAGCGTCTGCTCGTTGACCTTCACGAGCGCGTCCGTGCCGATGAGACGATAGTACGCCTGTTCGACCTGGAATACGACATCCTGGAGTACGCGGTTCTGGCTCAGGTTGGCAGCAAGCAGCCGATACTGGGCCGCATCCACCTGTGCGCTGCGCGCGCCGAAGTCGAACAGCAGGTAGGAGAAGCTGATGGAGGGCCCCCAGCGGGTCTGCCACGGCACCACCGTCCCGGTAGTTGCAGACGCCTGCTGCAGGCGCGTCACGTTATAGAGCCCGGAGATCTGCGGCAGCAAATCGGCCCGTTCTATGCTGACGCCAGCGGCGGCGGCGCGCGCAGCGAGCCACGCCTCCCGCGTCCGCGGGTTGTTGCGCAGCGCATACTCGGTAAGTTCGGGCAGTGTAAGCGCACCCGCGGCAGACGGCGCGGGCGCAGCCGAGGGCGGCCGCGTGATGGCCGGCAACTCGACCGTGGGTGTCCAAAACGATCCGGGTGCCGGGGCTACCTTGGAGTCGTTCTTATAGGGATCCTGCCAAAGATACTGTCCGTGCGCGCTTTGCGCCGCGCCGAGGATCGCGACGGCAAAGCCCAACCTCCTGAGTGCAAGCATTCCCGTTATCGATGACCTTGTATGTTTTTTTGGGTGCCACTTTGGTCATCATAGCATCAAACCCGGACTGGGAATCCGCTTACCGGCCGCTCAGGGAAGGCCGACGAGCTCACTCGTCAGGCAGCGCAGCCTCTCCGAACAGCTCGGCGGTGTAGCCGAAATTCCGCAGATCCCGGATACGCATTGGATAAAGTATGCCCTGAAGGTGGTCGCACTCGTGCTGGACAACCCGTGCGTGAAACCCGCTCACGGTGCGATCTATTGCGTTTCCGTATTGATCGAACCCTTCATAGCGCAGCTGCACGTGCCGCGGCACGAGTCCGCGCATGCCGGGCACCGAAAGACAGCCTTCCCACCCCTCTTCCATCTCCTCGCCGATGGGCGTGAGCTTGGGATTGATGAGGACGGTATACGGAACCGGTTCGGCTCGCGGGTGCCTGGGGTTGCTCTCCAGCCCGAAAACGACGACCTGAAGACCGACGCCCACCTGGGGCGCGGCAAGGCCTGCGCCGTCCAGCGCGCGCATGGTGTCGTGCATGTCCGCGAGCAGCGCGTGGAGCTCGTCGGTGTCGTACCGCTCGACCGGCTGCGCCACGGCGAGCAGACGCGGATCGCCCATGCGCAGAACAGGCCTAACCGCCATCGAGCATCACCAGCTGATCGAGAATCCGATGAACGCGCACCACGATCTGGCGCGAGACGGCGTTGATGTCGCTCATCTGCACGCCGCTTGCGCTCGCTGCACGTCCGGCGGCATGGTTAACCACGATGGCGAGCGCCGCATAGCAAAGACCCAGCTCGCGCGCGAGCGCCGCTTCCGGCATTCCCGTCATGCCCACCATGTCGGCGCCGTCGCGTTCCAGGCGATTGATCTCGGCCGCCGTCTCCAGCCGCGGTCCCTGCGTCGCCGCATAGACGCCGCCGGGGAGAATCGGTTCACTCGCAAGTTGCGCGGCACGCAGCAGACGCTCGCGCAAGGTCTCGCAGTACGGGTGCGTGAAATCGATATGCACGACGCTGCGGTCTATGCCGCTGAAATAAGTGCTCTCGCGGCCCCAGGTGTAATCGATGATCTGTGAGGGAACCGCGAGCGAACCCGGTCCGAGATCCGAACGGATTCCCCCGACCGAAGCGAGCGATACCACGTACTGCGCCTTCGCCTGCTGCAGCGCCCAGAGGTTGGCGCGGTAGTTCACTTTGTGCGGCGGGATCGTATGACCGTAGCCATGACGTGCGAGGAACACCACCTCGCGGCCGTGTATCGTGCCGAACGTCAACGCGCCGGACGGTTCGCCGTACGGCGTGCGCACCGCTTGGCGTCGAACGATCTCCAGATTCGCGAGCTGGCTGAGCCCGGTACCGCCTATGATCGCTAACATGTATTTCCGTGTGGCGGCTGCGTCAGCTGTCGCGGACCGCGTAGACGGCGGGAAGGTTGCGCCACGCGCCCTTCACGTCCATGCCGAAGCCGAAGACATAGCGATTCGGCACCACGACGCCCGTGAAGTCGGCGCGCAACGGTTTGGGTCGACCCGTGTCCTTGTCTGCAAACACGGCGCAATAGACCTCCTGCGCACCCGCTGCCAGCAGCTTGCCGCGCACTGCCGCGAGCGTATGACCTTCGTCCAGAATGTCGTCGATCACGAGCACCACGCGTCCGGCGACCGCCGTGCCCGGGCTTACCTTCCACGTGATGTCGCCACCGGACGTTTCGTCGCCGTAGCGCGTGACGTCGAGATAATCGAAATCCAGAGGAAACCGCAAACGCGGCAGGAGGTGTCCCGCGAAAATGACGCTTCCGCGCATCACGCTTAAAACGAGCGGAAGCCGCTCGCCGAGCGCTGCGCTGATGTCGCCCGCCATGCGATCGACGGCGGCCAGGACATCGGACTCCGGGCAGATGACGTCCGCGGAGTCCAGTATGCGCCGCGCCTCTTCAGGACTGACTTTCACGACCTTGTGATTCTTCTAGTTCTAGTACGTAAAGGTGACGACCTTGTCGTCCATCGCCTGCTGGATGACGTATGCGCCGCCGACGATTTCGTCGATCTCGGGAATGAGATCGTTGCCCCACAGATCGAGCGTCGGCGTGCACACCTTGAACCGCGCGCCGGCCTCGTGCGCGTCCTTGATGAAGTCATACACCGTCTTCGACGAGCCTTCCTTCGCGTAGATGCTCTCCGCGACGCCTTTTTTCGCGAGCTCGCCTGCGCGTCCCGTAAGGACGATCTCCACCTCGTAGTCCATCGCTGCGGCGACGGTCGCCTGGAAAAACGGCGCTCCGAGCTCGGCGGCATTGCGGGGATCGGTGTTGACCATCACGATCAATAGCTTGTCCGCCATAGTGCGCCCTCAGATATCCCCAAATCTTAACACGGGCGCGCCGGCCTCCCGATCACTTCGGCAGCCTGCAGCCCATGTCCTCCATGTAGCGCCGGAAATCCGCACCGACGTCAGGATGCTTCAAGCCGAATGCGATGGTCGCGCGCAGATAATCGAACTTGCTGCCGCAGTCGTAGCGCACGCCCTGGAATTCGTAGGCGTAGACCTCTTCTTCGGCAAGCAAAGCCGCAATGGCGTCGGTGAGCTGTATCTCGCCGCCGGTGCCCGGCCGGATATGCTGCAGATGGTGGAAGATGCGCGGCGTGAGGATGTATCGGCCCACGACGCCCAGCGTCGAAGGCGCCTTGTCCGGCGCAGGCTTCTCCACGATGCCGCTGATGCGATGCGGCGAAGCCGAGCCTTCGCCTGTCCGGACGATGCCGTAGCGCTTGGTCTCTTCGCGACCGACGTTCTGCACGGCGACCACCGAGCCGCCATGCTGCGTGTATACGTCGACCATCTGCTTTAACACCGGCGGATCGCCGTCGATGAGATCGTCCGCAAGCACGACCGCGAAGGGCTCGTCTCCGATGACCGGCAGCGCGCACAGCGTCGCATGCCCGAGACCGAGCTGCTGCGGCTGCCTGACGTAAACGCACGACACATGGCTCGGGATGATCTCGCGCACGGACCGCAGCATCGCTTCCTGCCCCCGCTTCTCGAGCGCGTCCTCGAGCTCCGTCGCCTTGTCGAAATGGTCTTCGATCGCGCGCTTGCTGCGCCCCGTGATGAAGATCATTTCCGTCATGCCGGCCGCCACGGCCTCTTCCACCGCGTACTGGATGAGGGGCTTGTCCACGACGGGAAGCATTTCCTTGGGGCTCGCCTTGGTCGCCGGCAGGAAGCGCGTCCCCATGCCGGCCACCGGGAATACAGCTTTGGTTATCCTGTTCATAATGCCTGTGAGGTTGTTGTAGAGACTCTTAAGCCCGGCGCCTGTCGCGCAAAGCCTGCTGCGTCGAGCCAGAATCATGCCAGACGGCAAGGTTCTGCCGGTTCATTCCCCCAATAAATCCAGCAGCGCCTGCTCGTCGAGCACCTTGATCCCGAGCTCGGTCGCCTTGTCCAGCTTGCTGCCCGGTTCGGCGCCAGCAACGACGTAGTCCGTCTTCTTCGACACCGAGCCCGTGACACGTCCGCCCTTCGCCTCGATGCGCGATTTCGCCTCGTCACGCGACATGCCGGGCAGCGTGCCGGTGAGCACGAATGTCTTCCCCTCGAGTCCCGCACGCGCGGCGTGACGCGGCGCTTCGTGCCGCGGCTGGACGCCGGCCGCGAGCAGCTGCTGGATGACCTGGCGATTATGCGCCTCGTGGCTGAACTTGCAGATGCTCGCCGCGACGACGGGTCCCACATCGGGAACGCGTTCGAGCGCCTGCACATCGGCGGAGATGAGCGCATCGATATTCCCGAAATGGCGCGCGAGGTCGCGCGCTGTGGTTTCCCCGACGTTGCGTATGCCCAGCGCATAGATGAAACGCTCCAGGGTCGTGGTCTTGCTGCGCTCGATCGCGCTCGCGAGATTCGCCGCCGATTTCTCGCCCATACGCTGGAGCCGCGCCAGATCCTCGATGCGCAATGCGTAGAGGTCGGCCGGCGTCTTCACCATGCCGCTGTCGACGAGCTGATCGACGAGCTTTTCGCCCAGGCCCTCGATGTCCATCGCACGGCGCGACGCAAAATGCCGCAACGCCTGCTTGCGCTGCGCCGGACAGAAAAGTCCAGCGGTGCAGCGCGCGACCGCTTCGCCTTCAGGCCGTTCGACGTCGGAGCCGCACACCGGGCAACGCTTTGGCATGTGAAAGAGCGTCGTATGCGAGGGCCGCTTTTCGTGCACGACCCGCGCGACTTCGGGGATCACATCGCCCGCCCGCCGCACGACCACGGTATCTCCCACGCGGATATCCTTGCGGCGGATTTCTTCTTCGTTGTGCAGCGTCGCGTTCGTCACCGTAACGCCGCCGACGAATACCGGCTTCAAGCGCGCCACCGGAGTCAGCGCACCGGTGCGCCCCACCTGCACGTCGATCGCCATGACGATGCTCGTGGCTTCCTCGGCGGGATATTTATGCGCCACCGCAAAGCGAGGTGCGCGCGCGACATAGCCTAAGCGCTCCTGCGCTTTCAGCGCGTTGACCTTGTAGACGACGCCGTCGATGTCGTAAGGAAGGCCCGCACGGCGTTCGCCCACCGAGCGATAGTAATCCAGCAGCGCTTCGACGCCACGCAAGACGCGGCGCTCGGCGCTTACCGGGAAGCGCTGGCTCGCAAGGTAATCGAGCACCTCGCTGTGCCGCGTGAACTGCGGCGTCCCGTCCGCCACCCCGACGCCGTAAGCGAAGAAGGTGAGGCGCCGGTGCGCCGTGATCCGCGGATCGAGCTGCCTTAACGCGCCTGCAGCCGCATTGCGCGGGTTGACGAACTCCTTGTCGCCGCGTTCGCGTTGGCGGCGGTTCAATTCGTCGAAGTCGCGCTTGAGCATCAGCACTTCCCCGCGCACTTCGAGCACAGCCGGTGGCTCCGCATGCGGCAGACGAAGCGGAATAGCACCAATCGTCCGCAGGTTCGCGGTAACGTCTTCGCCGGTATATCCGTCGCCGCGCGTCGCTCCCTTTCGAAGCCGGCCGCCTTCGTAGATGAGGCTCACGGCGAGTCCGTCGAATTTCGGCTCGCCGGCGTACTCGACTTCGCTCACCGCCAGCCCTTCGCGCGCGCGGCGATCGAAGGCGACGACCTCCTCCTCGGAAAACGCGTTGTTGAGCGAGAGCATCGGCAGTCTGTGCTGAATCGGCGCGAACGTGTCGAGCGCCGCGCCGCCAATGCGCTGCGTGGGGGAGTCGGGTGTGGCGAGTTCGGGATGCTCGGCCTCGAGCGCCTGCAGCTCGCGAAAGAGCTGGTCGTATTCCGCGTCGGAAATCAGCGGCTGATCGAGAACGTAGTACTGGTAGTTGTGACGCTCGATGTCGCGGCGCAGCGTCTCGACACGCCTGACCACCGAAGCGGGCGCGCTCATGAGAAGAGGCGCAGCGCCCGTTCGCTCCCCGGCGCAATGCCGCGCGCCGCCATCGCCGATGCTATGCCGTCGAGCTGCTGCCGTATGTTCGCGATGCCCGCAGCGTTGAGCGCTACGCGGTTATCGTCCACGACGCGCCCACCGAGCGCGCTCGCAAGGCGCTCGGCCGTTTCGATCATCGTATCGAGCGCACGCCTGCCATCGGCGACGCGCGGCACATCGAGGAGCAAGGTGACTCCGGCCGTCGTGACGCTCTTGATCTGCTCCGGTATGAAAGGCAGCGGCTCGTGATT
This sequence comes from Rhodospirillaceae bacterium, assembly GCA_050260255.1. Lineage (GTDB taxonomy): Bacteria > Pseudomonadota > Gammaproteobacteria > Burkholderiales > SG8-41 > JAQGMV01. Next base: position 576 of record JBLNBW010000093.1, on the reverse strand, counting down.
GTCGAGCGTGAAGAGCGTGTGCCGCCCTTCGCCGCGATAGTGGAACACGCCATCCGGCTCGAGCTTGAAGCCCGCCGCCTCGGCGTGGGAACGTATGTCCGCTCCGCTGAACGCCTTCCCGGCAGGTGCGACGACATTGATGCCGATCGCGACATCGACGTCCGCGCAGAACCCGTCGAGCTCGCGGGCGCGCTGCGCGACTTCGGCGACGTCCGGATACTCCGCCGTCGCCCCCAGCTTGGACGCCGACGCGCGCACCGCATCGGTGAAAGCAGCAAGACGCGGGGCCGCGAGGGCACCGCTGCGTGTCACGAGCTGCAGCGCGAGGCGCAGACGACGGTGCCTGCCGCCGCCGGTACGCGTGAGCTCCTGCCATTCTCCGCTTTCTTCGTTGTAGCCCGCGGCACGGCACGGCCGCCCGGCGGCGGCGATTTTCGACAGCAGCTCGGCGACCGCAGCGGCGCTTATCGGTGCCGGCGCGCGCAGTTCGGCAACGTAGTCCAGCGTGTCGTCAAACCATGGAACATCCGGCACAGGCCCTGCGACGGGCGGTTCGGCGGCTGCCCGCTGTTCCGC
>JBLNBW010000092.1:0-20501 GCA_050260255.1 Rhodospirillaceae bacterium | reverse complement strand
GAGCCCGCTGTAGCGGTGAGCTCGGTTATGCGGCGATGGTGTTTCGCGTTTAACCGGCTGCGGGCCGTGCTAGGTGCATGGTGCTCTGGGCGTGGCGGCCGACAGGCCGCCTGCCGCATTTGCTTCTCGTAGAGAAATTCCAGCACCGCCTTGCGCGCCGCGACGTATCGCGCATCGCCGACGAGCTTCAGTCGATCGCGCGGGCGGGGGAGCTCCACGTCGAGTATCTCCCCGATGCGCGCATCCGGACCATTGGTCATCATCACCACGCGGTCGGCGAGCAGCACCGCTTCGTCGACGTCGTGCGTCACCATGACGACGGTGCTGCCCGTCGCGGCGACGATCCGCATGAGCTCGTCCTGCAGCCGCGCCCGCGTGAGGGCATCGAGCGCGCCGAACGGCTCGTCCATCAGCAGTACCTTCGGCTCCATCGCAAGCGCACGGGCGATGCCCACGCGCTGCTTCATGCCGCCCGACAGCTCGTCGGGGCGCTTGTTCATCGCGTGATCCATCTGTACGAGCCGCAGGTTGTGCACGATCCACTCGTCCAGCTCTGCCCTGGTGCGCTTGCCCTTCGACACGCGCTTGACGGCGAGCTCGACGTTTTCATACGCCGTGAGCCATGGCAGCAGCGAGTGGTTCTGGAATACGACTGCGCGGTCGGGGCCAGGCTCGTTCACCTCACGGCCGTCGAGCAACACGCCGCCGGACGTCGAGCGGTAGAGGCCGGCGACGATATTGAGCAACGTTGATTTGCCGCAGCCGGAATGGCCGATGAGGCAGATGAACTCTCCTTTGGAGATCGTGAGGTTGATGTCGGACAGGGCCTGGAACGGACCGTTTCGGGTATCGAACATCATCGATACCCGGCTCATCTCCAGAAAGGAGTGACTCATGTTGCGCTCCGTAGAATGTGAATAGAGTTCATTTCAAAAAATGCCTGAAAACCACAGGCAGCATTTACAGGATCGAGGCGAAACGCTCGAAGTTTTTATCTTGTTGATCCGTTAATCCTGTCCATTTTGGATTTGAGACCGCTTGTAGGCATGCACGCGTTTTCGGGCGGCGTGCGCGCTAGCTCACGCTCGTGCCTTTGGCGACCGAGCGTCCGATCCACGATACGAGGCGGTCCAGCATGAAGCCCACCATTCCGACGTAGAACAGGGCGAGGATGATGTCGCTGATGCGCGAGGAGTTCCACGCGTCCCAGATGAAGAAGCCCACACCTACGCCGCCGATGAGCATTTCCGCCGCAACGATCGCGAGCCACGACAGTCCGACGCCGATACGCAGGCCGGAGAAGATGTACGGCGCCGCTGCGGGCATCATGATCTTCAGGAAGTACTGAGGCCCCTTGAGCTGCAGAACGCGTGCGACGTTGCGGTAATCGGTGGGGATGTTCTTTATGCCGATCGACGTGTTGATGATGATAGGCCACACGGCGGTGATGAAGATCACGAAGATTGCCGACGGATTGCCGTCCCGGAAACCGGCCAGCGCGATCGGCAGCCACGCGAGCGGCGGCACGGTGCGCAGCACCTGGAAGATGGGATCGAGCCCGCGCATGGCCATTGCGAACTGGCCGACCAGCACGCCGAGCGAAATGCCGACCACCACCGCGATCGAGTAGCCGTAGAGCACGCGCTTCAAGCTCGCGAGCAGCTGCCACGCCATGCCGACGTCGTTGCCGCCGTTGTCGAAGAACGGATGCAGAATCAGGTCGGCGGTGTCGCTCACGACCTTGCTGGGCGGTGGCAGGGCGGCACCCGGCTGGCTGGAGGCGAGCTGCCAGATCGCGAGCAAGAGTCCGGTGGTAATGATGGGCGGCAGCATCTTCGCGGCGTAGTCCTTGAGCGTCCGGATGGTGCGGGACGCGGGGCGCGCGGCACTCGGCGTCTGCATCTTCGCGGGCTCGGCCTGCGCCGCGCTGGCCGGCGGCTCGCTCGTGCTTTCAGGCGAGGTTACTGCTTTCATTCTCCGGCTCGTGGCGATGCTCGGACCGCGCGAGGCGGCGGCAAGTGCGACCGTGGCGGATCGGGTCATGGCATGCTCCTGTTGTCTGTTCTCATCCTGTAGCGCGTGTCAGGCCTTGATCGCCTTGATCTGGAGGCTCGCCAGGTAAGCCATAGGGTTCTTCGGATCGAACACCTTGCCGTCGAAGAATTTCTCGATGCCGCGCGACGTCGACGTCGGAATCTGTGAGGCCGGCACGCCGAGCTCCTGCGCCGCCTTTCGCCACAGATCCTCGCGGTTCACCTTCTTCACGAGTGCATTCATGTCGGTGTTCTGCGGCAGGTACCCCCAGCGGATGTTTTCGGTGAGGAACCACAGGTCGTGGCTCTGGAACGGATAGGACGCGAAGTCCTTCCAGTAACGCATCTGCTCCGGACTGTTCTTCACCACGCGCCCGGTGCCGTAATCGAAGTCGCCCCGCATGCGGTCCGCGATGTCTTCGACGGGCGCGTTGATCCATTTGCGCCGCGAGCAGATCTCGGCGACTTCCTTGCGGTTGGCCGGATCCTCGCAGTACATCTGCGCTTCCATGACGGCCTTGAGCAGCGCCATCGCCGCGTTGGGATTCTTGTCGACGTAGGCGGCGCGCATTGCGAAGGCTTTTTCCGGGTGGTTGTGCCACAGCTCTCCGGTCGTGATCGCGGTGTAGCCGATCTTCTGGTGGATGAGTTGATGGTTCCACGGCTCGCACACGCAGAAGGTGTCCATGGTGCCGACTTTCATGTTCGCCACCATCTGCGCCGGCGGGACGACGATGGTGTTGATGTCCTTGTTGGGGTCGATGCCGCCGGCGGCGAGCCAGTAGCGTATCCACATGTCGTGCGTGCCGCCGGGGAACGTCATCGCCGCATTGATCGCCTTGCCGCTCGCTTTTTTGGCCATCAACGCTTTCTTGAACTCCTTGGTATCCGCGCTCACTTTCACGGAGGCGAATTCGTTCGATACGGAAATGCACTGGCCGGCGAGGTTGAGCCGCGCGAGGATGTACATGGGCATTGGCACGTTGTTGGCCGTCGTCGCGCCGGTCGTGATCAAGTACGGCATCGGCGTGAGAATGTGCGCGCCGTCGATGCCGTTCTTCTCGGCGCCGAGGACGATGTTGTCGCGGGTCGCGCCCCACGATGCCTGCTTCAGCACTTCGACGTTCGTCATGCCGTGCTTTTTGAAGAACCCCTTTTCGTCGGCGACGAACAGCGGTGCGGCGTCGGTGAGTGCGATGAAGCCCAACTTGGCGGCAGTGGTCTCGAGCTTCGGCTGCGCTCTGGCGATGCTCGGGAAGCCGCCCGGAATGAGGCTCGCTGCGACGGCGCCGGCCGCGCCCTTGATGATCGATCGGCGCGAAGCGCTGTGGAGCCCGGATTTGGTCTTCATGTAGTGTTCCCCTGTCGTTGTTGAAAAAAATCGATGCGCAGGCGTAAGCGCGCTCGCCGCGCATGGCAATAAAAAAAGGGTGTGGCCGTGCGCGCGAAGATCGCGCATGACCGAACACCCTTGTTCGCGAGCAGACCGCCGTTGGCCTGCCTCGTGTCGTCTCTCTTTTCGCAGTATCTATGCCAGGCTGCGAAAGCGACTGCTCATCCGTTGCAAGTCAATGTTTACAGGAGAAATGCGCCGTACTCTTGCGACATGCGTGTCCGGCGCATGCCCTCTTGCGGTGCGTAAGGCCACACGCACGCACTGCAACGGAACCGCTGCAGCGGTCCTCACGCGAGCAGCCGCGCAACGGAGATGACCTGCTCGCACACCGCGCTCATCGTCACGCTCTTGTCCATTGCGAGCTTGCGTAGCAGTCGGTACGCCTCGTCTTCGGAGATGTTCTTTTCCTTCATCAGCAGACCTTTTGCTCGATCGATCAGCTTGCGTTCCGAGAGCTTGCGGCGCGTCTCGGCAAGCTCCGCGTGCACGGACTGAAACAAGTTGAATCGCGCGACGGCGGCCTCGATGATGGGCTGGATGCGTTCGGCGGCGAGACCATCGACGACGTATGCCGTGACGCCGGACCGGACGGCCTCGTGTATCGATTCACGCTTGGCATCCTGCGTGAACATCACGATGGGCCGCGGACAGCTTCTGGTGACCAGGCACAAATGGCCCAGCGTATTGCGCGTCGGTGTGTCCGTGACGATGATGATCGCATCCGGCACCATGTCACGCACCGCGTCGTGCAGATGCATGGCATTGGCGATCTCTGCGACGATGCTGTGTCCCAGCCGTTCGAGCGTGAAGCGCAGGTCGAGCGACCGGTCGGGCTTGTCATCGACGAGCAGGATGCGCAACATGCCGGCCGCGTCCGCAAGGACTATGCCAGCGCGCTGCGCCGCCTGAAATTGCCATTAGGAGGTATATTCGGTGCACCACGGCGGCGCGGCGTGTCTGCATTTGCACATCCGAGGTGCACCGTAACGAACGAGGAGGAAGGGATGGATTGGTGGCGAATGCCGGCGACACGAACGGTGGAAGCGCTGAAGCGGGGCGAAGTCTCCGCGCTCGAGCTCGTCGACGCAGCGATCGCGCGCATCGAGGCGACGAACGGCGCGGTCAATGCAGTCGTCACGCCGTGCTACGAACGCGCTCGAGAGCACGCGCAGCGCATCATGAAGCAGGGCGCAGCGCCGCGGCCGGCGAACTATCTGCACGGGCTGCCGATCGCGGTGAAGGACAACACCGATGTCGAAGGCGTGCGGTGCACCTACGGCTCGCGCATCTATGCGGAGCGCATCGCAGCGTCGTCGGACATCGTCGTGCAGCGTCTCGAGCAGAACGGCGCGGTCGTCATCGGCAAGACCAATCTTCCCGAATTCGCAGCGGGAGGGAACACCTTCAACGAAGTCTTCGGTGCGACGCGCAATCCCTGGGACACGCGCATGACGGCGAGCGGCTCCTCGGGCGGCGCCGCAGCGGCGCTTGCCTGCGGGCAGGTGTGGCTTGCGACCGGCAACGACTTCGGCGGCAGCATACGGACGCCGGCGAGTTACTGCTCGGTCACCGGCCTGCGCCCCAGTCCGGGCATGGTGCCGCGCGTGCAGAAGCAGCCCTATTCGCCGTTGTCCGTGGAAGGACCCATGGGACGCACCGTGCGCGACGTCGCCTTGATGTTCGACGCCGAAGTCGGTTTCCATCCGCACGACCCGCTCTCGCAAGTCGGTCCCCATCCTTCGTATGCAGAGCGTGCTGCACGTCCGCAGCGGCCGCGGCGCGTCGCCTTCAGCGCGGATCTCGGCGTCGCGCCTGTCGTCGACCGCGAGGTCGCAGGCGTGTGCCGTGCCGCGGCACAGAAGCTCGCAGACGATGGCGTGGCGGTGGAGGAAAACCATCCCGATCTTCGCGACGCCGGTCCCAATTTCCTCACCTTGCGTGGCGCCGTGTACGTCGCCCGGATGGCGCAGCACCTCAAGGACAACCGCGCGCTGCTGAAGCCCGAAGTGATCGAGAACACGGAATACGGCTTGAGCCTTACGGTTCCGCAAGTCGTGGCGGCCGAAATCGCGCAGGGTGAAGTTATCCGCCGCGTTGCCCGCTTCCTGGAGGATTACGATGCGCTCATCGCGCCGGCGGTGCTGTGCCCGCCGTTCGAGGTCGAGCGGCGTTACATCGACGAGTGGGACGGCGTGCGGTTCGAGGGCTACATGGGCTGGCTCGTCCTCACTTACGCGGTCAGCCTCACCGCCTGCCCGGTCATGGCACTGCCGGCAGGCTACACGTCCACCGGGCTGCCGGTAGGGCTGCAGGTCATCGGCAGGCCGCGCGGCGAAGCGGACCTCTTCGCGATCGCCTCGTATGTGGAGGAAGTGCTCGGCGTCGCGGGCCGCACGCCGATCGACCCCGTAAGCCGCTAGACCCAAAAAAAACCCCGGCTTACGCCGGGGAAACAGGGGAGGGATGGAACTACTACAGAGGAGGTGACCGGTCGCTCAGGACCGGCACATCTGCCCCACTTGTTGCACGAGCTGTGCCATGCTGTTAAACAGCGGCAATTCAATGGCTTACGGAAGCGGTGCCCGCGGGAGCTCGTCGCCGTTCGACGACAGCCCTGAGCATTACGGCCTAACTATCTTGATTTTGCGCGGCTTTTCGGAGTCGCTGCGAGGCGACATTGCGCGCTATCGCTGTCAAAACAATGGGTTACGCTTGGAGCTCACCCTGCCGACCAGCTTTACCAGCTCGATACCCGTGACCAGCGTAATGGGCTGGGTGGCGGCGTAGTCGCGGGCATTTTGCGAGAAATCGCCAGCCGCGATGCAGATCGCGTTGTACGCATCGAGCCGGCTTACCGCTCCTGCCAGCGCTTGCAGCGGTGCGGTGCCGACGGAATTTACCTTCCAGCGGCGGCACGAGACCAGCGTGCGCCGGCCGTTTTTCGTGAGTTCGAAATCGTAAGCGCTGTCGTGCGCTTCGGCGACCGTATAGCCCTGCCGGCGATACGCTTCGCTCACGACCAGGCTGAAGTTCTCCCATGACATGTCGCGCAGCGCCGCGAGTTTTTCCGGAACGCTGACTTGGCCGGTGCCGCGCAATTGCTTGTAGGCGATGAAGGCCGCGAGCAGGAGGAACGGCAACGCAACGAAGAACGCCACCGGCGGATAGACGAGCTCCGTGATGCCGAACAGCACGGCCGCGACGACGGCGGATATCCACCACGGCTGCCGGGACAGGATGCTGAACAACGTCTCGCTGGCCATCTTATGCCACCATTCCGTCCGGGCTGCGCCGCAGCACTTTGCCCGGCGTTGCGCCAGTGTGTTGGGCGTTCTCGACGACCACGACCCCATTCACGATAACCGTGGTGCGATCGCCGGTAGGGTACTGGTGGGGATCGCCGTACGTCGCGCGGTCCTTGAAGTTCGCCGGATCGAAGAGCGTCACGTCGGCGCGCATGCCGGGCGCAAGCACGCCGCGGTCGCCTAGTCGCAACGCGCGCGCGGTGGCACCCGTCATCTTGTGTATCGCTGCCGCGAGCGGCAGCACCTGTTGCTCGGCCACGTAGCGTCCGAGGATGCGGGGAAAAGTACCGTAGAAGCGCGGGTGCGGCATGCCGCCCGCGACGATACCGTAGGTCGCGACGCAGTTCCCGTCCGAGCCCACCAGTGCGGTTGGCGACCGCACGATCTCGACGATGTCCTCTTCCGCGATCGAAATGACGAGCACGCGCGTCGCGCCGCGGTCCTCGATGAGGTAATCGGCGACCACATCGATCGGATCCTGTCCGCGCTCGGCGGCGAGCTCGGCGATGGTGCGTCCCGCATACTGCGGCAGATGCGGAGAGATCGAGATCTGCACGCATTCCCACGACGGGATGCGGCCCCAGTTATTCAATCCGTCGCGCTCGATGTCGGCGCGAATGCGGGCGCGCGTTTCGGATAAGCGCAGCCGCTCGAGCATCGCCACCACGCCGCCTGCCTGCACCCACTGCGGCATCAGGTTTTTGAGCGGATTGCTGCCTGCGGTGTACGGATGTGAATCGCAATCGACGTCGATGCCGCGCAGCCGGGCCGCCTCGATCTTCTTCAGCGCCGTTGCCGCCTTGCCCCAGTTGTCCATGCCCGAGCATTTGAAGTGCACTATCTCGACGTGTATGCCGCAAGTCTCCGCCACGTCGATCGCTTCGTCGACCGCTTCCAGCACGTGGTTCGATTCATCGCGGATATGGGTGAAGTAACCGGCGTTGTGGCGCTTCAGCACCCTGCAGAGCGCGATCATCTCGTCGCGATCGGCATACGACCCCGGTGAGGTGAACAGCCCGGACGACATGCCCAGCGCTCCGGCTTCGAGACCTTCTTCGAGCAGCGCCACCATGTGCGCCATCTCGTCCCGGGTGGGCGCGCGCTGTTCCATGCCCATCACCATCAGTCGCAGCGTGTTGTGGCCGACGAGCATGCCGGCGTTCACCGCCGTCGCGGGAAACGTGTCGAGATACTCCGCAAAGGTCCGTTCACGAAACGGCAGCCATGGCGCCGACGGGCTGAGGTAGTCCCGCAGCAGCTCGACTTTACCGGGTAGACACGGCGCGACGGAAAAACCGCAGTGGCCGATGATTTCGGTCGTGACGCCCTGGCGCACTTTGCTTTCGGCACGGGGATTGATGGGCAGCGTGAAGTCCGAGTGCGTCTTGATGTCGATGAAGCCGGGTGCGACGGCAAGGCCGTCCGCCTCTATGGTCTTGAAGCCCGTGCCGTTCAAGCGGGGCCCGATCGCCGCGATGCGGTTGCCGTTGATGCCGACGTCGGCGGGCGTGCCGGGGCGGCCGGAGCCGTCGTAAACGGTGCCGTTGCGTATCAGAATGTCGTAATGCATGCGCTTATTGTACGGTATTCCAATCGGGTAGCCGGACACCTATACTTCAACGCTCACCGATTACCCGGTATCCTCGCCATGCCGATACGCTCCGCTCTTCTTGCTGCCGTCCTCGCTGCGTGCACATTGCCTGCTGCAGCGGCCGATCAATTCCCGACGCATCCGTTACGGCTCATCGTGCCGTATCCCGCCGGCGGACCGAACGACGTCCTGGGCCGCATGGTATCGGCGAAGTTGAGCGAGTCGCTCGGGCAGCAGGTGATCGTGGACAACCGGCCCGGTGCAGGAGGCAATCTCGCCGCCGACCTTGCGGCACACGCGCCGGGCGATGGCTACACGATGATCCTGCCGGCGATGGCCTACGCGGTGAATCCGACGCTCTATTCCAAAGTGCCGTACAAGTTCGAGGACTTCACGCCGATTACGATCGTCGCGAAAGGACCGCTCGTGCTGGTCGTTGCCCCGAGCCTCGGCATCGCCTCCGTGAAAGAGCTTATCGCCGCCGCGAAAGCGAAGCCGGGGCAGCTCCAGTACGCCTCGGGCGGCAACGGTTCGTCGCTTCATCTCGCCGGAGAGCTTTTCAAGCTGCAGGCGGGGGTCGATCTGCTGCACGTGCCGTACAAAGGCACCAACGATTTCATTCCCGATCTCCTCGCCGGACGCGTGCCGATCTCGTTCTCGAGCCCGCTCGTGATGCAGCCTCACGTGAAAGCCGGACGCCTGAAAGCACTCGGCGTTACATCGGCGAAGCGCTCGGCCGGCTGGCCGGAAGTGCCGACGATCTCCGAAGCCGGCGTAAAAGGCTATGAAATGGATGCGTGGTACGCGCTGCTCGTGCCTTCGGCAACGCCGAAGGCGCTGGTGACGCTGCTCAACAAGCATGTCGTGCAAGGACTGAAAGCGGCCGACGTGCAGGAGAGGCTTGCAAGCCTCGGCGTCGAAGCCGTTGCCGATTCGCCGGAATCGGCCGCGCGTTACATCGCGGCCGAAGAGCAGAAATGGAGCAAGGTGCTCAAGGCAGCGGGCATAAAGGCGGACTGACTCCGCCGGAAAAGGGGTAAGGCGTTAGGGGTGAGGAGTAAACCCCGGCCCGGCGCTCCTCGCCCTTCACTCCTGACTCCTCACTCTTTACTCCTCACATGCAACAGGGTCCCCTCGCAGGTCTCAAAGTCATAGAGCTCGGCACGCTGATCGCCGGGCCGTTCTGCGCGCGCATTCTCGCCGAATTCGGCGCGGAGGTGATCAAGGTGGAGGCGCCGGACGGCGGCGATCAGCTGCGACAGTGGCGCAAGATGTACGAAGGCACGTCGCTGTGGTGGTACGTGCAGGCGCGCAACAAGAAGTCGATCACGGTCAATCTGCGCGACGCGGAAGGTCAGGAGATCGTGCGCAAGCTCGCGCGCGATGCGGATATCGTGGTGGAGAACTTCCGTCCCGGCGCGCTGGAGAAGTGGAACATCGGCTGGGAGCAGCTCTCCGCACTCAATCCCGGGCTCATCATGGTGCGGCTGTCGGGCTTCGGTCAGGACGGACCCTATCGCGACAAGCCCGGCTTCGGCGTGGTGGGCGAATCGATGGGCGGCATGCGCTATGTTACGGGCTATCCCGATCGCCCGCCCGTGCGGCTCGGGATTTCGATCGGTGATTCCGTCGCGGCGCTGCACGGCGTCATCGGGGCGCTGATGGCGCTGCACCAGCGCACGGTGAACGGCGGACGCGGGCAGGTGGTCGACGTTGCGCTGTACGAGTCGATCTTCAATTTGATGGAAAGCCTGATCCCGGAATACGACGTGCTCGGGTTCAAGCGCGAACGCGCCGGCAATGCGCTGCCCGGCATCACGCCTTCCAATACCTATCCGACGCGCGACGGGAAGTTCGTGATCATCGGGGCGAACAACGACGCGATCTTCAAGCGGCTCATGACGACGATGGGCCGCAGCGATCTCGCCAACGATCCGGCGCTCGGGACCAATGCGGGTCGCGTGCCGCGTGCTGCGGAGCTCGATCAGGCAATAGAAGACTGGACGCGCACGCATGACCTCGATGCGGTCCTCGCAGCGCTCGATGCGGCCGACGTTCCGGCGGGGCGTGTCTACGACGCGGAGGACATCCTGAACGACGCGCATTACAAGGCGCGCAAAATGATAGAGCAGTGGCATCTGCCGGACGGCAAGCCCATGAAAATCCCCGCCGTCGTGCCCAAGCTCTCCGACACGCCGGGCGGCACGCGCTGGCTCGGCCCGACGCTCGGCGAGCATAACGACGAAGTGCTCGGCGCGCTTGGCTACTCCGAAGCGGACCGGGCGCGGATGAGGCGCAAAGGCGTGATCTGACGCCGGCAGTGATAGACTGTCGCCCGGCCAAACAGCCACCACAAAGGAGGAAGCATGAAGCAGCTCAGCAGCTGGATCGCGTGTGCCGCTACGGCGCTCACGCTGGTTTCGAACGCGGCAATCGGCCAGAGCTATCCGGAAAAGAACATCTGGTACTGGCAGGCGTTTCCGGCGGGCGGCGAATCCGACGTCTCCGCACGGCACCAGCAGATCGTCTTCAAGAAGAAGTATCCCAACATCGAGATGATCATCCAGTACAAGCCCGGCGCGGGCGGCGGTCTGCTGTGGTCCCAGATGAACAACACCAGCATGTATGCCGCCGACGGCTACAACGTGTTCGGCATCAACCTGCCGCACATCGTGCTGCAGCCGCTCGAGGGCCTGGTGCAGTACAAGACCGAGGATATCAATCCCGCATACTGGTACCACTACACGCCGGACGCGCTGATCGTGTCCGAGAAAAGCCCGTACAAGACGATCCAGGAGTTCATCAAGGCCGCTAAAGAGCAGCCCGGCAAGCTGACCCTTGCAGGCTCCGGCACCAATTCGGCGAACCACGTGGCGCACGAGAAGCTCAACGGCGAGGCGGGCATCAAGACGAGCTACGTGCCGTTCAAAGGAACGGGCGATCTGACGACCGCCGTCATCGGCCAGCACGTCTCCGGCGCGATGAGCTACAGCGCATTCGCGATGATTCAGAAGGGCAAGGTGCGGCCGCTGGCGATCGCGATGGAGAAACGCCATCCGGCTTTCCCCGACGTGCCGACGTTCAAGGAGCTCGGCTACAACTGGGTCGACGGCGCATATCGCGGCATAGGCGTGCCCAAATCCACGCCGCCCGAGGTGAGGAAGCGCGTCGCCGATTTGTGGTCCGCGTTGAACCGCGATCCCGAAATGGTGAAGCTTGCCGCCGAATCCGGCTTCGAGCTGATCGACATCGGGCCGGACAAGATGAACGCGTTCATGGCCGATCGCACGAAGGCGTACATGGCCGCCGCGCGGCGCCTGGGCCTCGCGAAATAACACAGGAAAGGAAACCGACCATGCGATCCCCGACCGCGCTCTTCGCAGCCGCCCTGCTCTCGTGTGCCGTGCTTCCGCAGGCGCAGGCGCAGGGCCTGGAGAAGCCGAAAATCACCATCGCCGTCGGCGGTAAGAGCCTCTTCTATTACCTTCCGCTGACGATCGCCGAGCGTAAGGGCTACTTCAAGGACGAAGGGCTCGACGCCCAGATCGTCGACTTCCCGGGCGGCGCGAAAGCGCTGCAGGCGATGGTCGGCGGCAGCGCGGACGTGGTCTCGGGCGCATACGAGCACACCATCAACATGCAGGCGAAAGGCCAGTCCATCGTCGCCATCGCCCTGCAGGGACGCTACAACGGCATCGTCCTCGGGGTGACTAAAGCGAAGGCTTCGTCGTACAAGTCGCCGCAGGATCTCAAGGGCTACAAGTTCGGCGTCACGGCGCCGGGCTCGAGCACGCACATGGCGATTCAGAACCTGCTGGTGAAGAACGGACTCAAGCCTGACGACGTGGCGGCCGTCGGCGTCGGCGCGGGCGCGGGTGCGATCGCGGCGATGAAAAAGGGCGAGCTCGACGGCATCTCGAATCTCGATCCGGTGATCACCAAGCTCGAAGCGGACGGCGACATCCGAGTGATCGTCGACACGCGCACCGCGAAGGGCATGAAAGAGCTCTACGGGGGCGATTATCATGCCGGCTGCATCTACGCGCCGGTGGACTGGGTGAAGAAGAATCCGCGCACGGCGCAGGCCGTCGTGAACGCGATCGTGCGCGCCGATCTGTGGCTGCACACGGCGAAGCCCGACGACATCGTCGCTACGGTTCCCGCCGAGTACTACAGCGATGCAGCGCTGTACAAGGCGGCCCTGCAGAAGAACCAGGAAGGCTTTTCGCCCGACGGGCGCTTCTCGATGGCCGGCGCACAAAACGTGTACAAGGTACTGCAGGCGTTCGAGCCGGAAGTGCAGCGGGCGAAGATCGATCTCGCGAAGACCTTCGACAATACGTTCGTCGACCAGGCGCTCAAGAAGTACAAGAAGTGAAGCGAGAGGCGGGACGCGAAAGTCGGGAGAAGGGCGACCCCGCGCTGCTGCTCAACGACGTTACCGTTACCTTCGCAGCGCGGGCCGGCGCGACCGCCCGGTACACCGCGGTGCGCAACACGACATTGTCGATTGCGCGCGGCGAGTTCCTGTCGGTGGTCGGGCCTACCGGCTGCGGCAAATCGACGCTGCTCAATGTCGCCGCAGGGCTGCTGAAGCCGAGTGCCGGCACCGTGCTCGTGCACGGCGCGCCGCTGGAGGGCCTCAATCGGCACGCCGGCTATCTCTTCCAGGCCGACGCGCTCATGCCCTGGCTCAATGCCGTGGACAATATTGCCATCGGGCTCGTCTATCGCGGCACGCGGCGCGACGAGGCGCGCGAGCGGGCCCGCGACTGGCTCGCGCGCGTCGGATTGAGCGCGCACGGCGAGCGCTATCCGCACCAGCTCTCCGGCGGCATGAAAAAGCGCGTTGCGCTTGCGCAGACGCTGATCCTCGATCCGGAAATCCTGCTGATGGACGAGCCGTTCTCGGCTCTCGACATCCAAACCCGCCAGCTGATGGAAAACGAGCTGCTGGAGCTGTGGTCCGCCGACCGAAAGTCGGTGGTGTTCATCACTCACGATCTGGAGGAAGCGATTGCGCTGTCCGACCGCGTGGTCGTCCTGTCGGCGGGACCGGGCACGCGGCCCATCGGCGAATACCGCATCGATCTGCCGCGCCCGCGCGATGTCGCCGAAATCCGCCTCACACCGCGCTTCGTGGAACTGCACGGCGACATCTGGCACGCAATGAAGGACGAAGTCATGAAAGGCTACCTGCAAAGCCAAAATGCGTGACTGGTGACTCCTTAGGGCGTTTACATGCAGTGCTGGGACTCGCGAAAGTGTCTCCAGTCACGAGTCACGAGTCATGCAGTCGAATGGACCAAAGCGATGCGTCTTCGTGTCTACCAACTGATTTTGTTGCTCGTGGTGTTCGTGCTGTGGCATGTCCTCACCGCCACGAACATCCTGCCGCCGTTCTTCTTCGGCCGGCCGCTGGTCGTGCTGCAGAAGGCCTGGGAGTGGTTCGCGAGCGGCAAGATCTACGGTCATCTCGGCATTACTCTCATCGAGACGCTGCTCGCGCTGGTGGCAGGGACCGTGCTCGGGCTGGTGACGGGGCTCTGGCTCGCCCTCTCGCCCACCGCGTCGACGCTGCTCGATCCTTATATCAAGGCTCTGAATTCGATGCCGCGGGTGATATTGGCGCCGATATTCGCGGTCTGGTTCGGCCTCGGCATCTGGTCGAAAGTGGCGCTCGGCGTGACGCTCGTGTTCTTCATCGTGTTCTTCAACGTCTATCACGGGGTGCGAGAGGTGAGTCACGTGGTGCTCGCCAACGCACGCATGCTCGGTGCGAGCCGGCGCGATCTGCTGCGGACGGTCTATCTGCCTTCGGCGACGAGCTGGGTGTTCTCGAGCCTGCATACTTCAGTCGGCATGGCATTCGTCGGTGCCGTGGTCGGCGAATACCTGGGGTCGGCGGCCGGCGTCGGTTATCTCATTCTCCAGGCGGAAGCGGTGTTCGACATCAACACCGTGTTTGCAGGCATACTCGTGCTCACGCTTTTTGCTCTCGCGCTCGACGCGATGGTCACGCTCGTCGAGCGCCGGTTGCTGGTGTGGCGCCCTGGACAGGGCGACACCGGAATGCTCTAGAGGGCGTCGTCACATCAGGGCGGCGCGTGCCGGCCCCATGAGGCCCAGTATGCCGATGATGATGAGATACAGCGCGATGATGTAATTGAGCAGCCGCGGCATGACGAGTATCAGTATGCCGGCAATCAGTGCGATCAGAGGACCTACGCTCAATGTCACGTTCATATCGATCTCCTTGCTTTGATCGGCCCGCACGGGCTGACAGCCGGCAGCATACCGCCGTGGCGCAACGGCGCGGCGCGGACAGCACGTCAGCATAATTTGTACCCAGACGACGCCAGGCGGCCTGCCGCTGCACCGGTAAAAGCCCGCGAGATATGGGCGTGGGCAATGTACGACTTCGCCAATTCGGGCTACACGACTGTCGTCATCACGGCGGTCTTCAACGCCTATTTCGTCGCGCAGGTGGCGCGTAACGCGAGCTGGGCGACGCTCGGATGGACCGTGGCGCTCGCTGTTTCCTATGCCTGCGTCATTGCCACGGCGCCGGTCATCGGCGCTTACGCAGACGTGCACGCATGCAAGAAGCGCCTGCTTCTCGCGACCACGCTGGGCTGCGTGCTGTGCACCGCCGCGCTCGCGGCTGCGGGTCCCGGGGACCTCGCGCTCGCCGTGGTGCTCGTCATCCTGTCGAATTACTTCTTCAGCACCGGCGAGAATCTGGCGGCGGCGTTCCTGCCGGAGCTTGCAGACGGCGAAGCGATGGGGCGCGTGTCGGGGTGGGGGTGGAGCCTCGGCTATCTGGGCGGCCTTCTTACGCTCGGCGCGTGTCTCGCGTACGTGATGTCGGCGCAGGCGCAAGGCATGGAGGCGTCGCAGTTCGTGCCCGTTACGATGCTGATGACTGCGGCGATTTTTGCGCTCGCGAGCGTGCCGACGTTCGTGTTCCTGCGCGAGCGCGCGGTTCCCGCTCCCGATGGCCGGACGGCGCGGTCGGCCTTCGCGCGTCTCAGGTCGACATGGCGCCACGCGAGCGATTACGTCGACTTGCGGCGCGTGCTCGTATGCATCACGTGTTACCAGGCCGGCATACAGACGGTCGTCGCGCTTGCCGCAGTGTATGCCCAGCACGTGATGGGCTTCACCATACGCGACAGCATGGTGCTCATCATGCTGGTGAACGTCGCGGCAGGCGCGGGCGCTTTCCTCTTCGGGCAGGTGCAGGACCGCCTCGGGCACGTCCGCACGCTTACGCTGACGCTCGCGGGATGGCTCACGGCCATCGTGCTCGTTGCCGTCGCGCAAAGCGTAGTCGTGTTCTGGATCGCAGCCCACGTGGTGGGGGTGTGTCTGGGCGCGAGCCAGTCCGCGGGTCGTGCGCTCGTCGGATACTTGAGCCCGCCTGCGCGTACCGCCGAGTTCTTCGGGCTGTGGGGGCTCGCAGTGAAGCTCGCCTCGATACTGGGGCCGGTGAGCTACGGCGTCGTGACCTGGATGTCGGGCGGCAGCCACCGTCTGGCGATTGTCATCACGGGACTGTTTTTCGTCGGCGGGTTGCTGTTGCTGCGGGCGGTGGACGTCGGGCGCGGCCGGGCGATTGCGCTCGCGGCGACCTAGCGGTCGTTGGCTGCTCGCCTCCGCGATTCCCGCGGACGCCACGTGCGCCGTATCGCATCGGCAAGTGTCTCGGGGCGGAACGGCTTGCTCAGTATCCGATACCCTTCGGCGGCCGCCTTGTCCGCCTCCGCCGTGTATCCCGACATGAGCAGCACCGGCAGCCAGGGATGATGCGTGCGCACCGTGCGCGCGAGATCGAGGCCGCTCATCGATCCCGGCATGACGATGTCCGTGATGAGCAGATCGACGTCTGCCCCACCGCGGATCGCCGCGAGCGCTTCGTCGGCGTCGCCGACATGCCGCACGTCGTAGCCCATCTCTCTAAGGATCGCCGAGACGGCGTTGCCGATCTCGGGATTGTCTTCCACGAGCAGAACCTTGCCGGTCGCCGCCTCGTGCTGCGGCTCGCCTTCCGTGCGCTGCGTCTCCGTTGGCGCTTCGTGAGAACGCGGCAGGTATATCGTCACGGTGGTGCCGCGTCCTGGCGCGCTTTGTATCGTCGTCGCGCCGCCGGACTGGATGGCGAAGCCGTACACCTGGCTCAAGCCCAGACCGGTGCCTTTGCCGACGGCCTTCGTGGTGAAGAACGGCTCGAACACGCGGTCGAGCACATCGGGCGGTATACCCTGGCCGTTGTCGGTCACTGCGATCGCGACGTAGTCGCCGCGCAGATTCACGCCGGGCTCCGCGCCGGTGAGCGTCGCATTTCTCGCTTTGAGCGTCACAGCGCCGCCTTCGGGCAGTGCATCGCGCGCATTGACGGCGATGTTGAGCAGCGCCATCTGCAACTCTTCGGCGTCGGCTTTCACCGGCCACAAGCCTGGTTGCAGCACGCAGCGCAGCGTGACATTGCCGCGCAGCGTATGGCGCATCAGCGTCTGCATCTCGTCGAAGACCTCTTCCAGATGCAAGGCGCGGGGCTGCAACGGACGCCGCCGGGAAAAGGCGAGCAGGTGCTTGGTCAGCGTTTCGCCGCTCGACAGCGCGCGGGCCATCGCGGAGAGCTGCGGCTCGAAGTCGCCACCGCGCAATTTGAGCTTCAAGATGTAGAGGTTGGTGCTGATGACCTGCAGCAGATTGTTGAAGTCGTGCGCGACGCCGCCGGTGAGCTGACCTATCGCTTCGAGTCTCTGCGCCTGGCGCAGCGCTTCCTCGGCTGACGCGCGCCGCTCCGCTTCCGCGCGCCATTGCGCGATGGCAGCCTGCTCCCGCCGCGTTTTCTGCAAGGCAAGCCAGGTGACGAGCAGCAGCCCGAGCGCGCCGGAAACGGCAAAGAGCGCCGATATGCCGAGATCGCGGTACCACTCGTCCAGGATTTCCGAGTAGTCGAGCCCGGCGGAGATGTACAGCGGATAGTCGCCGATCTTGCGGAAGCCGATGACCCGCTCCACACCGTCGACGCCGGACGCGCCACGCGATTCGCCGATCTCCTCCCCGCTCGCGATGAAGCGTGCGAGCGCACTGTCGTTCGCCAACCGGACGAGATTCGCGCGCGCCGGGTACCGGGCAAGCAGAGAGCCGTCGCTGCGCCAGATCGATATCGCCATGCCGCCGCGCTCGGTGGAAAGCTCGCGATAGAAGTCCGAGAAGTATTCGGGGCGCAACGACACGGTGACTACGCCGGCAAAGCGCCCGTCGGCCGTCTCGCGTCGCCGGCTGATGTTGAAGAACCGCTCGCCGGTCGCGCGCCCTACGAGCGGCTGGGTGATGTACGTTCCCACGCGGCGCGCAGCATGCGCTTCGAAGTCTTCACGGTCGCGGATGTTGACACGGGGAGTAGGATAGGAACGGCTGTTGATCAGCGCGTCGCCGGAAAGCCCCCATGCGTAGATGTTCTGGATCTGCCCGATGTCCCGCTGAATCTGCCTGAGCTTCATGTGCAAGGCATATTCGCGCGCGGCGATGTCGGATCCGGTGGCGCCGTCGATGAGATCGAGCACGCGGCCGATGATGACTTCGCCGGTTTCCAGCACTTTGAGGGCGTGTTCTTCCGCGATGCTCGCCGTCTTGTGTACGCGCTCGGTCGACTGCCGCATGATGCGGCCGTAATCCAGTGCTGCAGTCACGGCGAGCATGGCAAACGGCAGCACGACGGATGCGATCATCGCGGCCTTGAGCCATTTGATCGCACCGCCTGCGGGAGTTTCTCGGGCGGGAGGAGTCGCCGGTGTGCCGGTCATTGCGTCGAGCCGTGGAAGATGAGTGCGGAAGCAGAGCGCGCGCTCGGCGTCCGCTACGCAGCCAAGAATACTACGGCACCGCGACGAGAGTAACGAGAATCGCCTGAATGCGTGTCAGTGCAGGATTTACACGCTCGGGCTCGGCCCGTGGACGTCACGGACGCGGGGTGTGCTGCAGGACGGTAGCGCGCGGTCTTTATGCGCAGCGTCATCGGTGTTCGCGGCACGCGCGTCGGCAATCGATGAGCTCATCGCGTCCCCTCCGCTGCTGACCTCCAAATGCAATGCCGAGAGAGCGAGCGGATTGCGCAGCAACTCGCTGCGCTCGGCGTCGTCCAGCGTGTCGATTCCGGCATGCCGCCCCTTCTCGACGATGCGAGCCGCGGCGCCGCCCATGCCCGGTTCGCGAGGCGGCCCGCTGGCGCAAGCGATTGCGTTGGCGACAGGATGCGCCACGGCGTCGGCAAAGACCGGCAGTGCACGAGGCTCGTAAGCGAGCTCATAAGCGCGCTGGATCTCGGTCGGCGGAGCGGCTTCCTCCGGTATCAGGAAGTACGAAGACCGCCGGAGGGCGCGACCCAGCGACACCCGGCTGGTATAGACCGAGATCGGAATCGACAGTATCAATGCGCCGACGACGGGAAGCAGCCACCAGAGGAACGACGGGTTGAGCCAGTACACGAGCGCTGCCCAGGCCGTTCCCATCGTGGTGTGCCAGCCATGCCGCCAGATCGCTTCGTTCCAGGAAGTCTGCGCGTCGGTGCGCGGCGGTGACTTCCATTGAATATGCCAGCCGAATAGGGCGCTCAGCACGAATTCGGTGTGGAACAGCATGCGTATGGGTGCGAGCAGCGCCGAAATCACCATTTCGACGAACATGCTCACGAAGAGCCGGATGCGGCCGCCGTAGCCGCGTGCGCCGCGCAGCGCGACGAGCAGAGCACCCGCCATCTTCGGCAAGAAGAGCAGCACTGCCGTCGTGCTGAACAATGCAATCGCCCGCTCCGGCCGGTACTCGGGCCACAAGGGAAAGATCTGGTAGGGCTCGACGAAGTACTGCGGCGCTTGCAGCGTATGGACGGCAAGCAGCGCAGTGGCGAGCAGCAGCTGCACGAACCACAGCGGCGCGGAGAGATACGCCATCACGCCGGTCATGAACACGGCGCGGTGCGCCGGATGCAGCCCCTTCATGAGGAACAGGCGCGCGTTCATGAGATTGCCCTGGCACCAGCGGCGGTCGCGCTGCAGCTCGTCGACGAGATTGGGCGGCATTTCCTCGTAGCTGCCGGGCAGATCGTAGGCGATCCACACGGCCCATCCCGCGCGCCGCATGAGCGCCGCCTCGACGAAATCATGGGAGAGGATTTCACCGGACAGCGACCCGCTGCCGGGCAGGCGCCCGAGCGCGCAATGGCGCATGAACGGCGCGACGCGAATGATGGCGTTGTGCCCCCAGTAATGCGATTCGCCGAGCTGCCAGAAGTGCAGCCCGGCGGTGAAGAGCGGACCGTACACGCGGGTGGCGAACTGCTGTACCCGTGCGTGCAGCGTCTCGCGGCCCGCCGCATGTGGCGCGGTCTGTATGATGCCCGCATTCGGGTTGGCTTCCATGAGCTGAACCAGCCGCGTGAGACAGTCGCCGCTCATCACGCTGTCCGCGTCCAGCACCACCATGTAGCGGTACAGACGGCCCCAGCGGCGGCAGAAATCGGCGACGTTGCCGCTCTTGCGCTTGATGCGGTGCTGGCGCCACCGGTAGTAAATGTGTTCCCAGCCGTCGACGGCGGCGCAGAGGTCCATCCATGCCTGGCGCTCGGCGACGCGCA
Source organism: Rhodospirillaceae bacterium (assembly GCA_050260255.1). Taxonomy (GTDB): domain Bacteria; phylum Pseudomonadota; class Gammaproteobacteria; order Burkholderiales; family SG8-41; genus JAQGMV01. The sequence continues at coordinate 532 of JBLNBW010000092.1, read as the reverse complement.
CGTCCGGATCGTTGCTGTCGCTCAGGATGAACACGTCGAAGTGCTCGAGCGTGCCGCGCCGCACGAGCGACTCGTAAGTCGCGCGCAGGCCGGCGAACACGCGTTTCACGTCTTCGTTGTAGATCGGCATGATGATCGCCGTGCGCGCAGCCGGATCGATCGGTGTGTCGGGCAATGCGGTGCGCGACACCATGTAGCGGTCGCCGCGGAAGGACTGCAGCACGAATCCCGCCATCGCGGTCCAGAAGCCGGCCGAGATCCATCCGAAGAGGATAGCGAACAGCACGAGGATCGCGATCTCGAGGAGCTGCCGGCCCTGGTACGGCAAGACGCTCGCCATGAAGTCGGTCGCTATCCACGTCTGTGCCAAGACGAGGCCGGAAAGGGCGATGCGGCGCACGCTCGCCGACCGGTGCCAGTGTCCGCGCGGGTCCGGCGAATCCTTGGGGACGTTTCCGCGGTGCAGCCATGCGCGCGGGGCCATCGAGCTGCGCGCAAGCGGCGGCGTGGTATGGAGGCGCACGCGCTTGCC
>JBLNBW010000091.1:0-21786 GCA_050260255.1 Rhodospirillaceae bacterium | reverse complement strand
AGTTCTTCCGCATTCCGCGCGACACGCTGGTGATCTGCCTTGGCAAGAGCACGTACGCGCGCTGCGGGATCATCGTCAACGTGACGCCGCTGGAGCCGGAGTGGGAAGGGCACGTCACGCTCGAATTCAGCAACACCACACCACTGCCGGCGCGTATCTATGCCAACGAGGGCGTGGCGCAGATGCTGTTCTTCCAGTCCGACGAAGTGTGTGAGACGTCATACAAGGATCGTGGCGGCAAATACCAGGGCCAGACAGGGGTGACGCTTCCACGCACCTGATCCCGATACCGGGATGACTGCACCCGACCTCAGTGTTCGGCGCCGGCGGCGATTCGACGATCATCGCGCGTGGTCAGGGCAAAATCGAGGATGATTCGCAGCGCGGCGACGACGATGTCCGTAGGCAGGCTGGGTGCGCCCGGATGCGCTGCGGCCTGTTCGGGCGAATAGGGGATGTGGACGAAGCCGCCGCGCACGCTGGCGCGCGCCTGCAGGCCATGCATCAGCCCGTAGAAAACCGCATTGCAGACGTAAGTGCCGGCGGTCTGCGAAATCTCTGCGGGGATGCCCGCCGCGCGCAGTTCAGCCAGGATCGCCTTGATCGGCAGGCTGGCGAAATACGCGGCGGGTGCGCCATCCACCAGCGGGGCGGCTTCGGCCATGCTGATGAAGCCGTCGCCGTTGGTGTCATAACGCGCGAAGCTCGCGCCACGGAGCAGTCCCTGCGCTTCCGATTGGCTCAGGAAACCGTCGCCATCGCGGTCGAACGCGCGGAACGCCGCGGTATCGCCCACCGCTCCACGCAACGCGTAACGGTCGGTACCCGCCATCTGGAGCGGCGCGAGCTCGGCGCGGCTCAGGAAGCCGTCGCGGTTGGTGTCGAGCTGCTCGAACAACGATGCCGCCGATATCGGAAACGCGCTCGTGAAATAGCGGTCCATCTGCACCACGTACCGCGGATCGTTGATCTGCGCCCAACGCGCTGCATCGAACGTCTCGAGCTGCGCAAGGCGGCTCGCATCTATGCGCAGCGCGAGCCGGTTCACGCCTTCGCGTGGATAGGCAAAAGCGTGCAGCGGCACCGCGACGAGTCTGCCGCCGCCGGCACGCCCCGGATCGAGCGCGACGATGGCGTAATGCAGGACGTCCGTGCTCGCGTTGATCACGAAATCCTCGACGCGGCCCAGATGTTCACCCTTCGCGTCGACGACGAGCTTGCCGCGCAACTGGCTCAACCGATCGTAGCCATGGCCGGATCGCACCGGCGGAAAGCCCGATACGCGGTCGAGCTCGCTCCAGTACCCCGCATCATGCAGGTCGGGCCATTGCGTCCATCCGCGATAGTCCGCAAGGCGCGGTCTCGCGAGATCGATGACGATATCGTTGCCGGCCCCCATTCTGATCGAGTGGACGGGCAGCGGATAAAGCCGCGTGTCGCTCCCCGAGGAGACGACCGCATACCGCACCGCGCCGGTGCCCATCTGCACCACGAGATCGCGAACCTGGCCCATGTACTCGCCGTTCTGATTGCGAACCGTCTTGCCGATCAGATCGCTCGCGCGTACTGCGCGGTAGTTCTGCAGCTCAGCGGGCGTCGGCAGGCTCGCCGATGCGGCAACAGGCGCCGGCTGCGACTCGTAGGTTGCGCAGGCGGACAACAGGGAAAGACAGGCGACGGGAACGAGCGCCAGCCGCATCGCAGCGGCCGTACGTCGGAGTTCTAGCGGTTGCATGACACACTCCTTGCAAAATTGCCGCGCCCGGGCGCAGGCCTCATACAATGAGAGCCGCCGACAGCCAGCCGGGTTCCGCATCTTTGCAAACGCAACCGTCCCCCGATTGAGAAAAACGCAATACCGCCTTGCAGCTTTCGCGCTCTCTCGGGCAGACTCGCATAAAGCGAATTTAGCCGCGGTAAACCCATGCATCCATCATGGCACGCGAAGTGCCCCGCGCACCATATGCGGTCAACGCCGCGAGACGTAAGTGTTGCCCCTGATGTAGAACCGCAGCAGCCGCTTCGCCCAATGGCCCGCGTAATCGACCCCTATGCGCGGCCGCTTCACGATGCTCACCCGCGCCGGCGCGCCATCGTCCGCCACGTAAAAGTCGTCGCTCAGCAGGTCATGGCCGTTGAGGCGCCGGTCTATCCCCATCGCTTTGCACAGGAGACCCGGTCCCTGGGTTCGTCCGTGGAGATCGCGCACCGGCTCCAGCGCGCGCAGCAGCACCGCGGAGGCCGTGCCCTCCGCCTGCGTCACCACGTTCATGCAATGGTGCATGCCGTAGATGAGATAGACGTAGGCGTGTCCGGGCGGGCCGAACATCACTTCCGTGCGCGCGGTCCGACCGCGTGCCGAATGCGCTGCGAGATCGTGCGGACCGAGATACGCCTCGACCTCGACGATGCGCCCCACGCGGGGCACGCCGTCGACGACATGCACCAGGCATTTGCCGAGCAGTTCATGCGCCACGTCGATGGTGTCTCGATCATAGAACGAGCGCGGCAGCTTGCGCAGTACCAACGTCTCACTCCTCACCGCGAAGCGCTACCACATCGAACGCAGCTTCGCCGCCACATCGACGCGCGCCGCATAGCGCTCGCGCTGCGGCTCCGCCGCGTGCGCCGGCGGCCACGCCGTGTCCTGCAGGCGCGACATGACCGCCGTCGTGAGGAAGCGGCTGCGTGCGCCGTAAACGTGTGCATCGCCGCGCCGGGATTGGTGCGTCACGTAGTAGCGCAACGGCGCGACGAGATGGAGGTCCGTCTTCGCCCGCGTCATGGCGACGTACAGTAGCCGCCGCTCTTCCTCTATCGCCTCCGGGCTGCCGGTGGAGAACTCCGAAGGAAAATTTCCGTCTGCGACGTTGAGAATGTAGACCGCGTCCCATTCCTGCCCCTTGGCGGAATGTATTGTGGAGAGGACGAGATAATCCTCGTCGAGATACGGCGCACCGGAGAGATCTCCGGTCGCCTGCGGCGGATCGAGCGCGAGCTCCGTGAGAAAACGTTCGCGCGTCGCATACTGCTGGGCGAGCTGCTCGAGCTGCAGCAGATCGCCGGCGCGCACATGCGCCGCTTCGTAGATGCGCTCGAGATGGGGCTGGTACCACTCGCGTACGCGCTGAATCTGGCCTTGCCACGCACCATCGGGCACAGCAAGCGCGCTCATGAGCGCCGCGAACGGCGGCCAGCAATCGGCAGTGAGCGGCGGCGCCGGAAATTCTGCAAGGGACGACCACGCGTGTCCCGATGCTTCGAAGCCCGTGTAACACCGTTGGGCGGTGGCCGGGCCCATGCCGGGCAGGAGTTGCAGCACGCGAAATGCGGCGACCCGATTCTTGGGATTGTCCGCCCACCGCAGCACGGCGAGCATGTCCTTTACGTGCCCCGCCTCGAGAAACTTGAGTCCTCCGTACTTGACGTAGGGAATATTGCGACGGGCAAGCTCGAGCTCGAGCACGTCGCTGTGGTGCGAGCTGCGGAAAAGCACGGCCTGCCGCCTGAGCGCGACCCCGCGCTCCCTGGTCTCCAGCACGCGCGAGACGACGTAATCGGCCTGCGCCTGATCGTCGGCAACGCTCACGTAACGGGGACGCTCACCGCTGCCGCGCGCGGTGCGCAGCGTCTTGCCATATTGGCGCTCGCCCTCCGCTATCACGGCATTGGCCGCATCGAGCACCGCCTGCGTGGAGCGATAGTTCTGCTCGAGCGTGACGACGTGCGCGGCCGGCGTATATTGCGCCGGGAATCCCAGTATGTTCTCGACGGTGGCGGCGCGAAACGAATAAATCGCCTGCGCATCGTCGCCGACCACCGTGACACCGCGCCCGTCGGGCCGCAAGGCCTTTAGAATTTCACCCTGCAGCGCGTTCGTGTCCTGGTACTCATCGACGAGTATGTGATCGAACTGGTCGCCGATCTCCTGCGCAAGCGCGCCGTCGCTCATCATGGCATGCCAATACAGCAGGAGGTCGTCGTAATCGAGCGCCTGATTGGCAAGCTTGCGCTCGACGTACGCGCGACAGAGCCGGGTGAGCTCGTCTTCCCACTCGATGCACCACGGAAACGCTTTCTCCAGCGTGTGGCGCAGGCTGCCCTGCGTATTGACGCGATGCGAGTAAATCGCAAGACACGTGTCTTTGCGTGGAAACCGCTTTTCCTGCGCGGAATAGCCGAGCTCGTGCCGCACGACGTCCATGAGGTCGGCGGCGTCTCCACGATCGAGCACGCTGAAGCTCGCATCGAGCCCCACGCGCCCGCAATGCGCCCGTATGAGCCGGTTCGCGATCGAATGGAAAGTGCCCGACCACGGCAGGCCGACACCCGCGAGCGCAGCCGGCCGTACACCGTTCGCTGCGGCGCGCTCTTCGGTCGCCGCCGCGGCGATGCGCTGCGCGCGCCGCGTCATCTCCTGCGCCGCGCGGCGTGTGAAGGTAAGAAGCAGTATGCGCTCGGGGCTTACCCCTTCGATCACGAGATGCGCCACACGATGCGCGAGCGTGTTCGTCTTGCCCGTACCGGCGCCGGCTATGATGAGAAGCGGCCCCGCATCGCACCCGAGCTGCGCGCGCTCGCCGTACTGCGCGGCCTCGCGCTGTGCGGCGTTCAGGCGGTCGAAGACGGTAGCGCGAGCGGGCGTCGAGGAAAGCGGCGTTGCAGTAGCGGTCATCACGCCGGCACTATAAGCGATAACTGTATATGCATCCAGTCCCTGCGTCACATCCGGCGCAGTGAGGTGCCCACAAGCCGTTGCGCGAAGACGCCGGACAGACGGCCCGCGCTGGCCTCGACGCCGCGACGTGCGGCACAGCGCGCTCGCGGTCCGCACGAGATCAGCGAAATCGCCAGCCTCAAGCGACGGCACGTCCTTTGACACGCGTGCAGGCCTCGTCCATGATCGGGCAACGCCCGGCGGCCATTTTCTCTACCGGGCAATGCCTTCAACATGACGATCTTCCACACGCCGTCCATATTCAAATTCCGCTTCCGCATTGCTCTACTCGCGCTCGCGCTCGTCGCCGCCATCGCGCGCGGCGAGACGAGCGTTCTGTACGACAAGCCCTCGCAGTACGGCCATATCGTCGTCACACAGGAAGCGGAAGGTCTGCGCACGCTGCGGTTCGAGCGGGGCGGTGCGCGTCAAAGCGTCGTGAAGCCTGACGATCCGGGTCATATCGAGCTCTCCTATGCGCGCGCGGCGCTGATCGGACTTGCGCTGCAGGAGGATCCGCGGCGTGTCCTCGTGGTCGGGCTGGGCGGCGGAACGCTGCCGCGCTTTCTGCACGCGTACTATCCTGCTGCAAGCATAGACGCGGTGGACATCGACCCCGACGTTGTACAGGTGGCGAAGGATTATTTCGGCTTCCGCGAAGACGCACGCCTGCGCGCGCACGTGGCCGACGGGCGCCGGTTCATCGAGCAGGTGCGAACGCCTTACGACCTCATCTTTCTCGATGCGTACGGCGCGAGCAGCGTGCCGGCGCACATGACCACGGAGGAATTTCTGCGCACGGTGCGCCGCGCGCTGAGCTCCACCGGCGTTCTCGTCGGCAATCTGTGGAGCGGTGACCACAACAACCTGTACGCTGCCATGGCGCGCACGTACGAGCAGGTCTTCGAGACGGTCAAGATACTGCCCGCGGGCGGCAACCGCATCGTACTCGCGCTGCCGCGACAGGATGCACTGGAGCACGAAACGCTCGTGCGCCGCGCGCGGCGCGTTTCCGCAAGCAAGCGATTTCAATTCGACCTTGGCGTCATGGTCGCAGAACAGTCCGAGCGCGAGCGTGAAGCGATACGCAAGGCGCGCGTGTTGCGCGACTGAGGCGGCGTTCGACACCTGGAGCAAACGATGTCCAAACAAACGCTGGGAAAACTGCCCCCCGAGGCGATACGGCTCACCGAGCTGCCGCGTCTCGATCCCGAGATACTCGACGGCTATCGTGCGCTGGTCGACCTGACCGGGACGATATCGGATGCCTGCGATCAACTCGGCATCGTGGGCGTGATCCCGGCTTACGTGCTGCCGCCGGTCAGCGTCGGCAAGCGGGTCATCGGCCCGGCGCTCACGGTGCGCAACATCGCCCGCGACGTGCAGATCCACAAGGCGGCACAGGACGGCATCAACACGCAGGGCGAGACGGAAGCCCACAATCTCGCCGAGCCGGGCGATGTGCTGGTGATCGAAGGCGTGATGGGCTGCTCCAACATGGGCGGACAGTCCGCGACGATAGGGCGCCGCCAGGGTGAGGCCGGCGCGATCGTGGACGGCACCCTGCGCGACCCCGATCAGTACCGCAGCATGGGATGGCCGGTGTGGTGCCGCGGGTTTACGCCCATTACCGGGAAATGGCGCATGCAGACGGTGGAGGTCAACGGCATCGTTCAAATCTGCGGCATTCCGGTCAAGCCCGGCGACCTCGTCTGCGCCGATGAGGCAGGCGTGGCTTTCATCCCCCGCGACAAGGCAGCCGAGCTGCTAAGGCTGTGCCGCAAGATCGACGAGGCCGACACCCGGCGCAAGGCCGACATCGAAGCGGGCGTCAGCGTCGCCGATCTGATCCGCAAGAAGTACAAGTAGACGCGCTCGCCGCGTCCACCGGAGGCGATGCAATCGGCATGGACCTTGCACCGCGCGGTGCATGGTATTCCCGCGCCATGTCGTTGCGGCGGCCACCGTCGCCGCGCTACTGCCGCTAGGCGACGTCCGCAGCGAGCCGACCGCCCGCTCTGCTGCATACGAACCCGATGCGACGGCGCTGGCGACAACGGCGCAGGGTTACTACCGGGGAAGCTTCGGGCAACGGCGCGACGACGACCGTGCAACGTTCGGCATCAGCGCCGCCGTGACCCCTGGCGTGGCGCCCGGCACGACGGCATGGCTGACCCGGCAGCCGCTCGAGCCGCTTTCCTCCTCGTACGCCTCTCCCTACGCCGCACGCAAGGAAGCGGGCATTTCGTACAGCAGCGACGGGCGAGTGAATGCCTATCTTGCCGAGCGGGCGCGTCCGGCCGCCGCTGGAGATCCCGCGCACATGGGGGGCGTGGACTGCTGCATGCCCGATCCGGCCTCCACCCCGCCGGGGTCGCATTACGCCAAGGCGGAGTCGCCGGAAGTCGCCTCGCTGCTCGGCCGCCTCAAGACGAAGGGATTGAAGCTTGCGCTCGATGACGGATGGAAGCTCACAGCAGGCGCGCGCAGTCGCGAATACAGCAACAGCGTGTTGAACAGCCGGGTCGGGCACATTACGCTGCAGCGGTGGTTCGGCGAGTGGAGCACCGCTTATTCGATGCAGTTCGAAAAACGCGGCGGATGGAACCTCGCGCCCAGTCAATCGCTGCAGCTCGGTTATGCGCTCGCGCCGCGCAGCACCGTCGGAGTGGCTTACACCACGGGACAAGAGCTCGCGTTCTTCGGCCCCCAAGGCATGTTAAAAACCGACGTGCGGGCCCTTTCGCTGCAGGCCGAACACGCGGTCGAGAAAAACTGGTCGCTGCGCTTCGACGCCGGGTACTACGATCACGGCGAGCTGCCCTCGCACAAGACGATACGCATCGGCTTCCGTCGCAGTCTCTGGTAACCGCCGGCGCCCGGGTTCATGCCCGCTGCAGCAGCTTGCCGACCGCCGACGCGTCGGCCAGATCCTCGAGATTGAGCATCGCATCGCGCAGCTGCGCCGCCTGCGCGGGCGGCACGGCGTGGCGCGCAAGGGTTTCGTACTTGCGGATCACCTGCGCGTCAGGCGCGAAGCGCTCCTTGCCCCGCGAAGCCTCCAGCGTGCGCTCGAGCCGCGTGCCGTCCTTGAGATGGACTTCGACGCGTACCATCTGCCGGTACTTGCTCCCCAGGGCGGTAATGTGCGGATCGTGGCGCATCTCGACCCGCGACGCGAGCGCCAGCCGCTGCGGGTCCGCCAGCTTGTCTTCGGTGAACTGATCGACGAACACTTCGCCCTCGAGAAGAAGCGTCGCCACGCAGTACGAGAGATTGAGCTGCGCCGCAGTCATCCCTTGCGGCACGTACTGCCATCCCACGTGCTCTACGCTCGCCTGGGATCCGTGCACCACGATGCGCTCCACGTCGTCGGGCGCGAAGCGATGCTGCTCGCGCAGCTCGCGCAGCGCATCCAGCGTCGAATGCGTGCTGCCGACGCACGCGTACAACTTGACCCGCACGCCCATCGCCTGCCACGTCTGCCCGTATCCGGCGGTGAGCTGCGTGAGATCGAAACCGTCGTGCGAACGCGAAAAGGTGGTGCAGAAGCCGCCATATTCCGTCTCGAACACGTCCTGTATGCCGGTGAAGCCGGATTTCGCAAGCAGTGCCGCATACAGACCGCTCTGCGCAGCGCGCCCGGCGTGCATGCGCTTCACCATCGCGCCGAACTGCGCCGCCATGAGCCCGCACGATTGCGTGCCGGCGATCCCGAGCGCGTGCATCGCCTGCCCCGCATCGAGGCCGAGCGCGCGTGCAGCGCCCGCAGCCGCCGCGAACACGCCCACGGTGGCCGCCGGATGCCAGCCCTGCGCGAGATGCGCAGTGCCCAAGCAAAGGCCCACGCGAGGACCGACCTCATAACCCGCCACCGCAGCGGTCAGAAAGTCGCGTCCGGTCATTCCCGGGTACAGCTCGGCGAGGGCCACGAGCGCCGGCATTACCACCGAACCCGTATGCAGGATCGCGAGCCGATGCGCGTCGTCGAGTTCGAATCCTTGCACCTGGCTGCCGTTCACGAGGGCGGCATGCGGCGCGGAAAGCTTCTGCGCAGTACCCCATACCGTGCAGCCCGCCGTTGCATCGACGGCGGCAAGCGAGCGCTGCAGCATGCGGCTCCATTCCAGATTCGCCGCGTAGAGGCCGCAGCCCAGCGCATCGAGCATGAGCAGCTTCATGCGTGCAGCGACTTCCGACGGTATGTCTTCGTACCGCAAGCCGGCCACGAACGCGGCCATGCCGCGGGTCGCGTGGTGCTGCGATCGTGCGTCGACCCTCATGGCGCTTTCCCGGCCATCGATTTCTGCACGACGGCGCGCATGCGGTCGTATTCCTTGATGATGTGGCTGCGGAAGAGATCCGGCGTGCTGCCTATCGGCACGACCGCATCGGCCGAAAAATGCTTCGCGAGGTCTTCGGATTTCGCGGCAGCCGCCACGTGCTCGCTCAGCAACTCCACGATAGAGCGCGGAGTGCCGGCCGGCGCGAGCAAGCCGTACCACGATCCAGCTTCATAGCCCGGCACGCCTGCTTCCGCCACGGTCGGAATATCGGGGATCACCGGCGAGCGCTCCGCACCCGTCATGGCGATGGCGCGCAAGCGGCCGAGCTTCACCTGCGGCAGCATCGCGACGGCGCTGGAGAACATCACCTGCATCTGCCCGCTCAGTAGATCGGCCATGGCGCCGGACAGTCCTTTGTACGGCACGTGCAGCATCTTCGTTCCCGTCGCGAGAAGATAAAGCTCGGTGGCAAGATGCGTCGTGCTGCCTACCCCGTTCGATGCGTAATTGAGCTCTCCGGGCCTCGCCTTCGACAGCGCAATGAGCTGCCGGATGTCGTGTACCGGCAGCGACGGATGTACCACGACGAGCAGCGGTGCGGAGGCGATGAGGCTGATCGGTTCGAAATCCTTGCGCGGATCGTACGGCGGATTCTTCTGCATGTTGGGGATGATCGCCATGGTCGCCACGTTGCCCAGGAGCAGCGTATAGCCGTCCGGCGCTGCCTTGGCGACATAGTCGGCGCCGATGAGGCCGCCTGCGCCGGGCCGGTTCTCGACGAACACCTGCTGCTTGAGACTCACGCTCATCTTTTGCGCCGCGAGCCGTGCGACGGTGTCGTTGCCGCCGCCGGGGAGCAGGGCCACCACGATGCGCACCGGCCGCGCCGGATAGGTTTGCGCCGCCACACCCGCCGCGTAAAGCGCCGATGCGGCGAGCAGCGCCGCGACATTGCGATAGCGAAACATCGTCGATCCTCCTCCTTGTCGAAGGCCGCTCTCGGTCGGCCTTTACGATTGTCCGATGCGGGCGAGCGCTAATCCATGTGCGCTGCCGAAGGTTGCATCACACGACGCCACTTCAGATCACGCCTTTCTCGCGCAGCGACGCGATCTCGGCTTCGCCGTAACCCAGCCACGCGAGCACTTCGTCGGTGTGCTGCCCCGCCTCCGGCGTCGCGCTGCGTATCGCCTTCGGCACGCCGGGCAGGTTGAGCGGCGAGGCGACCAGCTTCAGATCTCCGAGCTGGGGCGAAGTGACGGGCGTCGCCATGCCGAGGTGCTTCACCTGCGGATCCTCGAACACCTGGTCGATGGTGTTGATCGCGCCGCACGGAATGCCGATCCCTTCGCAAAGCTCGATCCAGTACGCCGACGGCTTCTCGCGCGTGAGCCCGGCAATCGCGGCGTTGATCTCCGCGCGATGCGTGCTGCGGCCGACTTGCGTCTTCCACTCGGGCTTCTCTTTCCACTCCGGTTTCCCCACCGCGTCGCAGAACCGCTCCCACTGATGGCTCGCCGGCGCCGCGATGTTGATGGGACGGTCGGTGGTCGGGAAGACGCCGCTCGGAATCATCGTCGGATGATCGTTGCCCGCCTGCCCCGCCACTTCGCCCTTGATGAGGTAGCGCGCCGCCTGGAAATCCATCATGAAGATCTGCGTCTCCAGCAGGCTCGTGTGCACCCACCGTCCGACGCCGGTGTGCTCGCGCTCGAAGAGCGCCACCATGATGCCGAACGCGAGCGAGGTGCCGGCGACGAGGTCGTTCATCGCGATCCCGACGCGCACCGGTCCCTGCCCGGGTAGGCCGGTCACCGACATGAGGCCGCCCACGCCTTGCGCAATCTGATCGACGCCGGCGCGCTCGCTATACGGTCCGTCCTGGCCGAAGCCGCTCACGCTGCCGTACACGATGCGCGGATTGACGCGCTTCACGTCATCGTATGCGATCTCGAGTCGGTGCTTCACGCGCGTGCGCATATTTTCGACGATCACGTCGGCGCGTTCGACGAGGCGCATGAAGGCCTCATGACCTTCAGGGGACTTGAGGTTGAGACGTGTCGCGCGCTTGTTGCGATGCAGATTCTGAAAGTCCGGTCCGTTGCGCCGCCCGACGACTTCCTCGCCGGCCGCCGCGGGCGGCTCGATGCGGATGACGTCTGCGCCCCAGTCCGCGAGATGACGCACGCATGTAGGGCCTGCGCGCGCCAGCGTGAGATCGAGCACGCGCACACCGGAAAGAGGCAGCCGCGCGGCTGCCGGATCATTCGACATACAGGGACTCCTCCCTTGGAGCCGCGCCTTGCGTACTGTCACGCGGCAGCTTGAAACCGGTTGCCCCTATACTACACGCCGCCGCCACGATGTGGTTCGCCGCCGCCGCGACGCCGGCGTGCGCGTTGCCGCGATGCCCGTACTTCGGACACAATGAGCGCCTGCCGGGTGCATGCCGTCTCGCGCGCCCGCCAGTTCATTCTTGGAGGAGTATGCATGGTCACCCTGGAATTCCACGATCCGTCCGGCACGCTGGAGATTACGCAGCCGTTCGCGCCGCGCCTCGATACGCTCGAAGGCAAGCGCATCGGCTTCGTCAGCAATGAGCAATGGCAGGCGTATCGCATGCTGCCCATGTTGAAGAGCATGCTGGAAGCGGACTTCAAGAATATCGAGGTGCTCCCGATCGACGCCTTCCCGCAGGGCAACCTGATGATAGGCACCGAGGACACGGCGGCGCTGGTGAAAAAGAGCGGTGTCGACGCCGTGATCGTCGGCAACGCGGCTTGAGGGGCCTGCGCCACAGCATGCGGCCGTGCAGCCGCTAGGATAGAAACGCTCGGCATACCGACCGTCACGCTGACGCGCTCGGATTTCGTAGGCGTCATGAAGAATGCAGTCTCGGGTCTCGGCCTCGCGCCCGATGCCGCGATGGTGACCTTTCCCATCGACATGTTCCTGCCGGGCAGCGATCTTGCGCCGCTCAAAGCGCGCAAGCGCGAGTTCTACAACGGGCTCACGCGCTGGCGCTCGGAATTCGACAATGCCGGCGGCAACGGCAGCAAGCTGCTCAGCGTGACGGGCGCGAGCTACGAAGACGCGCTCGTCAAGGCGAACAACCTGTTGCTCACCAATCTGTGGGGCGACGGCTTGCCGATATGGCCCGCGACGCGCGAACGCGTGGATTGGATACTGCGCGGCAGCGCGCTGCCGCGCGATCACGCGTTCGGCAAATTTCCGCCACGCGGCGGCGTGACCACCGTCGAGACTTGCGCGATCGCGCTCGCAATGGCTGGCGGACGCCCCGAATATCTACCGGTGCTGATCGCGGCCGTCGAAGCTGTGCTCGAGGCGGATTCCAACTTCGATCAACTGCAGGCGACCTCGGGCGCGCCCTTCCCCGTCGTCATCGTGAACGGTCCGATCGGCAAGCAGATACGCCTCAACTCGGGCTTCGGCTGTCTCGGCCCCGATCCGCAGCGACCGGCAGGCGCCAGCATAGGCCGCGCGCTGCGCTTGCTGCAGCAGAACGTCGGCGGCGCGCTGCCGGGCGTGGGCACGATGGCGATCTGGGGGGCGATGCGCTATACGAACGTAGTGTTCGCCGAAGACGAGGAAGGCCTGCCCGAGGGCTGGCTGCCGCACGCGACGGAGCGCCACGGCTACGAGCCGGGCACGAACTCGGTCTCGGTGATGTTCGCGAGCGGCGTGACCAATGTGCGCCGGCGCAGTGCGAAGAAAGAAACCCCCGAGGAGGACGTCCTGCAGGGATTGTGGCGCATGGCCGACTACATGCGCACCCCGAACCTGGGCGGACTCATGGGCTACGAACAGGGCACGCCCGGAATGATGATGGTGCCGCGTGTGGTCGCGCAGATGATGGCCGAGCAGGGCTGGACGAAGGCGAAGCTCAAGCAATTCCTGTTCGAGAATTCCAAAATCCCGCTCGAGCAGCTGAAGCGCGGCGGCGCCTTGTCGTGGTTCGAGATCGATTCGAACCCGATCACGCGCGACAGCGTGAAGCAGGATCCCTGGCCGATCACGCTCAGGCCGGACAACATCGTGTTCGTCGTCGCCGGCGGGTCGCATCCGACGCATGCATACTGGCTGCAGGGCACCGGCGTGCGCGTGCATGGACGCGTGATACGTACGCCGGAGACGTTCGACCGCCTCCTCGCGGAATCGGATCGCGATCTCGGTTGCGCGTCGGATGAGTGCCGGATTTGAGCGTAAGGAGTGAGGGGTAAGGCGTCGGGCGGAAGCCGCCCGCGAGCACCGCAGAACATATCAAAAGGAGGAGAAGGCATGCCATTCGCCCGCTACCTGTTGCCGCTGCTCACGGTGTGCGCCGCGCTGCCCGCGGCCGCACAGCAATATCCCACCAAACCGGTACGACTCATTTCGCCGTTTCCGCCCGGCGGCAGCGTGGACGTAGTGGGTCGCATCCTGGCCGCGAAGCTCACCGAGAATCTCGGGCAGCAGGTCATCGTGGACAATCGCTCGGGTGCGTCGGGCATCATCGGCACGGAGCTCGTCGCCAAGGCCCCGCCCGACGGTTACACGCTGCTCATCAATACGCTGCCCCTCGTGACGAATCAGTTCCTGATGCCCAAGGTCACGTACGATCCGATCAGGGATTTCGAGCCGATCTCCATGGTCACGTCGTCGCCATCGCTCGTCGTGGTGCACCCCTCGGTGCCGGCGCGCTCCATCAAGGAGTTCATCGCGCTCGCGCGCTCCAAGCCCGCCCAGCTCAACTACTCGGCGGCAGGCGTCGGCACGAACCCGCATATCGCGGGCGAGCTCTTCAACCTGCTCGCCGGCGTGAACCTCGTCGCCGTGCAGTTCAAGGGCGGCGGACCTGCCGACCTTGCTGCCATCGGCGGCGAAGTCGCCGCCACGTTCGGCAATGTCTCTCAGGAAATCGGCTACGTGAATTCAGGCCGGCTGCGCGCGCTCGCCGTAACGAGCACCACACGCTCTCCGGCGCTGCCCAATCTGCCAACGGTCATCGAAGCCGGTGTGCCGGGGTACGAGTTTGTCACCTGGCACGGCATTCTCGCACCGAAGGGAACACCGAAAACGATCGTCAACCTGCTCAACGCCGAGCTGAAGAAAATACTCGTCGCGCCGGGCGAAGCGAAGCTATGGCAGGAGCGCGGACTCGACATCATCGCGAGCTCGCCGGAGGAATTCGCGGTGCGACTTGCAGCGGAGCAGAAGAAGTGGGGAGAGGTGATCAAGAAGCGCGGCATCAAGCCGGAGTAACGCCGCCGGCGTGACGACCGCTCGCGACCCCAGCGGTCACATCGATCGCGAAAGTTCCGACACCGACAGAGGCGCGCGCAGGCGGCTACACAATTTGCGCGGGCGATAGCGCCTGAAAGTCGGCCGCAGCGGCGCCATTACCGCTCGTGACCGAGAGACATCCCTCACTTCGTGAGTTGCACGGAACCCGAAACGTTGACTGTGACCGTCGTGCGGCCCGGCTCCACCGGCACCGGCGAAGCTTCGGCCGACATCGCGCTGCGCAGCATGGGGCGCGGCGGCGGGACCGGCGACTGTGTGTTCACGCCGACCTCGAGTATGTTATAGCCCGCATAACCGAACGCCTTTGCGGCAATCTGCCCGCGTGACTGGAAACGCGAGATGGCTTGTGTGATGAGACGGTCTTCCTCGCTTTGGCGCGCTTCGGGCGAAAGAGCGAACGACATGCCTCCCACCTGCATGCGCGTCGACAACCGTCCTGCGAGCGCAGAAAGCACGCTGAAATCGCGCGACTCGAGCAGTATCTCCGCGCGTCCGCGCCAGTTGGTGATGCGGCCTTCGCGATCGGTCGTCGGGAAAGTGCGATAGCCGCCTGAGCGCGCGCTCACCCGGCTCTCGGCCTTGGCGGCTTTCAGCGTGCCGTCGAGCGTCTCGTTGATGCGCTGCGCGAGCTCGGCCGGATTGCGGCTTTCCATCTCGGTAACCAGCGTGATGGTCGCCACGTCGAGCGGCACTTCCGCGCTGGCGTGCGCCTCTATCGTTACTACACCGGCGCGCGGCGCCGGGCTCGGTATCGTCCCCGCCTGTGCCCATGCCGCGGGCACCACCACACACAGCAGCAGGGCCAGCCACTTTTTCATGTTCGCGTCTCCTCGTGCGCATGCCATGCCAACATGATCGCACGCGGGACCGCCGCACGACAGTGTCGCAATACCGCGACGCTCAATACATCAAGCCGACGCTCGCCATGAAGACGTCGCGGTCCTTGAAGAAGTTGTAGCGGCCGCCCCACACCGCAGTCCAGCTCGCCTCGGCGACATAACGCTTCTTCGCAATTGCGCGCAAAGCCATCGTCGCGGCCTGCCGTCCCTCGTTGATGACGTCGTCGTACGACCAGCCGCGCACGTCATGCGCAAACGCGAGATAGGGGTTGAGCACGATTTCGCCCGACGTCGGAAACAGGAAGTCCGCGCGCAAGCGATAACCCCATGCCACCGACGTCGCATAGCCATCGGTGCTGCACTGCTTCGGGCCGCCGGTGCATGCGCCGTTGACCGGGCCGAGTCCGTAAAGCTCGCTGCGGCCGTAACGTCGCTGCGCAACGTTCGGCATGTCGGGCACGTACTTGCCGCTCAGCTCTGCCGCCAACGCAAGGTTCTTCACCGGAAAAAAGCCGAAGGGCAGTCGCGTGCCGACGTTCGCCTGCACGACTTTGTGGCGGTCATACCCGTGAAAGATCGCGCCGGGCGTGGTGGCCGTCGCATCGGACCGCAACGGGCTCGCCGCGACGTTGGAGGCGAACGCATTAAGGAGATCCGTCGCATTGAGGCGGAAGATCTGATTCGGCTGATACGTGACTTCTGCGAACGCACTCACCTTCGACTCAGGATGCTTCGCGAACCAGTTCACGGCGAAGAGGTCCACGTTCTCCGGATACTCCACGCGATACTGCACATTCGCTCCGCCGGGATCGCCGGGAATCAGCGGCGGCAGGCCGGTACGCGTGGACTTGAGCGCGTCGAGCGCGAAGCGCCTGCTGTGGATGTTCGCGTAATACGCGCCGAACAATCCCAGGTTGGTCACGCGATTGACGCCGAGCCCGTACTGCCCGCTGCCCGACGGCATGCCATCGGGCGCGCGCTTGCCGAAAGCGCCGGTTGCGACCGAGAGACTGTCCCTGCCGGGGCCGACCAGTACTTTGTCGCAACCGGTGCTCACGTAGTCGGCATAGGCGTAGAACGTGCCGCAGCCCGGCAGCTGCATCGGCTCGAAGCTGAATTGATAGAAGGCCTGCACGGTGGTCGCGGCCCCGAAATCGAGACTCGTATACGCCGCGAGCGCCGGAATGTGATAAAGGGACGTGCGATAGAACCGCGTATCCATCGATACGTCGGCAGCGAGCGATTCCCGGTAAAGGCCGTCGTCGAGCATCCATCCCGCGTGAGAGCGCGAGGCCAAATCGCCGGCATTGATCTGATCGAGGCCTCCGGGGAGGCTCGTCCCGGGTATGCCCCACGGTATTCCCTGCCGACCGAGGCGAAGAAACGAGGCCTGACCGACCGGGAGCGGCGCCTGTACGAACGCGTCCATGAGGACGGCATTGGTGAATTTCGCCAGACGGTTGAATCCGGCGTCGCTCAAGGGCCGGTTCTGCGCGTAGCCGTTCGGCAGATTGCCCCAAGGCACGGCGTTGTCTTCCATCGCCGTATCCGTCCATGCGCGCGCTCTCGCGAACGCGCGCAGTCCCCGTGGCAGCGACACGTCGATATCCGCCAGTGCACGAAGCGCGGTGGACACGCGGCTGCCCCGCGCATAGTTGACATTGCCGTCGTCGGAGTTCTGCCCCGCCGCGGCGCGTCCGCCTATGCCGAGTGCATTGCCGTTCTGCGGCGGTATGAGCTCCGGATCGCGGCCGTCCGCGCGCCACGCCATACCAAATGTCGCGATGCCATCGACACGTATTCTTGCCTCACCGAGCGTGAACTCCGCAGCGTGTACCGCTACGCCCGCCGCGCACAATACCAGCGCCGCAGGCACGCCAAGCCACCCAGGCCGTGTTTCCCCGACCATGATCTTCATCCCGTAAATAATCAATTATTGGAACGCGGGCTGACGCCGCGTTTCTTTCTCCAGCACCACCACCCACGAACCTGCTCGCATCGTCGCACCGCCCGGTAGCTTCGGAAGCGTGACATTCCTTCCCGATGCGTCGTGCGCGCTGATACACAACTCCCATTTACCGTCGATTTCCTTCGCATCAACCCGCACGAAGTGCGATAGCCCCTCGCACAGCACTGCGCCGGTCGCACGCATGCCGATCTCGCTATGGCCGAAGATCGGAATCGGACCGCTCAATGCCATGTCGGCGGAATGCGCGTTGGCAAACGGCATCGGCGCGTAAAGCCCGGAGGATACGACATGCCACACCGTAGCGGTTCTGTTGCCGTACTCGATATCGAGCTTCGTCACCGCGGAAAAATGCAGATCGCCGGCGATGATCACCAGGTTCTGGATGCGTTCGTCCACGATGAACCGCGCAAGCCTCGCGAAGCTTTCGGGGTAACCCAGCCATCCGTCCTCGTTGCGGAACGACGCCGGACACGAGACGTACATCTTGGACAGCGGCGCAATAACGGTTCCGCAGAAGAGAAACTTTGGGCGTTCGGGTTCGGCCTCCTTGAGCCACTGCTGCACGGCTTGCCACTGTGCATCGTCTATCAGCTTGGCCCGCTCGCCGCCCACCGCATAGCGCAGCTCGCGCTCGGTGCGCGTGTCCATGATGAACATGGGACATGCAGACTCCGCAGGATCGAGCGGATACCAGAAGGGCGACGGCAGTGTCGCCTGGCGGCCGATCGGATACCGGTCGCGTGCCGCGCTGAGAAAGCACGTCGCGGCGCGCCTTGCATTGCTCAGTCCTTCATCGGCATCCGGATCCGCCGGCAATGAATCGCCTGGCTGCGGCAGCCCCGACATGTCGTCCCACAGCTCGTGGTCGTCGAGAGCAAAGTGAGTCGGCACACTTGCGAGCACGGCTTTCATCCTGGGACCGCAGAAGGCCTGCCGATATTGCGCGCTGTAGCGCTCGCGCCAGGACTTGCTGTCCGCAAGGCCTGCGGTCGCATCCGCATAGATCTGATCGCCGACGAGGAACAGCATGTCGACACCCGGAAGCCCGGTGTGCTGATCATCCGCGAGATGGCGCACCATGCCACCGAACACCGCGTCGGCTTGGTCGCGCTCGAACATCGTCCCGGGATACCGGCACGAGCCGACGAGAAAATGCGATTCGGAGATCGCCTGGCCCTGCGCCCTCGAGTGCAGCCGCGCGGCCCACGAGCCGCCGATCGCGATCCTCGCATCGTCGTCCCCGGAAGCAGTGCTGAGCGCAGCGAAAACCTGGCGGAGATAAACCCCTTTGTCTCCGGAAGGCCAGGTCGTTTCGCTCGCCACCTTACCGCGGACCGGTATCGTAGAGGCATCGGCGTCGGGGTCGAGCTCCAGGTCGATCACTCGGTATCGTTCCTCACGGTCGTCGACGCGATGCTCCGCGATCTCACGAGCGCCGGAGCCCGCGCTCTCCAGCGCGACGACGGGACTCGTCGCATCATCGTGGAGCTCGCCCCACACGCGGACGCGCACGCGCCCTTGTTCGATCCACGCCGCGCGCAAAATGGGGCCGGCAGTGAGGTCCGCCGGCGCCGCGTAATCGACGTCGTCGGAAGGCTCATAGCGGTCCGCACCATACTGCGCTGCGTCCGTCTCGCCGCTGAAGAATGCCTCGAGCAGTGGAAAGACGCGCTCGTGAGCGTCCTTGGCGAACACCACGTCCATGTGCCCGTATCCCGGTACGCGCTTTAGCCACACGCGTTGATGGTCACGCCCGGCGGTGTCCAGAATCTGGCGAAGCCGCACTGCCGAGCGTGTGGCCGACTGTGGGTTGAAGACTTCGCTCAGCTCGCCGTGGAAGAACATCGTGTCGAAGGTCCAGTTCGCCGTGATATTGGCCTCGGTGAGAAAGACGTTCTGACCGTCGCGGTCGGTAACCCGCCCGAGCCGCGAGAAGTAATAGAGATGCCTGTACACGCTGCCCGGCGCCGGACCGAGCATGTCCTCGAATCCATTATGCAGGCGGCGGTCGAGATTCTCATGGCGCCACATGCGCCCGTAGAGAAACGTCATACGGTCGCAGATCGCCTGGGGCAGCTCGTCTCCGAACAAGGGCGAATGACCGCGCTGGCTATCCTCGTTGTAGCGGCCTAGGGAAAACGCCACGCGATCGAGCACCACCTGTGCCGGCGACGGATTCGCCCGAGGTATCGGATCGAGGAGGTCGCGGCCCACCGCGTCGCGCAGGAATGCGCCGAGCGACGACCGAAAACGGTTCACCGGCGAGGTCATCACCCAGGGATGGATCGCGTTGAATGCGACACTACCGAGCATGCCCCGGTCGATCCAGCCTTTGAGAACAGCCATGGTCAGGGTCGTCGCGCCCACACAATGCGCGAACACATGCATGGGCTTCCCGGTGGTCTCATAGACATGTCTCACCGCGGCCGAGATGTCGTGCCGCGCAATCTCCTCCATGCTCCATGCTTCGCTCTTGAGCCCCGGCAGGATGCGATTGCTGAGACGATAGTCGATGAGCCACACGTCATAGCCCCGGCTCCACAAATACGCCGCCATGTTCCAGTCGGTCGTATGCGTGGAATAGATGAGGCTGCCTTGCGCGAGCCCGTGGATGAGCAGCACGGGTTGCGCGTCTTTAGCTCCGCGGCCGGCCTGCGCGTACCGGCTGAGCCAGATTCTCACGGCCGGTCCGTCGGGCTGCGATATCGGCACATCGCGCGCGGTCACTGCCGGTACGACTTCGCCTTGGCCGGGAATTTTGAGCGGCGGCCAATCGAGGTTCTGCGTGACTTCGCCGTAGCTCGGGGCGCCGAACTCCCAGAAGCTCGTTTGCAACAGCGCACGCACGAAGTACATTCCTATGCCCGACATCGCAGAGACCGTTGCAGGCAGATGCGGCGCGCTTCGGACTTGCGCGAGACCATCGGTGGCCATGTACTCCATGTTGACGTTGAGCGCGCCGCGAATCGTTTGCCGGTCGGCGCCGCATGCCGTCTCCAGCGTGATCGGCAGCGTCATGAGCGCATCCCAGATTCGCCGATGGAACGGGCGCCATGCCAGAAGCTTTTTGCCGCGCAGGATTACGTCGTAGACGCCGGCCACGCCTCGGAAGTCATAGCGCATGACGCGATAGTCGGCATGGTTGACGGCGACATTCCAGAAGGCGCGCCTCCTCCTGGGGTCGCGCATGTCCTTCCACCAGTTTCCCGAGCGTCGCCGCCGCAATACGTACGCAGCCAAGGCAAGGAAGGCGCGTGCCTTGAGCTTGGGACCCGCGCACGGCATCCTGCCGAAGAGCTGCACCCGGCCTTCGAGCGTGACGAGCGGCGTCAATTTCTCCAGGTCTGTGTCATGCAGCTCGCATGCATGCAGCGCCTGCACGCGATCTGCCGACAGCGGATGCGCATACAAGCGCGCCCGTGCCGCGAGCGTTTCTTCCCCCGGGTTGGAGTACCAACGCTCGACGCTGGGCATCGTCATCGTCACGTGCAGCACGAGGCCGCGGTACTCGGCCAGCCGCGACGCCGACGCACCGAAGACGTCGGAGCTCGGCGGTGCGTCGAGCTCACCCACCAGAAGCTCCTTGAGCTCGATTCCGACGTTGCGCTCTATCGGCTCACTGCCGACAGCCCGACTTGCCGTGCGTTGATCGCGCGGTGATGAGCCTCTCGACATCAACCGCGAGGCGATACCCGGCCGCTGCAACCACGGACTGAGCACGCTCGCGAGCACGCGGGCTGACGCCGTGCGTCGCATCGGCGCGTCGAATCTCCCGGCCACGGGCTGTGGCGTCTTGGAGTTCGTTGGAACGATATTGATCGTCAACGAGGCCAACGGCGGCGCCTCGCTCCAATGCATCTCTTCCAGCAGCTTGTCGCACGCGCGCCACGCGAGTGCGCTGATGGTGAGAAAAGGATTGACGCCCAGCGCGCGGGGCACCACTGCACCGTCGATCACGTACAGCCCCTGGTGACGGCCGGACGGCGCGCCTGGCGCATACACATTGCAGTTCGCATCGACCACCCCGTGCTCTGCATCGTCCGCCATCGCACAACCGCCCAGCGGATGGACCGTCACGACGCGCCCACCCGGCAGCGAGCCGTTCATCACCGTGGCCGCTTCATCGGGGAGGATTTTCCAGAGCGGATTGGCCACGTACTGTCCGCTATCGAAGCCCGCGCTGCGATCCTGGCTGGTCAGCAAGGCGTCCGCTGCCCGCAACGCGGGATTGCGGCCGGCGGCCTCCCACAGCACTTTGAGGCACCCGTCCGTATCGTTGCCGCCAGCGTCTTTCGTTCCGACGAGCTCCATTCTGCCGCCGGCCCCGTCGTCGCCCATGATGAGCAGGACCTGAGTGTGATCCATTGCATCGGAATGCACGGCAATGGGATCGGCCGTCGCGGCAGCTACGGTGCCGTACCACCCGGGCAGTTCAGGATTCACCAGGCGCGCGGCCTGCGCGCCGGTTGTAATCAGCTCGCCGAACAGGTGATGCAGCGCAACCGGTATCGCGCCGTCCTCTATGGTCAGCGGCACGCTCGCTCCAGAATCGGGATCCGTCGCGGAGACCTTCGCCACGCCGCAAATCGTCGGTCCCACCGCCCAGTTGGCCGCCTGCGGCGACTTGCCCATGGCATCAACCACAGTCTTTTGTGCATAACCGGTCGCCAG
>JBLNBW010000090.1:0-2622 GCA_050260255.1 Rhodospirillaceae bacterium | reverse complement strand
GCGGGCCACCGGCATGAGCGAGTTCCGCATCGCCGTCCGCCACGTGCTGCCGAACACGCTCGCACCGTTGATCGTCATTGCGACGGCGCAACTCGGCGCGGCCATTCTCACCGAAGCGTCGCTTTCATTCCTCGGGCTCGGCGTGCCCGAGCCGCATCCGTCCTGGGGGCGTATGCTCTCGGAGTCGGCCGCCGAGTACGTGCGCGTCGCGCCCTGGCTGGTGATATTCCCGGGCATCGCCATCAGCCTCGCCGTTTTCGGCACGAACCTGTTCGGCGACGCGCTGCGCGACATTCTCGATCCGCGGCTGCGCAACTAGCGCATGATCCCAAGTGAACAGCGGTTTTCGGAAAAGATCATGCGGCATCAAACATCCGGCGTCCTGTAATGACGATGATGACAAGCGAGCGCGCGACCGGTGAGCCGGTTTCAACCCACGCTCAAGAAGCTGCGGCGACCCCGTTGCTCGAAGTCGAAGGCCTGACGACCTGCTTCGACCTGCGGCACGGCGCGGTCACGGCGGTGAACGGGGTCAGCTTTACGTTGGCCCCGGGGGAAACGCTCGCCATCGTCGGCGAATCCGGCTGCGGCAAGAGCATCACCGCGCTTTCGTTGATGCGATTGGTGCCGGAGCCGCCCGGCCGCATTGCCGGAGGCTGCGTGAAACTTGCAGGCGTCGACCTGCTGAAGCTCAGCGACGAGGCGATGCGGCGTGCGCGCGGCAAGGACATCGCGATGATCTTCCAGGAGCCGATGACGTCGCTCAATCCGGTGCTGACGGTCGGAAGCCAGATTGCCGAAGTGCTCCTGCTGCACGAAAGCATCAGTCACCGCGAAGCCGCGGCCAAGGCAGTCGAGATGCTGCACCTCGCGCGCATCCCTGAACCCGAGCGGCGTGCGAAGGAATATCCGCACCAGCTTTCCGGCGGCATGCGCCAGCGGGCGATGATCGCAATGGCGCTTGCCTGCAATCCGAAAGTGCTGATTGCGGACGAGCCGACCACGGCGCTGGACGTCACGATCCAGGCGCAGATTCTGGACATCATCATCGATCTGCAAAAGAAGCTCGGCACCGCAGTCATTCTCATCACGCACGATCTCGGCGTCGTTGCCGAAACGGCGCACCGCGTCATCGTCATGTATGCCGGCCGCAAGGTCGAAGAAGCGCCGGTCGAAGAATTGTTCGCGCGCCCGCAGCATCCCTATACGCACGGGCTCATGGCTTCGATTCCGCGCCTTGCGCTCATGCGCGGCGAGAAGGAAGACTCTGCGGCGCGTCTGCAGGAAATTCCGGGCATGGTGCCGGCGCTCACCGACTTGCCGGCCGGCTGCGTGTTTGCGCCGCGTTGTGTCCATGCCGAAGATCGTTGCCGGCAGGCTTTCCCGCCTTACGAGGAAAAACGTCCCGGGCACTGGGCCGCGTGCTGGCGCTCGAAGGAATTGTACGGGGACGGTCATGCTTGAGAAGTCCCCCGCGAGCGTGAGCGCGCGCACGACGGTGCTCGAGGTGCGCGACCTGAAGAAACATTTTCCGATCCGCAAAGGTCTGCTGCAGCGCGCCGCCGGCACCGTCTTTGCCGTCGATGGCGTGAGCTTCTCGATCGGGGAGGGCGAGACACTCGGGCTCGTCGGTGAATCGGGCTGCGGCAAATCAACGGTTGGCCGCACCATTCTGCGGCTGATCGAGCCGACCGGCGGCAGCATCGTTGTCGATGGCCAGGATATCACGCATCTGGATAAGAAGGCGCTGCGTCCCTATCGCCGTCAGATGCAAATCATCTTCCAGGATCCGTTCTCTTCGCTCGACCCGCGCATGTCGGCGGGCGACATCGTCGCCGAACCGATGCGCATTCATGGACTCGCGCGCGGCGCGGAAGTGAAGAAGCGCGTCGCCGACCTGTTCGACCGCGTCGGCCTGCGCAAAGCGCAGATGGCCAATTATCCGCACCAGTTTTCCGGCGGGCAGCGCCAGCGCATCGGCATCGCGCGTGCGCTTGCGTTGCGGCCGAAGGTCATCGTCGGCGACGAACCGGTATCCGCGCTCGACGTATCGATCCAGGCGCAGGTACTCAACCTGATGATGGAGCTGCAACGCGAAATGGGCCTCGCGTATCTCTTCATCTCGCACAATCTGGCGGTGGTCGAGCATATCAGCGATCGTATCGCAGTCATGTATCTCGGGCGCATCGTCGAATACACCGACAAGCGCACGCTGTTCACGAGCCCGCAGCATCCCTATACGGAGTCGTTGCTGCTCGCGGTGCCGGTGCCGGATCCACGGGTGAAGCGGCAGAAGCGCGTGCTGCAGGGCGACGTGCCAAGTCCCATCAATCCGCCGCCGGGCTGTCACTTCCACACGCGCTGCCCTTATGCGGTCGATCGTTGCAAAGTGGAGTCGCCGGCGCTGCGCGAAGTAAAGCCGGGGCAGTGGGTTGCTTGCCATTTGCGGTAACGGCAAGCGGGCCCGCGCAATCGCCGCTATTCTGGGTCTCAC
The DNA here is from genome assembly GCA_050260255.1 of Rhodospirillaceae bacterium. Classification (GTDB taxonomy): domain Bacteria; phylum Pseudomonadota; class Gammaproteobacteria; order Burkholderiales; family SG8-41; genus JAQGMV01. The sequence goes on along the minus strand of JBLNBW010000090.1, from coordinate 128 downwards.
CGTGTCACTTGCTTCGCTTGCGCCTGGAACGGCAAAGAAAAAACTTATCCCCGCTCGCCGAACCAGCTTTATATTTGCACCGCCTTGCTCGGCTGAGGGCGTCGTCGCGAGACGTCTCGATGATGGAG
>JBLNBW010000089.1:0-25909 GCA_050260255.1 Rhodospirillaceae bacterium | reverse complement strand
CGCCCGAGAGACGACGCGGCAAGCGGTCCTCCAGGCCCGAGAGATGTACTTTCGCGAGCAGCTCGCGTCCGCGTGCACGGCGCGTCGCAACATCAGGCGCCGTCACCGCTTCCATCACATTCTCGAGAGCCGTGAGATGTGGGAACAACCCGTAATGCTGGAAGACAAATCCCACGCGGCGCTGGCGCGGTGTGCGATGGACGCGGCTCGCGGCGTCGAACCAGATCTCGCCATTGCAGCGCACGGCGCCCTCACGCGGACGAATCAATCCGGCAATGGCTCGCAGGACGGTAGATTTGCCGCTGCCCGATGGACCGACCAGGGCAAGCAGCTCGCCGCGCCCGCACTCGAGCCTCACCGAAAGCGGCACGGGGGCCGCCTGCGCGAGACTGACGTGGAGGCCCCGGTCAGACATCGTGATGGCGCCCGCGCATCTCGGTGCTGACATAGCTCGCCGCGATGGCAGCGAGCGAAACGAGCAGCAAGGTGAGTGACATCGATCCCGCCGCCGCCGTATCGAACGCCTGCACCCGATCGTAAATCGCGATCGCGATAGTTTTGGTCTCGCCCGGGATGCTGCCACCGACCATCAATACGACTCCGAATTCACCGAGCGTATGCGCAAACGTCAGCACGAGCGCGGACACGACTCCCGGCCACGCGAGCGGCAGCTCGATCCGCAACAAAGACCGCCACGGACTCAGGCCGCAGCACGCGGCGGCGTCACGCACTTCCATCGGTATGGCCTCGAAGCCGCGCTGCATGGGTTGTATGGCGAACGGTAGATTGAAGAGCACTGATGCGACCAGCAGCCCGCTGAAGCTGAACGCGAGCTGGGCGCCGGTCAGTTCGTGGTAGAGCCGCCCCAGCGGGGTCGCGCCACCCATCGCGACGAGCAGGTAATAGCCCAGCACGGTTGGAGGCAGAACGAGCGGCAGCGCGAGCAGCGCCTCCACTATCGGCTTTCCCGCGAACGACCGCCACGCCAGTATGCGTCCGAGCCAGATTCCGAGCGGCAGGAGGATTACCACCGTCCAGCCGGCGAGCCGCAGCGATAGACTCAGTGCCTCCCAGTCCACCTCAAGGCTCCGACGGTTTCATGAAACCGTATCGCTCGAAGATCGCGCGGGCAGCCGGTTGCTGCAGGTAGTCATAAAGCGCACGCGCAGCAGGCCCGGCGCCTTTGATGAGCGCCATGCGCTGGCGCAAAGGGTCGTGCAGGTTGTCCGGCACGACTACGTAGCTGCCTTTTTTTGCCACGCCGGGCGCAAGCGCCAACGAATATGCGAACAGGCCGCCTTGCGCAGAGCCGCTCATCGCAAACTGCCCCGCCTGAGACACATTTTCTCCGTACACGAGATGGGAGCGCAGCCTGTCCCAAAGCCCCAGTTTTCGCAGCGCCTGCTCCGCCGCACGTCCGTACGGCGCGTGTTCGGGATTTGCGATGGCGAAGCGCTGGATTCGCTTTTCGCCGAGCGCCGCGCGCAATCCTTCTAGCTGAGAGTCTACGCTCCAGCGCGCACCCTGCGGCGCGTAGAGTACGATGCGCCCGATCGCATATAACCTGCCCTTATCCTCGAGCTTGCCTGCATCATGGAGCTTCAGCACGAACGCTTCGTCAGCCGACATGAAGAGCTCGAACGGTGCGCCCTGCTGTATCTGGCGATAGTAGTTGCCCGAGGACCCGTACGAAAGTTTCACCGCCCTACCCGTGCTGCGCTGGAACTGCGCGGCGATCTCGTCCATCGCGTAACGCAGGTCGGACGCCGCCGCGATGAGCGGGACGACCTCCCCGCCATGCGCCTGCGCGACGCAAGCGACGAAGAGCAGCGCACATGCGATCAACCTCAGAATTCTCATCGGACGCATTCTAACCCTCACTCACCCCCGGCATTCGGAAAGAAGAGCTGCTCGCCATTGATCTTGAAATCGGCGATGGTTTTTTGCCCGTCCCGCGAAATCAGCCAGTCGATGAACTGGTTGCCGAGGTCCTTCTTCACATGCGGATGCTTCGCGGGATTGACCAGCATGACGCCGTACTGATTGAAAAGACGCTTATCCCCTTCGACGACGACAGTGAGATCGCCGCGATTCTTGAACGACAGCCAGGTGCCGCGGTCGGTCAAGGCATACGCGTTCATTCCGGCTGCAGTGTTGAGCGTCGGGCCCATCCCCGATCCGGTTTCGCGGTACCAGTCGCCCTTGCCGGTCGTAGGATCTATGCCTGCGTCCCGCCAGAGCCGGAGCTCGGCTGCGTGCGTGCCGCTCTTGTCGCCGCGCGACGCAAACGGCGCCTTGCTCCCAGCGATCCGCTTCAGCGCAGCGACGATATCCTTGCCGCCGGCGATCTTTGCCGGATCGGATTTAGGTCCAACGAGCACGAAATCGTTGTACATCACGTCGTAGCGCTTGACGCCGTAGCCCTCGGAGAGGAATTTCTGTTCGGCAGCCTTGTCATGCACGAACACGACATCGGCATCGCCGCGTCGCGCCATGTCGAGTGCCTGTCCCGTGCCGACCGCTACGACACGTACCTGAACGCCGGTCTTCTTCTCGCAGACCGACAACAGGTGCTTGAACAATCCCGACTGCTCGGTCGACGTGGTCGACGCTACGGTGATGTAACGCTCTGCGGCGTTTCCTGTAACGGCGCACCAGGGCATGACCAATACCATCAACGTCGCGACTATCCTCACCGTCAGTGCCATGGCAGTTCTCCTTTGATGAAAGCTGCGGCCTCCGCGGAGGTGGGTCGCGCGAAAAAATCCGCGACGGGCGCGCGCTCAGCGACCAGACCGCCGTACATGAACAGAATCTCGTCGCCCAGCCTGCGGGCTTGACCGAGGTTGTGCGTCGTCATGATGATTTTCGTACCGCCCGCATGGATCTGTCCGATAAGGTTTTCGACCTCGCGCGTCGCACCCGGATCGAGATTCGCCGTCGGCTCGTCGAGGAACAGCACTTCCGGACCGAGCGCCCATGCGCGCGCCAGGGCAAGTCGCTGCTGCTCTCCGCCGGACAGCACGCGCGCAGGCTTCTCGGCGAGGTGCGAAAGACCGACTGCTTCAAGCACGTCCTCGGCGCGCAGGCGCCGCTCGCGTGCGTTGATGCCGGCGAGCGCGAGACCGTACGTGATGTTGGCCCGCGCCGATCTTCGCAGCATCACCGGTCGCTGAAATACCATCGCCTGACGTCCGCGACCATTGCGCGGACCGAGCCAGCGGATCGACCCGGATGTCGGCTTGAGCAATCCATGGCACAGTCGCATGAGAACGCTTTTGCCTGCCCCGTTGGGTCCAAGGATCACCGTGCGCGGGCCTGCCTCGATTTCGAACGACACGTTTTCGATGATGACGTGCTCGCCGATTGCGAACGTGACTTTGTCGAGTACGAGGGGCAGCATGGGTCAGCCATAGCGGCGCGCGGCCGCGTCCTTCACGAGTTGCGCCGCCGCATTCACGCCGAGCACGATGCCGAGGAGGATGATGCCCAGACCCAGGGCGAGCGGCAGATCGCCCTTGCTCGTCTCGAGCGCTATGGTGGTGGTCATCACGCGAGTCACGCCGTCGATATTGCCGCCAACGATCATGACGGCGCCTACTTCAGCGGCAGCACGGCCGAAACCCGCGAGGACGATGGTCACCAGCGAGAACCGCACGTCCCACAGCAGCGTCGATGCAGCGCGCAACGGACCGGCCCCGAGCGAACGCAGTTGCTCTTCGTATTCGCGCCAGGCGTCCTCGATTACCTGGCGTGACAGGGCGGCCATGATAGGCGCGCAGAGAAAGGTCTGGGCGATCACCATCGCGCTGGGCGTGAAGAGCAAGCCGTACTGCCCCAGCGGTCCTGCCCGTGAGAGCAGCAGATACACCACCAGGCCGACGACGACAGGCGGCAGGCCCATCAGTGCATTGAGGACGACCGCGATCATCTTCCGTCCCGGGAAGCGCACCACGGCGAGCGCCGCGCCGCAGGGAAGCCCGATCAGCGCCGACAGCACTACGGCCGTCACGCTCACTTTCATGCTGAGTGCGACGATCTCGACGAGCTGCGGATCGAATGCTGCGATCAGGCGCAATGCCGTGGACCACGCGGCGCTTATGTCGTTCATTTAGCGGGCCGACGCGCCTCAAGTGGCGCGGACGCATTGTGTAGGATCGTGAGCCGGCGCCAAATATGCTATACATTGCATATATGACTCTCACCGCAAGTGTCCGCTGGCGTGTACACGATGTAGAGCTCGATCCGCGGGTGCTCGACATGCTGCGGGCAATCGAGCGCCGTGGATCGCTGAGCCAGGCGATACGCGACGTCGAACTGTCGTACCGCCATGCTTGGGGTCTGCTCGGGCGCTACGAGAATATCCTGGGGCACAAGCTTGTCACGCTGGAGCGTGGACGCGGGGCGCAGCTCACCAAGCTCGGTGCTCGTCTCGCCGAAGCCACGGCCGCTTGCGATCGCGAGCTCGCGCCCCAACTGGAGCAGTGGGCCGCCGACTTCAATCGCAAAGTGAGACGCGGCTCGATGCCGCGTTCGGCGGTCGTCGTGCACGCGAGCCACGACCTCGCGCTCGCCCGGCTGCGTGACACGCTCGCTCGCAAGCGAGCCGTAAGTCTCGCTCTTACATTCGCGGGCAGCCTGGAAGCGTTGCACGCCCTTGCCCGCCATCAATGCGATTTCGCGGGCTTTCACATACCGGATTCGCCGGTACGGTCGCTCATGCTGGAGCCGTTTCGCGCGCTGCTGGACGACGCCTCATTGCGCGTCGTTCATTTCGTCGATCGTGAGCAAGGGTTGATGGTCGCCCCGGGCAATCCTCTCGGAGTGCTGGGTATCCGCGATATCGCGCGGCGGAAGGCTCGCTTCGTCAACCGGCAGCCCGGATCCGGCACACGGTTGTTCTTCGATCAGCTGCTCGCGACGTACGGGGTCAGGCCTTCCCAGATCCTGGGATATCGCAGCGAAGAATTCACGCATGCCGCCGTGGCAGCCACGGTCGCCAGCGGCATGGCGGATTGCGGATTCGGTATCGAAGCGGCCGCGCGGCAGCACAGCCTCGATTTCGTGCCGGTCGCGAACGAACGCTACTACCTCGCGGCACGCAAGAGCACGCTGCAGCGGCCCGGGCCTCGTGCATTGCTCGCGGCGCTCGCGGCGCCGACATTCCGTCGTCTCTTGACCGGTCTTCCCGGCTATCGAGTCCCCTCGAGCACGGAACCAGTCGATCCGCGAGCCGTGCTGTTATGAACCCGGGCAGGCTGCTGTACAATCCTGCGCTCCACCTCGAGAACCCGAGCACAGCATGAGCACCAATGCGCCTACCCTTCACGAATTGAGCTGCGCCGACGACTACGATACCAATTCCATGCCGGTCGACAAGGCGCGCGATTTCATCGCCCGTTTCCTGCAACCGGTCACTGTTGCGGAGCAGGTGCATGTGCGCTCCGCATTGGGGCGCGTGCTCGCTGCGGATGTGATATCGCCCGTGGACGTTCCGGCGCATGACAATTCCGCCATGGACGGATACGCGGTGCGGCATGGCGACATCGCATCGGGGGAAACGACGCTGGACGTCGTCGGCACCGCATACGCCGGAGCGCCCTACAACGGCACGGTCGCTTCCGGCTCCTGCGTGCGCATCATGACGGGCGGCGTCGTTCCCGAGGGCGCAGACACCATCGTCATGCAGGAGCACGTGAAAGTCGACGGCCGGCGCGTCACCATAGGTCCCGGGCACAAGCGTGGCCAGAACCTTCGCCGCGCCGGCGAGGACCTGAAGAAAGGCGAAGCAGCGCTCAAGCGCGGGCAGCCGCTACGCCCCGCGGAGCTCGGTCTCATCGCTTCTTTGGGCATCGCGGAAGTCTTCGTGTTTCGCAAGCTGCGCGTCGCGTTCTTCTCCACCGGCGACGAGCTCGTATCGATAGGCCATCCGCTCGCGGAAGGGCAGATTTACGACAGCAACCGCTACACGATTTACGGCATGCTGACACGGCTGGGTTGCGAAGTGGTCGACATGGGCGTGGTGCGCGACGATCCCGCGCTGCTGGAGCGGGCCTTCCGCGCGGCGGCCGACACCGCAGATGTCGTGATCACGAGCGGCGGGGTTTCGGTCGGCGAAGCGGACTTCGTAAAAGACCTCCTCAACAAGCTCGGTGAAGTCGTGTTCTGGAAGATCGCGATGAAGCCGGGGCGTCCACTGGCGTACGGCAAGATCGGGCCTGCGCACTTCTTCGGGCTGCCGGGCAACCCGGTTTCCGTGATGGTGACGTTCTATCAGTTTGTGCGCGAGGCGCTGCTCAGGCTCGCGGGCATGGACCCGGTGCCTGCATTGCCGAGCTTTCGCGTGCCGTGCGTGTCGAATCTCAAGAAAGCGCCGGGCAGAACCGAGTTTCAGCGTGGCATACTGGAGCGCGATGCTGCCGGCAATTGGACGGTGCGCGTTACGGGAGAGCAAGGCTCCGGGATATTGCGCTCCATGTCCGTCGCGAACTGCTTCATCATACTGCCCGAGACCCAGGGGAACGTGACGGCCGGCACCCTGGTCGAGGTGCAGGTGATGGACGGCGTCGTGTGACACCGTCCCAGGAGAACGACGGCTTTCTATAGGAGGACGACATGCCCGTGGCCTACTGGCTAGCGCGTTGCAGGATCAACGATCCGGTCGAATACAAGAAATACACCGACCTCGTTCCCGGCATCGTCGCGAAATACGGTGGAAAGGTGCTCGCGCGCGGCGGCAAGTATCAAGTCATGGAGGGCACGGATCGTTTCACCCGCTTCGTCGTGATCGAATTTCCGTCGCTCGAGCAGGCGGTGAAGTGCCACCAGTCCCCGGAATACCAGAAAGCTGCAGCTTACCGGCGCGCTCCAGGCGTGGGTGAAGTCGAACAGGTCATCGTCGAAGCCGGCGACGCAACGAAGTAACGGCAAAGAGGAGGAACATCACGGTGCCCTTGAGCCATATCGAACACTTCCTGATCCAGACCGGCGATATCGCCGCTACACGGGATTGGTACGTGCGCGTGCTCGGCATGCGGGTAGGCCCGAATCCCGACTTCAAGTTCCCCGTGTGCTGGCTCTATCTGGGCGACAAGGACGTCGTGCACATCACGCAAGGCGGCAAGGACGTCAGCGAGAACCGGATGCGTTACCTCGGCCAGCAATCGGACGCCGTGTACGGAAGCGGCGCGGTAGATCACATTGCCTTCCGCTGCACCGGATTGAAGGAGATGCTCGAGCATCTCACGCACGAAAAGGTCGACTTCAAGCAGCGTATGGTGAGCGACCAAGGTCTCTATCAACTGTTTCTTCTCGATCCGAACGGCGTGAAGATAGAGCTCAATTTCGCGAATGCCGAAGCCGCGGGCGTCGCGCCCGAATTGATGGCGTCCGCCCTGTCCGATTGACGTCCGCCGAAAAGTCCGACAAAAAAACCCGGCATCGCCGGGTTTTTTTGAGTCGTCACAACCGCTACTTTTTCTTGGCCGGACCTGCCGCCGCGGTCGCAACCGCTTTGCCTTTCCCCTTCCTGTAATTGTCCGCAGCGCGGTCCTGTGCCTTGCCGAGGTTCTCCGCCTCTTTCTTGGCCGCCTCGTCTGCTTTGGCCTTGGCCTCCGCGGCCTTCGCCTGCTGCTCGGGCGTCGACGGGGGCGCCTGGATTTTGGCCTGAGCAGTAAATGCGATCGCGAAGCACGAAGCCATCAGTATCATAAGTATGAGTCGTTTCATGTCTTCCACCCCTCCCTGACCGGACCCGCCGGTGCTGCCGTCGCCGTTCCACCTGCCCCAGTGTAATCGCGCCGGGATTTCACTTCTTCATACCAGAGCTCGTGGTGCTCCTTGGCCCATGCTTCGTCCACCGTGCCGTAGCGCATCGATTCATAGGCGCCCTCGGCGCCTATCGTACCCATGTAGATATGCCCGAGCGCCGCCGCGATCATCAACACCGCGGCCGTCGCGTGGACGATGTTCGCGATCTGCATTGCGAAGCGCGTCTGGTCGAAGTTCGGGAAGTCCAGCACGAGGCCGCTAGCCCCGAGAACGAGGGCTAGCAGTGTTGCACCGAACCAGAACCATGCTTTCTGGAAGGCGTTGTACTTGCCCGCCGGAATGCGTACGCCTTTCACGAAGTCGCCGAATCGCTTGATCCAGATCCAGTCGCTGCGGTCCGGTATGTTGTCGCGCACATAGGTCACGAACATGGCGATGGTGCTCACCACGAAGATCGGCCCCACGAAGTTGTGGAGGTTCTTCCCGAGGATCGCAAGCCAGGAGAACAGCGTGTAACCGATGATCGGAAGCAGGATGTATTTCCCGAACAGCATCACGATGCCGGAGAGCGCAAGGATCACGAACGAAATCGCGCTGGTCCAGTGGACCAGCCTGTCCCACGGGCTGAAGCGCACGATGCGTCGTCCCGTGAGCGGCTCGTGGAGGCGCATCTTGCCGCGCCACCAGTAGAACAACGCCAGGAGAGCGAACACGCCTACGATGAGCCATCCGCCGTAGATGGTAAGCGGCCCGTTTCGGACTTGGCGCCAAAGCTCGCCCTCGCTCTGCACGAGGACATTGGTTTCGTTGCCGCGCACCTGCGTGGTCTGGTACGGGTTGTCCTGGCCTTTGCGCACTTCGCGCCAGAACGGCGCATTGTTGAGCGGCTGCGTAACCTGCCGCTGCGCTTGCGCCTGGGCAGGATCGACCCCGTCGGCGGCCCAGGCGAGGACAGGCACCAGCGCGCAAAGAAACAGCGCCGCGCCGATCACCTTCATCGCAACACGAGAGATATGCATCGCGCCTCCCGTCATTGAACGGCTTGCCGTACGTACTCGTTCTGACCGTTGTTGCGTCCCTTGATCGCCTTCTCCCACGCGACCTTGTCACCCTTGAAGTAATCGTTGTCCCAAGGCTGATTGTCGGGCTTGCCCTGATACTTGCCCTGTTTGTACACGGTCACGTTGGTCTTTTCGCCGCAACCGGCGATGCCGACCGTCAGCAGTGCAGCGGCGACGGCGATTCCTGCAGCGCGCATCATCACGATTTCCCTCCCGGCTGCGGTGTCGTCTTCTGCTCGGGCCTACCGTACGCCGTGCCCCAGCCCCACACCTCCGCACCCTTGCCGCGCGTGGTGACGCGGTTGCGATAGATGTCGGCGATCACGTCGCCATCTCCTCCAAGCAGCGCCTTCGTGGAGCACATCTCCGCGCACGCCGGCAGCTTGCCTTCCGCCAGGCGGTTGCGTCCGTACTTGCGGAACTCCGCCGCCGAAAAATCCGGCTCCGGTCCGCCGGCGCAGAACGTGCACTTGTCCATCTTGCCGCGCAGCCCGAACGCGCCGTCCTGCGGAAACTGCGGCGCGCCGAACGGACAGGCGTAAAAGCAGTACCCGCAGCCGATGCACAGGTCTTTGTCGTGAAGTACGACGCCTTCACTGTTCTTGTAGAAGCAGTCCACCGGACATACAGCCATGCACGGTGCATCCGAGCAGTGCATGCATGCCACCGAGATCGATTTTTCGCCCGGAACGCCATCGTTCACCGTCACGACGCGGCGACGGTTTACGCCCCATGGAACCTCGTGCTCGTTCTTGCAGGCGGTTACGCAGCCGTTGCACTCGATGCAGCGCTCGGCGTCACACAGGAATTTCATTCTGGCCATGGTTGCAGTTCCTCCTCCGCGTTACGCCTTGACGACTTGGCACAGCGACGTCTTCGTCTCCTGCATCATGGTGACGATGTCGTAGCCGTAAGTCATGGCCGTGTTGACCGCTTCGCCGCGCACCAAAGGCGCCGCCCCTTCCGGGTAATAAGGCAGCATGTCCTGTCCCATCCACCAGCCGGCGAAGTGGAACGGCAGGAACACCGTGCCCGGAGCGACACGCTCGGTCACTTGCGTCTTGACCTTGAGCCTTGCCTTGGTCGGAGTCTCTACCCACACATACTCGTTGTTGCGCAAGCCGCGGTCGTTTGCGTCCTTCGGATTGATCTCGACGAACATCTCCTGCTGCAGCTCGGCGAGCCAGGGATTGGAGCGGGTCTCGTCGCCGCCGCCCTCGTACTCGACCAGACGGCCGCTCGTCATGATGAGCGGATAGCTCTTCACCGCATCCTTGTTTGCCTGCTGCACCGTCTTGAACAGCACCGGCAGGCGCCACCTGACCTTCTGGTCGTCATGCGTCGGATATTTGTCGATGAGATCAGGTCGCGGGCTGAACAACGGCTCGCGATGCAGCGGAACGCCGTCGGGGAAGTTCCATACGACCGCGCGTGCCTTGGCGTTGCCGAAGGGATGACAGCCGTGGTTCTTCATCACGACACGCTGTATGCCGCCGGAAAGATCGGTCTTCCAGTTCTTGCCCTCCGCGGCCTGCTTCTCTGCGTCCGTGAGTTCATCCCACCAGCCCAGCTTCTTCATGAGCACGTGGTCGAACTCGGGATAGCCGGTCGTGATTTCCGCGCCCGCCGAGTGCGAGCCGTCCTCTGCAAGTAGATTCACGCCATCGCGCTCGACGCCGAAATTCGCCCGGAAGTTGCCGCCGCCATCCATCACATGACGCGAGGTCTGGTACAGGTTGGGCGAGCCCGGGTGCTTCAAGTCGGGATTGCCGTAACACGGCCACGGCAAGCCGAAGTAATCGCCATCGAGCACGTAACCCGTTTTCGCATCCTTGCCGCCTTTTGCGCGCAGCGTTTTCACGTCGAAGACATGCATGTTTCGCATGTGCGCCTGCAGCCGCTCCGGCGATTGCCCGGTGTAGCCTATGGTCCAGCAGCCGCGGTTGATTTCGCGCAGCGCATCTTCGATGTCCGGCTCGTCCATGCCGCCCTTGCCCTTCACGAGCTTGACGCGCGCGACGAATTCCTTGCCGAAGCCGAGCTTCTGCGCGAGTTGGTACATGATCATGTGATCGGTGCGCGACTCGAACATCGGATCGATCACCTTTTCGCGCCACTGCAGCGAGCGGTTCGACGCCGTAACGGAGCCGGAGGTTTCGAGCTGGGTGGCTGCCGGCAGCAGGTAAACGTTGTCTTTCCGCGCAAGCGCTGCCATCGCGGCGGTCGCCGAGGGATAAGGATCGATGACGACGAGAAGATCGAGCTTCTTCATCGCCTCCAGCATTTCCTTGCCTCGGTTCTGGCTGTTCGGCGCATGCCCCCAGTACACGACCGCACGAACGTTCGGATCCTGATCGATGAGCTCGTTTTTCTCGAGCACCGCGTCTATCCAGCGCGAGACGGTGATGCCCGGCTTTTCCATCATCGTCTGGTTCTGGAACTGCTTCTTGATCCACTCGTAGTCCACGCCCCACACCGCGGCCCAATGCTTCCAGGAGCCCGTGGCGACGCCGTAATAGCCCGGCAGCGAGTCCGGATTCGGCCCGACGTCGGTGGCGCCCTGCACGTTGTCATGACCGCGATAGATATTCGTGCCGCCGCCCGGCACGCCGACGTTGCCCAACGCGAGCTGCAGGATGCACGACGCGCGGACGATTGCGTTGCCGTTCGTGTGCTGCGTCTGGCCCATCGCCCAGACGATGGTGCTGGGGCGGTTCTTTGCCATGGATTCGGCAACCTCGCGAACCTCGTGCTCCTTCATCCCGGTGACGCGCTCGACCTCTTCCGGTGTCCACTTCGCCGCTTCCTCGCGCACCTTGTCCATGCCATAGACGCGCGCTTTGATGTACTCCTTGTCTTCCCAGCCGTTCTTGAAGATATGGTGCAGCATGCCCATGAGGAACGCGACGTCGGTCCCCGAGCGTATGCGGTAATACTTGTCAGCCTTCGCCGCGGTGCGGGTAAAGCGCGGGTCGACGACGATCACCTTCGCGCCATTCTCTTTCGCGTGCAGCGTGTGAAGCATCGAGACCGGGTGTGCCTCTGCGGCGTTACTGCCGAAGAACAGAATGCACTTCGAGTTCTGCTCGTCGTTGTACGAATTGGTCATCGCGCCGTAGCCCCAGGTGTTCGCGACACCCGCCACCGTGGTCGAATGGCAGATGCGGGCCTGATGATCCATGTTGTTGGTGCCGAAGAACGAAACGAACTTGCGCAGCAGCGCCGACTGCTCGTTGTTGTGCTTCGACGAGCCGATCCAGAACGTCGCGTCCGGACCTGATTCTTTCTTGATGGCAAGCAGCTTCTGGCTCACCTCGTCGAGCGCCACGTCCCACGAAATGCGCTGCCACTTGCCGTTCACGAGTTTCATCGGATACTTGAGCCGGTGGGAATCGTGCGTCATGCCGTGCTCGCGTATCGACGCGCCTTTCGCGCAATGCGCGCCGAGGTTGATCGGCGAATCGAACACCGGCTCCTGGCGTATCCATACGCCGTTCTGCACTACGGCGTCGATCGCGCACCCAACCGAGCAGTGCGTACAGACGGTGCGTTTGACTTCGATCTTGTCGCCTGCGGCCGGCGCTGCTTCGGCTTTCGAGACGATGTTGAACGGCAGCTGCGTTGCCGCAGCGCCTGCGCCGACTGCGAGCCCCGAGCGCTTGAGAAAGGTGCGGCGGTCTATGGTGTTGCCGGCCAGACCGGAAACGGTACGCGTGAGGCGGCTGCGTGGCACGATGCCACCAGCTTTGCGGGTGAGCAGCATGAGCCCTCCTTAAACCTGCGCGGTGCGATAGTAATTGCGGACGTGCTCAGTCAGCCGGTAACCCTGGCCGCTCGTCTTGTCTTTAGTCGAGGATATTTGCGAAGGCGGCGTGCCGCCGGACATCACCGCAGCGGCAGCGGCAACGCTGCCGGCTCCGACGGCAAGCAGGAAGTTGCGCCGGGATGGCGTACCTTGGTGCTCTTTATCCATAACTCCTCCGAGACCATTTCATTACACGGTACAGCTTTTTATCGAACAATTTACTCGTACCTCAAGTCGTAATCAAGGGCGCGGCTAATCGCTCGTGCCCAGCAGTTCGAACCCCGCCCGCTCGACCTCGTAGAACGACTGCAAAAACCGAGCGACAGTTCGATAGAACGGCGACCGGCCGTCGGCTTCGATCGCCGCGCATAAAGGCTCGACTGCCGGCGCGACGAACTCGAAAAAGAACCGGCGCTCGGCGTCCACGCCATGACCGTTTTCGATGAGGCAGCGCATGGCGTCGCATAGGGCCGCGATATGGTCCTCCGTTTCGCCCGCCGTCGCCCTTCGCGCAAGCCCTAGGTCATCCAGGCGGTTCCGCAAAGCAAGCAGGTGGCGGTCCGGTGCGTGCGGGGCCGCGTAGCCCGACGTATAAAGCGTCACCGGGGCCTTGCCCACACCGACGAAGAGGTCATCGTATTCCAACCCGACTTGAGCGAGATCGGCGTCGCGACAAGCCCCTTGGAGCGCCTGCCATGCCTGCGCGAGCGGGACAGCCTCATCGTTTCCCGGCTCGTCCGCAATATAGGCAGCTAGTCCTGCATCCGGCCCGCCATACAACAGGCGGCCGATGATCGCATAGCACTGGGCGCGCGCGAGATCTTCGCTCGCCAGTTCAGCCAGGTTCATGCACTGCCTCCCCGCCCCGGTCTCGCCACATCGTGTATCGTCATCTCCTGCCGGTTTTCCATCATGTCGATGACCCGGCAATCCGCGCACATCTGCAGCCTGCGCTGGCCATCGGCGCCGGCGAACATCGCATGCGCGCTCAACCGGCTCAGCATCGCATCCACCATCTGTCGCGTGCCGAACGGTTTGCCACATCGAACGCAGCAGAACGGCTCGGCCTTGTTCAACGTGCGCGCGTTGCGCGCGTTGGCGCCGAACAACAATCGGGGTGCGAGCGTTATTGCGTCTTCCGGACAGGTGCGCGCGCACAGTCCGCATTGCACGCAGTTGCGCTCTATGAACTTGAGCTCGGGGTTTTCCTTGCTGTCGAGAAGCGCGCCCTCAGGGCAGGCGCCCACACAGCTCAAGCACAAAGTACATCGCTTGGCATCGACAGTGATCGAGCCGTACGGCGCTCCCGCGGGGAGATTCACTTCCTCGGCAGGTGCAGGCGCATGGCGCCATAAATGATCGAGCGCGAAGTCCAGCGTCGCACGCTTTTCGTTGAAGATGTTGAACGTGGCCGGCGTTTTCACGTATCGAGCGTCGGACAGGCTCCACAGCGCTTGCTCGAGGCCATGCGGGTCGGACCCGTCCATCAGCGCGAAATGCCCGTCGCCATAGCCGAGGCCGGTGAGAATCTCCTGCCCGATGTGCAATTGCGCCGCCAGTGCCGCCGTGTACTCGGGCGCTTCGCTCCCGGTCGTAACGACGATGCATTGCGCGGCGCCCAGTGCGACGCTCGCAAGCATGAGATCTATCCCGAGCGAAGCGACGTGGAGCGTCTCGAACGGGATCACGCGCGCCGGCAGGCCGCGGCCGCTGCGCGCAATGTTCGCGAGCGCGGTTCGTCCCCCGGTGGCACTGTGAAACAGCAGGCAAGGCGCGACGCCGCCCGCCTCGCGGTACACCTTCAGCGCAGCCCTTATACGCGCACCGAGATCCGCCGGCCGCGGATATGCATACGTCATCGCACCGGAGGGACACACGGTCGCGCACCCGCCGCAGCCCATGCACAAATGCGGCTCGACGACGATGCGGTTTCCGTCAACGTCGCTCGAAATCGCACCGGTCGAGCACACGTCGATGCATCGGGTACACCCGACGATCTCGTTGCGGCTATGAGCGCAGATCTTTTCCTTGTAAGCGAAAAACTTGGGCTTTTCGAATTCCCCGACCAGTCCTACGAGCTCCGTCGCCGCGAGTGCCTGCTGCAATGGATCTCGCCCGGGTGCGAAATAACCCTGGGGCAGCTCGTGCAATCGGATGAGAGGCTCGCGTGACAGATCGAGCACGAGGTCGTAGCGCTCGGACCGCGACCGCTCGGTCCGATTGAAATCGATCGCGCCGATAGCGCCGCACGCCTTCACGCACAGTCGGTGTCCTTTGCATCGCTCGAGATCCACCTGATATCGATGGTCGATAGCATTCTCCGGACATGCGCGCACGCATGCATCGCAGCGCGTGCAGAGATCGAGATCGATGGGATTCGATTGAGTCCAGCTTGCCTCGTATGCGCCCAGATAGCCTTTCACTTTGACATCCGTGCCGGAGCGGACCGGATACGAGCGTTCAAGCGGAAGCTCCGCCTCGGACGTGCTTTCGGTGATCAGCACCGTCACTGCAAGCCGGTCCTTCAGCCGCTCACCCCATGACAGCGCGGCAGCGGCGTCGCCTATGATCAGCAGCTGGCCCTCGGATTTGTACGAAACGACAGGGACAGGCTCGGGATCGGGCAGCTGTGCAGCAGCGATCAAAGCCGCCATCTTCGGCGTTGCCGCTGTTCCCTCCTGGGACCAGCCGGCCGTCTCGCGCACGTTGACGAAACGTATCGACCCGGTGGCGTTCAGCTGCTCGTGCAGATCGCTGAAAAGCGGCGCCTCCTGCGTACATCCGACGAGGAGGTCGGCTCCCGATTTTGCCGCCGCCTCGAACGCCGCTAGGTGCTTGCGACAAAGCTCGCTCGCGACGGGAACTGCATCCCGACCGAGCGCCCGGCCCAGCGCCCCGCCGTCGGGCTTCATCGTGTTGTTGCAGTTGCAGACCAGCAGTGTACGTTCGGTGCCGCTCATGATGTCCTGGAGAAGCGTGCCATGCACGCTAACGATGATCGAAGATGCGCTATTCCACGTGCGGTGCCGGGTTGATGCTGGCTGCGGTTGGCTGCGCCTCAGGCTGCGGTTCTGGCGTAGCCGGCACTGCAGCGGGCGCCGCGGCGCTCTGCGCGAGACGCTGCTTCTCGGCTTTTGCGCGTTCCTCCGCGTCCTCGCGCGACCAGCCGAGTATTTTGCGTGCCTGTTCGAGCTCGCCCAGCATGCCGTCCGGCAAAGGGTCCGCCTTGGAATAGTCGTCGATGTAGACGTCGAGCCCGTCCATCACATTGAAATGCGGATCGCTGAACAGCTTCTTCAGCGCGGCACGGCGCACGCCTTCCTCGATTTTGGGATGGAAAAACGGGCGATAATCGGAATCGATGTCGAGCGATTCGACCGGCGGGACTGCAGGCGCCTCGGCGGACGGTGCCCGGAGATCCGGCGCCCCAGCGTGCGCGGCCGGCACTTGGAGCCCATCCGCCGGCGCGTCGTCCGCATAGCCCGCCTCCGCCTTGCGCGCCTCGGCCTTGAGCCTCGACCAGCGGCTCAAGAAGGTTTTATCCTGCTCGTCGGTGCTCATGGCTCTATACGCCCCATGCGGCCGCGGTCCCGGTTCGTCGCGTAGCGCTTGCGCTTAGGCGGCTCGGGCTCGTAATGCGTCTCGACGAATGCGGCGATCCAGCCGAGCAATTCCGGCGGCAACGCCACGCCGTCCACCTGTTCGCCGCTGTCTGCCCAGCGCGTGCCCTCGTTATAGCTTACGGTGAGCATTTCAGGACGCGGCGTTCCATCTTCCTTCATGCGCCATAACACGAACACCTTCGGCTGCGGCGACGTGATGTTGAGGTAATACCCTTCCGCCTCGTGGCGCTGCAGCCTGATCTCGCCCCCGGGAAAGAGCATCTGGCGTCTGTCAGCCGTTTCGACGATCACGCGGCTAGGCGTTCCCGCCGGCGCATCGTCGCGCACGACGCCCTTCGCTTCCCAGCACTCGCTGACCCACCGATTCTTAAGCGCGGTGCGTTCCATGATGACTGCGACCGGAACGCGCTGGCTGTGGTTTTCCGTCGTAGACATGAAGCAGGATTGTGCGCCACGGCCCGATGGGATTCAACTCCAATGTCGGCGTGCAATTACTTGATTTACAAGTAGTGACTTCCTTGCACCGCACGTACAAGCTTTGCGATAATCAACGCGACATCATGGCTGCCATTTCCCTCGCTCACGCTGAAGCCGCCCCGCTGCTGGACACGCTGGGCCGTCCGCTGCGCGACTTGCGTATCTCGGTCACGGACCGCTGCAACTTCCGCTGCGTCTATTGCATGCCGAAGGAAGTCTTCGGCAAGGACTACCAGTTCCTGGAGCGCAACGCGCTGCTCACGTTCGAAGAAATCGTGCGGGTTGTGCGCATCTTTCACCGCCGCGGTATCCACAAAATACGTCTCACCGGCGGTGAGCCCTTGGTGCGACGTAACATCGAACAGCTGATCGGCATGCTGTCCGAGATTCCCGGACTGGACTTAACGCTCACCACGAACGGGTCGCTGCTCGCGCGGAAGGCGCGCGCACTCAAAGCGGCCGGACTCAATCGTGTGACGGTCAGTCTCGATTCGCTCGATGACGCGGTGTTCGCCAAGATGAACGACGTCGATTTCCCGGTGCAGAAGGTGCTCGCCGGGATCGAAGCGGCGCACGACGCGGGCCTAGCTCCGATCAAGATCAACATGGTCGTGAAGCGCGGCGTCAACGAGTCGAGCGTGCTGCCGATGGCGCGGTACTTCCGCGAGCACGGACACATCGTGCGGTTCATCGAATACATGGATGTCGGCGCCTCCAACGGCTGGCGCATGGACGACGTGGTCACGGCGCGCGAAATCGTCGACATGATCGGCCGGGAAATGCCGCTGGAGCCGGTCAAGCCGAGCTACAAGGGCGAGGTGGCCAAGCGCTGGCGTTACGCCGACGGCAGTGGCGAAATCGGCGTGATCGCCTCCGTGACCCAGGCGTTCTGCCGTGACTGCACGCGCGCGCGCCTTTCCACGGAAGGACAGGTGTACACCTGCCTCTTCGCGACCAGCGGTCACGATTTACGCGCCTTGCTGCGCTCGGGCGCAAGCGACGACGAAATCGATGCCGAGATCGTCCGCATCTGGAGCGCTCGCGCCGACCGCTATTCGGAGCTGCGCACCACCGCCACCGCGCAGCTCAAAAAAATCGAAATGTCGTACATCGGGGGCTGAAGCCGCCGGCCGCCTATGTCCGCTCAACGACCGCAGATCACGCACGCGAGACGTCCCCTCACCTTCGAGGTCGATGCCTTGAACGAGCGCGGCGAGCTGCTCGCCACGCCCATTGCCGGCGAGCATCCGCTGACGTTGTACGTCGACAAGCGCGAAATCGTGACCTTAATGACCCTGGGGCAGGAGCCGGAAGCGCTCGCGCTCGGCTACTTGCGCAACCAGCGTCTCGTGTCCTCGATAGACGATATCGAATCCGTTCATGTCGATTGGGAAACGGACGCCGTTGCCGTGCGGACCCGCAAAGGACTCGATAATCTCGAGGCGAAGATGAGCAAACGCACCGTGACGACCGGATGCGGCCAGGGCACGGTGTTCGGCGACCTCATGGAAGAGATCGACGAGATCAGGCTCCGCGAAGACGTGACGCTGACCGAGGAAGCCCTCTATGCCCTGCTCGACGCAGTGCGACGTCACGAGACGGTTTACAAGAGCGCCGGCGCGGTACATGGCTGCGCATTGGCAGCGCTGCACTGCAGCGATGCCGAAATACTCATGTTCGTCGAAGACGTCGGACGCCACAATGCCGTCGATGCGATCGCCGGACGGATGTGGCTCGAAGACATTGACGGATCGGACAAGATCTTCTACACGACAGGGCGGCTCACGTCGGAGATGGTCATCAAGGCCGCTCAGATGCGCATACCGTTCCTCGTGTCGCGTTCGGGTCTCACGCGCATGGGACACGACATCGCGACCCGCACCGGGATTACGATGATCGGACGTGCGGTGAACCGGCATTACCTATTGTTCACGGGACGCGAGCGCTTCATCAAGACCGTGTCGCCGACGATGCTCGCATGAGCGTCGAGGTCGCCGTAAAGCCTGCGATCACGGGCATTGTGCTCGCCGGCGGCCAAGGCCGGCGCATGGGCGGGGTGGACAAAGGACTCAAGCCGCTGCGCGGAAAGCCTATGGTCGCGTGGGTGATCGAGCGCTTCGCCCCGCAGGTCACGGAACTCCTCATCAACGCGAACCAGAATATCGACACGTACGGCGCTTTCGGCTATCGCGTCATCCCGGACCAAATCGCCGGCTATGCGGGCCCTTTGGCCGGCCTGCACCGCGGGCTGTCTGCGGCAAGTCACGAGTGGATCGTCACGTGCCCCTGCGATTCGCCGTTTCTCCCCCGCGATCTCGTTGCACGGCTGTACGGCGCAGCAGTGGAGCGCGAGGCGGATCTCGCCGTAGCGAAAACGGGAGATCAACCGCATCCCGTATTCGCGTTGTGCCGGCGCACTGTGCTGCCCGGGTTGACGCAGTTCCTGGAAAACGGCGGACGGAAGATCGACGCATGGTATGCGGCCTTGCGCATCGTCGAAGTGTCCTTCGACGATCAGGCCGAGGCGTTCAGCAACATCAACACCGCGGACGAGCTGGCGAGGTACGAGCGCGGCGCATTGCCCGGCTGAGCTTGGGCTGTCCCCTCAAGTGCGCGGGGCGGTGTCCGCCAGCCGGCTCGCCACCTCGAATGCGCCGTAAAGCCCTACCGCCGGATTCATCACGACGTCGACCGGTACGCCCATGAGCAGATCGCGGAAGCGCCCCTTATCCAGAAAGGCCTGCATGAAGCGACCGTCGGTGATTTTGGCAGCGATCTTGGGCGCGATGCCGCCTGCGATATACACGCCGCCGCGCGCAAGCGTCGTGAGCGCCATGTTGCCCGCGAAGGCGCCATAGACCTGAACGAAGATGTCCAATGCACGCGCGGCGAGCGGATCCCGTCCCTGCAGCCCCAGCGCGGAAACGACGCTCGCCGCATCGTCGCCCTGCAATGCCTGCTGCAACGCGGTCGTCGGCATGCCGTAACCGCACTCCATCAAAAACTGGAACACGCGTGTCAGTCCGCTGCCGGACAATATCCGCTCATAAGACACGTGACCGAGCTGACGGCGCAACCATGCCAGCAGCTCGTCCTGCGTTTCGTCGTTCGGCGCAAAGTCCGCGTGCCCGGCTTCCGTCGGGTGGACGTGATAATGACCGCCACCGTACGTGAGGAGAGCCACGCCCAGGCCAGTTCCCGCGCCCACCGCCACGCGTGTGCCTCGCGGATGGCGACCGCCTGCCTGGAGCGATAGCATCTCGTCCGGTGCCAGGTGTATCAGTCCGTGCCCAACGCCTTCGAAGTCGTTGATGATGCGCACGGCATGAAGACCATAGCGCGACGCGAGCGACGGCGCGTTTATCCGCCACGGCAAATTGGTGAGGCTTGCGTCGTCGGCATCGACGGGACCCGCAACGGCAAGGCACGCGCTGCTTCCCGCCACCGCGTATCCCGAACCCTTCAGCCTCGCGGCGAAATCGTCGATCAGCGCATCTATCGTCTCGTAATCGCCGCTCAGGTACACACGACGGTCGATCACGGTGATGCGCCCCGACAGCATCTGCCCCCAGGCGATTTCCGTTTTCGTGCCGCCGACGTCTGCAGCGAGAAGATAGGGCGTAGTCACGGCAGTTCCTCGATACGCGATGTGGCCGGCGGCGCGGGCGATACCAGCGCTTCCGGCTCGGCTATGTGATATCCCTGAGCGAAATCGATGCCCAGCCGGGAGACAGCATCCAGCGTCGCGGCGTCTTCCACCGACTCCGCGACCGTCTGCATGCCGAGGATGTGGCTGATGCGATGTATCGCCTCGACGATCGCGGCATCCATGGGATCGGTCGCCATGTCCTTCACGAACATGCCGGCAATTTTGAGCGTATCGACGGGCAGGTATTTCAAGTAGGCGAACGACGACATGCCGGTGCCGAAGTCGTCGAGGGAAAAGCGGCAACCGCGCGCCTTGAACTCGTGGATCAGCTCTGCCGCCTTGCTCAAGCTCGCGATAGCGGTCGTCTCGGTGATCTCGAAACAGACGAGGCCTGGAGGCAAGGCATATCGATTCAGCAGGTTGCGCAGGAAGTCGGGAAAGCTCTTGTCGTTGACGCTCGCGCCCGAAATATTTACCGCGTAATAGCCGCACTCCCCGACATTCGCCGGCATGCCGCCCGAGAGCCACTGCCTGTGCAGATGCTCGAGCAGCGAGCTGATGACCCACCGCTCGATCGATGTGAGGAGGTTGTAGCGCTCGGCAGCCGGCATGAAAACGTCCGGGGGCACGAGGTTGCCCTCCGCGTCCAGCATCCGCACCAGCACCTCGTAATGACGCTGTCCCGCGCATCCGCCGTGCAACGGCATGATCGCCTGGCGGTAGAGCCGGAAGCGGCCGGATTCGAACGCCTCGTTGATTTGGGACACGAGATGCAAGTCGCCAGTGCGCCCGCTTTCGTCCTGTGCATCGGGACGGCACACCTGCACGAGGTCGCGCCCACGGCTCTTCGCCTCGTAACAGCAGGCGTCGGCCCGTGCGAGCAGGAGGCTCACATTCGCGCTGTCCCCGTCCACCGGCACTATTCCTATGCTCACCCCGACGCTGAAAGTTTTGTTCTCCCAGACGAAGCGAAACTCGCGGACCGCTTCCCGTATGCCGTTGGCGATGCGCACCGCTTGCTCCACCGGACAGGATTGCAGCAGTACGCCAAATTCGTCACCACCAAGCCGCGCGAGCGTGTCCGAGCCACGCATGCGCGTCATCATGATCGACGTCAGCTGGCGCAGCAGCTCGTCGCCTGCTACATGACCACAGGTGTCGTTGACCGCCTTGAAGTTGTCCAGGTCCATGTACATGAGGACGTGCTGCCCTCCCTGGGTCCGCGCGTTCTCCGACAGGTCACCGAGACGCCGCTCGAATTCCCGGCGATTGACGAGTCCCGTGAGCGCATCGTGGCTTGCCTGCCAGATGAGCTGCTGTGCCATCGCGCGCACCTGGCTCACGTCGTGGAACACGACTATCGTCCCGAGGCGCCGGCCGTCCCGGCTCCGTATCGGCGCCTGCGAATATCGTATGGGCCATCCCTCGCCAGCGCGGCTGATGAGCCTTACCGCGACGCTTCCGTTCTCGCTGTCCGGCTGCTCGTGCACCGTCAAGGGGTCTGCGTCCGTGCCGGTACGCTCGTCGACGATGCGATAGATCTCCGCAAGCTTGCGGCCCCGCGCGTCGGCGTCACGCCAGCCCGTGTACTTTTCAGCCACCGGATTGAGATATTCGACGTTGCCGTCGGCGTCGGTGGTGATCACACCGTCGCCGATCGAATGCAGCGTGACCTGCGCGAGCTCTTTCTCCAGCTCGAGCTCGCTCTCGGTGCGGCGGACTTTGCGAGTGACGGCGATCGCGATGAGTGTCCCGAGGGCTAGCAGCAGCGCGCCTACGGCGGCTATCGTCAGGAGGCTTTGACGGGTCGCGACCCTGACGTCTTCCACGACTGCCATAGCCGCCGCACCGTTTGCTTCGAGCACGCCGTACAGGGCGTCCTCCCAGCCGGTTTCGACCACATCGGCGCGCGACCGGTAGAGCTTGGCCGCCGACGAGCCATTCCCGGCCGCTACGCGCGCGAGCACTTCGCTGTGCAGCGCGACGGCAGCGGACCCCGCCTTCCGCGCGTTGTCGAGACTCGTGCGCTCGGCCGGCGACAGCGCATACGCGTTCCATTGATCCAGGTGCGTTGCGTACTCACGGGCGAAGGCGTCGTACTGGGCGGCACGATCCACGCCATCGCGATCGGCCGCATACGCATCACGAACGAGACGGGAGCGGTCGTGGACGTTGCGCAGCATCGCGGAGAGCAAGCCGGTCTTCAGACGCTGCGTCTCCGCAAGCTCGCGCAGCTGACGCTCCATGCTGCCGAGACGGACGATGCCCAATACCGTGATTGCAGCAAGCAGGCACAGCAACACGCCGAGCCCGAGCGGCAGCGCGCGTCGGGCGGTGACCGGACGCCGCTGCGGCGTCATGTACGGAGGGCCGGGCCGACCGCGCCGGCGGCATTCGCGCGCGCCATCAGCGCTGCCGGATCCTGCCGGTAGAAACGGACGAGCTGGCGATAGACGGCGGGATAAAGATCGATGAGCAGCTGCGGCTGCTCGAAAAAGACTTCGCTCAGCACGGCGAAGAACTCCGCCGGTGTCTCGGAGGCGTAATCGTCGATGGCGAGCTCTTCGCCGGCATCGATACGGCGACAGAAATCGTCGTACGCTTCGTTGAAAGCCGACGACCATTCCTGCCGGCTCATGCCGGCATGCAGCGGCGGATAACCGTTCGCCTCGCCGTTCAGCATATCGAGCTTATGCGCGAACTCGTGCATGACGACATTGTACGGGGCCATTCCGCCCGCCTCCTCCGCATCCGCCCATGACAATATCACCGGACCGCCTGCCCATGCCTCTCCGGACATGGGCTCCGCGACCTGGTGCACGACACCGTCTTCGTCGGTGTATTCATAACGCGCGACGAACTCGTCGGGATACACGATGACTTCCGACCAGCCGCGGTAGTACCGCAAGCCGAGTTCGAGTATCAGCACGCAAGCCTGAGTCGCGATCGCGATGCGCATCTCGTCGGTGACCGCGTGGCCCCCGGCGCCGTGTATGGGCTTGCTGTGCAGAAAGAGCTTTACGAGATCGCGCAGGCGGCCGAGATCCGCCTCGGGCAGCGTGCGGGTATAGGGATGGCATGCGACGATGCTGCGCCAGACGGTCTCGTCGAGCCGTATGCGGCGCAGCAGTCGATCACGGCGCCATTGCCTCAGCGCTGCGAGCCAGCCCATGATGCGTCCGGCTCACCGCCACGCCTCACGCGGCACCTTCGTCACGGACTTCGACGACGCGCAGCGGCGCGGCCTCGGGCGGCTCGAGCTCTACGCCTTCGATTTGCGCGAAGCGCTGCGTGATTTTGCCGCTCGTGATCTGCACTTTCTCGACGTCGTCGTGCGCCTGCTTGATGTGGCGCGCGAGATCGCGCATGCGCTCGTTGAACCGGCCGAACTCAACGGCAAGCCGCGCGAGAGATTCCTTGATGACGTGAACCTGCCGTCTTGTCTCCACGTCCTTCAGTACGGCACGAGCGGTGTTGAGAACGGCCATGAGCGTAGTCGGCGACACGATCCACACGCGTTTGCTTTGCGCATAGTCGACGAGCTCCGGATGATGCGCGTGGATTTCGGCAAACACCGCCTCGGCCGGCACGAACATCACCGCGCCATCGGAGGTTTCCCCCGGGATGATGTACTTCGCGCTGATCGCCTCGACGTGGCGTCTTACGTCGGCGCGGAACAGCTTCTGCGCAGCCGCGCGCTCGGCCTCTGCCGCTTGCGGCGCATACATACGGTGATAGTTCTCCAGCGGAAATTTGGAATCGACCGCGACCTTGCCAGTAGGCGGCGGCAGTGTGAGCACGCAATCCGCTCGCGCGCCGTTAGAGAGCGTGCATTGCATCGCGTACGCGCTCGGCGGAAGCACGTTGCGCACCAGCCCTTCGAGCTGCACCTCGCCGAAGGCGCCGCGCGCGCGCTTGTCGCCGAGGAGCTCCTGCAGGCTCACGACGCTGCCGGTCAGGCTCTCGATCTTCTTCTGCGCCTCGTCTATCGTCGCAAGGCGCGTCATCACGTTCACGAACGTCTCGTTGGTCTTGCGGAAGCCCTCGTCCAGCCGCTCGTTCACCTTCCCCGAGATCTGGTCGAGCCTCTCGTCCAGCCGCTTGTTGAGCGCCGCTGCCGTTTCGTTGAGCCGCACGCTCACGGCCTCCCGGTACTCGTTCATGTCCTGCGTCAGCGAGAGGCGCAGCGCGTGCAGAGTATCGCGGGTCTGCTTGAGCTCCTCGGCAACCGAGGTACGCAGCCGATCGCTCGATTCGGTGAGCTGACCGCCGACGCGGTCGCCCTGTTTCGTGAGCCCGTCGTGCAGATCGACGAGCATGTCGCGGTGCTTGCTCTCGAGCGCCTCGCTGAGCTTCTGAGCATCGGTGCGCAGGGCCCGCACTTCGGCCCCGTGTCGTAACAGCAGCACGGCGCAAACAACGACGAGGACCAGCGCGACGAGGGGATAGACGAATTCAGACATGCGCGCAGTATAACCCGGCGAGGTGGCTCATCAGGTGAGCTCGCGCAGCATCTGCAGCGGCCGCGCGCGCAACACGCGCCGGGTCCCGAGATAGCCCGCCGCCGTGATCGCCGCCGCTCCGCCCAATATGCCGGCGAGCCATGCGACGGGATTGTAGGTGTACTCCAGATTGAGCAGCCGCGTTGCGAGAAAATAGCCCAGCCCCGTCGCGCCCGATGCCGCCAGCAGCCCCGCCACACCGCCGGTCACCATGAATTCCGCAACAGTCGCTCGCAGGAGTTGCGAACGCGTGGCCCCCAGCGTGCGCAAGAGTGTCGCCTGGTACAGGCGCTCGTCCTGCGCGCTGGCCATCGCGGCATACAGCACGACGAGACCGGCCAGCACCGTGAAGAGGAATACGAACTGCACGGCGCGGGCGACCTGGTCCATCATCCGCTGCACCTGGGCCATCACCTGTGCGACATCGATGACCAGAACATTGGGGAACTCCCGCACGAATGCATTGAGAACGTCCGCTGTGCGCGGCGGGAGATAAAAGCTCGTCACGTAGCTCACCGGCTGTCCATCGAGCAAGCCCGGAGGCACGATGGCGAAGAAATTCACGTTGAAGCTGTCCCAGTTCACCTTGCGCAGGCTCGTGATCGTGACGGTGACGAGCGAGCCCGCGACATCGAACGTCAAACGATCGCCGAGTTTGAGGCCAAGGGTCTGCGCGATGCCAGTCTCGAGCGAGAGCTGATTGCGCGCGTCCCCGGCATTCCACCATCGCCCCGCCACGATACGATTGTCGCTGCGGACGCGGTCGGCCCACGAGAGGTTGAATTCGCGATCCACGAGGCGGCGCGCCCGGTCGTCGTTATAGGTGTCGGGAGACACGGCTTCGCCGTTGACCCGCACGAGGCGTCCCCGGACCATCGGATAGAGTCCCGGCGGGGGCATGCGCCGGTCCTGAAAGAAGCGCTCGACGGCAGCCGTTTGATCGGCCTGTATGTTGACGACGAAACGGTTCGGCGCATCGACCGGCAACGCGTGCTGCCATGCTGCCAGCAAGTCGCCGCGTA
>JBLNBW010000088.1:0-15587 GCA_050260255.1 Rhodospirillaceae bacterium | reverse complement strand
GCTTTCGGGGTTGGAAGATTTGGAGTTCATGCCGCGCGGTCAGCATATCGCCGACGCGTTGCGACAATGTCTGCCCGATGCTTACGGGCGCGCTGTTCAAATACTTCTTGATTCCTTTACGCCGCCGCAGACGGAAGCTGACGAATTCGGGCTGGCCGAGTTCTTCTATCTTCCGCACAGCTTCTTCATTGCCAGCTATGGCATTCATCCGGAATACAACGGGGGAAGCGATCCCTTCGACATCTCCATGAACGCCCTGCACGCTCTGACGATGCGATTTACATCCGAATTCGCAATCCGCCCATTCCTTATTCAGCAGCAGGATCGCACGTTGTCGCAGGTCATGAAGTGGACGAATGACCCGAATCCGCATGTCCGGCGCTTGTGCTCCGAGGGCACGCGGCCGAAACTGCCTTGGGGAAAGCGTATTCCTGCGTTTATCAAGAATCCGGCGCCAACACTTCCGATCCTCGAGCTACTCAAGGACGACCCGTCGTTGTATGTGCGCCGCAGTGTTGCAAACCATCTTGGAGACATCGCCAAAGACCATCCGCAACTGGTGATCGAGATTTGCCGTCGCTGGCTGGAGGAAAACGCGTCCGACAATTCCAAGTGGCTTATCCGACACGCAATCCGGAATCTTGTTAAAGAGCAGAACAGCGCCGCGTTGGCGCTCCGCAATGCGGCAACATAATCGGCACGTAGTACGCAAATGACCGCCGCGTTGCATAAGGTTTAAGCCTACGCTCTCGCCTCATCAGCTCTATTGCCCCGGGCCGGACGCGGACTTCGGGTCGCGTCCATCCGCCATCCTGAGAAATTTACGTTGATGGCACGCTCCCGAACCTGATCGCGTTTTGTAACGAAAGCGTTCGGCGTCGTACGGCAGTCGGGCGCGACCTCAGCGGCCGCGCCGTTCCTGCACGCGGTTGACCGATTACTCGGGTTTTGCGCCCGAAGCCTTGACGACCTTCGCCCAGCGGTCGATTTCGGTCTTGAGGTAGTTCGCGAAGTACTGCGGCGATTCGATGACCGGATCGGCGCCGAGTTGCGCCAGGCGCTTATTCACTTCCGGATTCTTCACCGCCGTGTTCACTGCCTGATTGAGCTTGGTGATGATCTCCGGCGGTGTGGCGGCCGGTGCCAGCAGGCCGTACCACGTCGCCGTTTCGAACCCCGGCAGTCCGGCCTCGCTCATCGTCGGCAGGTTGGGCAGCAACCCCGAGCGCTTCGCGCTGGTGATCGCAATCGCCCGCAGCCGCCCCTGCTCGACGTAACTCAGCGAGGAGGGGATGTTCGCAAAGGAGAACTCCACTTCTCCGCTCATCAGCGCCGTCATGGAAGGCGCGGTGCCTTTGTACGGCACGTGAACCACGTCGACGTGCGCCATCAGCTTGAGCAGCTCGCCCGAAAGATGCTGCGTGCTGCCGTTGCCCGAGGAGGAGTAGTTGAGCTTCCGTGGGTTCTTCTTCGCGACGGCGAGAAATTCCTTGAGCGTACGGGCCGGCAGCGAAGGATGTGTGAGCAGCAGGTTGGGGCTGATCGCAAAGAGCGCGATGGGCGCGAAGTCTTTTACCGGATGATAGTTGAGCTTGGGGTACAGGCTGATGTTCACGCCGTGCGCCGCCGAGCTCATGAAGAGCGTGTAGCCGTCGGCGGGACCCTTCGCCACGTATTCCGCGGCGACGTTCTGCGCGGCTCCAGGACGGTTTTCCACCACCATCTGCTGGCCGAGCAGCTTGGTGAGCTCCTGTCCGATGAAGCGGCCCATGATGTCCGAGCCG
The DNA here is from genome assembly GCA_050260255.1 of Rhodospirillaceae bacterium. Taxonomy (GTDB): domain Bacteria; phylum Pseudomonadota; class Gammaproteobacteria; order Burkholderiales; family SG8-41; genus JAQGMV01. Next base: position 13,803 of record JBLNBW010000088.1, on the reverse strand, counting down.
CCGCCGGGCGCGTAGCCCACGATGAGGCGAACCGGTTTGTTGGGATAGTTCGATGCGTCGGCGGCCCAAGCGGCGCCGGACGCTGCGGACAAGCTCAGTGTCAATGCGGCAAGTATTCGGATGGGTTTCATGTCTTTCCTCTTTTTTATGTCTGTGTCGCCTCTCGGAACGAGAGGGCGGATGTACAGCATCGGGGATGATACGACATCCGGTGCGCCGGGGCGATGCCGCGCGCTCCGGCGCCGCCGCCGCTTATCGCCCTAGTGGTGAAGAATCTTCGACAGGAAGTGCTGCGCGCGCTCGGAGCGGGGCTTGCCGAAGAAGTCGTCCGTGGGCGCATCTTCCACGATTTCGCCTCCGTCCATGAAAACGACGCGGTGGGCTACCCGGCGCGCGAACCCCATCTCGTGCGTGACGACCATCATCGTCATGCCTTCGTGCGCGAGCTGCACCATCACGTCGAGCACCTCGTTGATCATCTCCGGGTCGAGCGCCGAGGTCGGCTCGTCGAACAGCATCGCGATCGGGTCCATGGCGAGGCCGCGCGCGATGGCGACGCGCTGCTGCTGCCCGCCCGACAGCTGCCCCGGAAATTTGCGTGCGTGCGCCTCGAGGCCGACGCGCTTGAGCAACGCCGACGACTTCGCCGTCGCTTCCTCGCGGCTGCGCTTGAGCACCTTGATCTGCGCGAGGTTCAGAGTGTCGAGCACCGTCATGTGGGGGAAGAGCTCGAAATGCTGGAACACCATGCCGATCTTGGAGCGCAGGCGCGGGAGGTTCGTGTTCTTGTCGCCGACCGACTCGCCGTTGACGACGACCTCGCCCTGCTGGAACGGTTCGAGCGCGTTCACGCATTTGATGAGCGTCGACTTGCCGGAGCCGGAGGGACCGCAGACGACGACCACTTCGCCCTTGTCCACATGCGTGCTGCAGTTCTTCAGCACCTGGAAGGCGCCGTACCACTTGCTCAAGTTGTTGATCGCTATCATCGGGTTGCCCATCGACTGCTCCTTGACGCTCAAGTCTTAGCGTATGACCGCTATCTTCGTCTGCAGGCGCTTCACGAAATAGGACAGCGCGTAGCACAGCACGAAGTACACCAGTGCAACGAAGAGGTACATCTCCACGAGCCGTCCGTCGCGCTGGGCGATCTTGGAAGCCGCCCCGGTAAAGTCCGTGCCGGAGATGACGTACACGAGCGAAGTATCCTGGAACAGGATGATGGTCTGCGTGAGCAGCACCGGAATCATGTTCCGGAACGCCTGCGGCAGGATGACGAGCCACATCGCCTGGCTGTACTTGAGGCCCAGCGCGTAAGCCGAGTAGACCTGTCCGCGCGGTATCGACTGGATGCCGGCACGCATGATCTCGCAGTAGTACGCCGCCTGGAACATGACGAACGTGATGAGCGCCGTGCGCTCGGCGCCTATCGGCGGCGGCCGCTCGGCACCGGTGATGAGCTGTATCACCTGCGGCATGAGGAAGAAGAACCAGAACAGCACGAGAATCAGGGGCACGGAGCGCATGAGGTTCACGTAAGCGCTGGCGATGCCGGACACGACGACGTTCGACGAGAGCCGCATGAGCGCGAGCAGTGTGCCGAAGATGAGGCCGCCCACCGCCGCTACGCACGTGAGCTCCACGGTGTACTGAAATCCCTGCCACAGGTACGGCATGGAGCGGGAGATGACGTCGAAATCGAGATTCATGGTCGCCGGCCTATTTGCCGCCCGCGATATAGCCGGGCACCGCCACGCGGCGTTCGATGACGGCCATCACGCGGTTCGCGATGAGCGAGATCACCACGTAGACGATGGTCGCGGCGCTGAAGGCTTCGAAGAAATGGAAGGTGTACTCCCCCATCTCACGCGAGCGGAACGTGAGCTCGGCAAGCCCTATGGTCAGCGCAATCGAGGTGTTCTTGATGAGATTCATCGCTTCGCTGGTAAGCGGCGGGATGATGATGCGAAACGCCATGGGCAGGAGCACGTAACGGTACACCTGGCTAAGATCGAGCCCTATCGCCATGCCGGCATAGCGCTGGCCGCGCGACAGCGATTCGATGCCCGCGCGGACCTGTTCCGCGATGCGCGCCGACGTGAACAGGCCCAGGCAGATCACCGCGGTGATGAACTGAGCATCCGTCGGGTCGGATTCGATCAGCCAGCGCTTGAGAGGGGGGACGAACTCCGGGATGACGAAGTACCACAGAAAGATCTGGACCAGCAGCGGGATGTTGCGGAAGAGCTCGACCCAGCCGTTGCCTATGCGGACGGCCCAGCGGTACGGCGTGGTGCGTATGGTCCCTATTACCGCGCCCAGCACCAGGGCAATGATCCAGGCAAGGGCAGCAACGGCGAGCGTCCAGCCTATGCCCGAGAGCAGCAGCTCCCAGTACTGCGTGCCTCCGCCCGGTATCTCGTCGAAAAAAACATGCCAGTTGAGTTGTATTCCCATCCCCGATGTTCCTTCCGGCGGCGCGGGCTAGGTTCGTGCGCGGCGGTCCAGGCGTTCGGCGGGCCGCGAAACGAAAAGGGGCCGAAGCCGGCCCCGTTTCGGTGATGCGCTTGCCGGCATACCTTATTGCACGCCTTTGTCGTTCGGGTTGGCGAACGCGGCCTTGATTGCCGGCGTTTCCGGGAAATTGAGGTTGATGTTCTTCGGCGGAATCGGGCTCGTGAACCACTTGGCGTAGATCTTGTGGATTTCGCCCGACTTCATCACGCCGCCTATCGTCTTGTCGACGAGGGCTTTGAACTGCGGATCGTCCCTGCGCAACATCATGCTGTAGGGCTCCTGGCGCAGCGATTCGGGAATGATCATGTACTCGCCCGGATTCGCAGAGTTGGCGATCTGTCCCGCGAGCAGGATGTCGTCCATGACGAAAGCCGATACGCGATCCTGCACGAGCAGCAGGAACGATTCGGCGTGGTCCTTGCCGTAAATCTCCCTCACGTTCACATTCTTCGTCTTTTCGTACTGCTTGAGCAGCGGAACGGAGGTCGTGCCCGAGGTCGTGGAAATCGTCTTGCCGTTCAAGTCGGCCAGACTCTTGATGCCTCCGCTTTTCTTCACCGCGGCCGTGACGTTGATGACGAAGTAGGTCGGTCCGAACGCCACCTGCTTCTGGCGCTCGACGCTGTTGGTGGTCGAGCCGCATTCGATGTCGATGTTGCCCGCCTGCAGTTGCGGAATGCGGTTGCCGGAGGTCACGGGCTGGAGGCCCACCTTGAGATTCGGCATCTTGAGCTCGGCTTTCACCGCATCCACGATCTTCATGCACAGGTCCATCGCGTAGCCTATGGGCTGCTGCTTGTCGTCGAGGTACGAGAACGGTATCGAGGATTCCCGATAGCCGATGGTGATCGTGCCGGTGTCCTTCACTTTCTTCAGCGTGCCGGTGAGATCCTGAGCCGCTGCGGCATGAGCAAAACCGAGCGTGGCGAACAAGGCGATGGCAAGCGTGGACATGCGGTTCATGGCGGTCTCCAATGGTCTCTTATTCTCAACCGGTGGAACGGAAAATTCGGCCACCCAATCTAGCCGAAGGTCCCAGGCTTGTCCAGCGGACGCCTTGCCGAATCGGGGCTGCCGGGGTAGCGTGTCTCGGGAGGCCAGTAGAGCCGTCCGGAGACCGCAACATGACAAACGATCGCGAACGACGCGAGCATGACCTGCTCGGCACGCGCGCCGTGCCGGGCGATGCCTATTACGGCATCCACACCCTTCGCGCCCTGGAGAACTTTCCCATCACCGGCACGCCCATCGCGATCTATCCGGAGCTCGTGACGGCGCTCGCCTGCGTGAAGCAGGCCGCGGCACTGGCGAACAACGAGTTAGGACTGCTCGACGAGGCGCGCACGCGCGCGATCGCGGCTGCGTGCGAAGAGATTCGCGGCGGGGCGCTGCTCGATGAGTTCGTGGTGGACGTGATCCAGGGCGGGGCGGGCACGTCGACGAACATGAATGCGAACGAGGTGATCGCCAACCGGGGGCTCGAGCTCATGGGCCGGCGCAAAGGCGAGTACGCCGCGCTTCATCCCGTCGAGCACGTGAACCTGAGCCAGAGCACCAACGACGTCTATCCCACGGCAGTTCGGCTCGCACTGCACTTCTGCATCGCCAAGCTCGTGCGCGAGATGGGCGAGCTTCGCCGGGCGTTCGAGGCCAAGGCGGCCGAGTTCGCCGATGTGCTGAAGATGGGCCGCACGCAGCTGCAGGATGCCGTGCCGATGACGTTGGGCCAGGAGTTCTCCACCTACGCCGTCATGCTGGGCGAGGACGAGCAACGCCTGCAGGAGGCGGTGCAGCTGATCCACGAAATCAACCTCGGTGCCACCGCCATAGGAACCGGCATCAATGCACCGCCCGGGTATGCCGCGCTGGTGACCCAGAAGCTCGCCGACATTTCCGGCGTGCGGCTCATCACCGCAAGCAATCTCGTCGAAGCCACGCAGGATGCCGGCGCCTTCGTTCAGCTCTCCGGCGTGATGAAGCGCGTCGCCGTGAAGCTGTCCAAGACCTGCAATGATCTCAGGCTGCTCTCGTCGGGGCCGCGCGCCGGGCTGGGCGAAATCAACCTGCCGGCGGTCCAGGCCGGTTCGTCCATCATGCCGGGGAAAGTGAATCCGGTGATCCCGGAGGTGGTCAACCAGATCGCATTCGAAGTGATAGGCAACGATCTCACCGTGAGCTTCGCGGCGGAGGCCGGGCAGCTGCAGTTGAACGCGTTCGAGCCGGTCATCGCGCACAGCCTCTTCGAGGGCATACGGCACCTCACGAACGGGTGCGCGACCTTGCGCGAGCGCTGTGTGGTCGGGATCACCGCGAATCGCGAGCATTTGCGCGATCTCGTGGAGCACTCCATAGGCCTGGTCACCGCGCTCAATCCTTACATAGGCTACGAGCGCGCCACCGCGGTCGCGCAAGAAGCGCATGCCAGCGGCAAGAGCGTCGCTTCGCTGGTGCTCGAAAAGGGATGGCTCACGGCCGACGCGCTCGCCCGCATCCTAAGACCCGAAGTGCTGGCGCAGGCGCCTTCGGTGAGCCCCCAGCCGGCAGGAGACGAGCGTGACATCTGAGCAAAGCGGGGTGAGAACGGCGTATGCGGAAGTGACACCGTACATCACCAAAGATGGTTCGGAAATCCGCGAGCTGATGCATCCCGCATTGCACCACGCGCGTAATCAGAGCCTCGCCGAAGCGACCGTTCCGCCGGGATGCGAGACGAGGCTGCACCGCCACAGGAACACGGAGGAGATCTACCACATCGCCGCGGGTACGGGCCGCATGCGGCTGGGCGAGACCGAATTCGACGTGGCGGCCGGCGATACCGTGCTGATACGGCCGGGTACCGCACATTCGATACGCAATACCGGCGCGGACGCCTTGAGAATCCTCTGCGCCTGTGCGCCGGCGTATGCGCACGACGATACCGAGCTCTTGTAGCGGTTAGAAAGGTTCGGGAAAGTTCCGCTCGCGCATACTTGGTGCCACCGCGCTGCGGGCGCGGATGTAGACAGGAGGCATCATGAGCAAGTCAAAAGCAGGCGCGCACGCGGGCAAGTCTTTCGGCGAGTTGGACTCGAGCGGAAAATTGGCATACGTCGGAAAAGTGCTGGTATTCCTGGTCACCTTCGGTTTTGCCTTCCCGACCATATTTTCGGACTGAGCCTGACGACAGAAGCAGACTACGCGGCGCGTGAGCGCCGTTTTTTTTATGCCTCCGGCCCGAGAAAGTCTTCGATGAGCCGTGCCAGCCGCTCGGGCTGATCGTGGTGGACCATGTGTCCGCAGTCTTCCAGCGTCACTTCGGTGACGGTCCTGAACGCCGCTTTGCGGGCCGCGATCTCTTCCGGCGTGTCCTTGAGCCATCCGGGCAGGTGCGTATCCTTGCCGATCACGAGCAGCACCGGCGCGGTGATGCACCGCCAGCACGCAAGCGCTTAGTCGACGCGGAAGAGGTAGGGGTTCACGCGCTTGTGCTTGGGGTCGCTCACGAGCGCAACGCGACCGGCACCCGTCTCGCGTGCCCAGTGCCGGGCAAGGAAGTGCGCCCGTTCCGCGGTGAGCCGCGGATTGTTCTTCTTTAGCCGGGCGGCGACCTCGTCGTAACTCGCGTACGCTTTGAACGACGGCGGATGGTCGAGATCGTCCAGCCATCGCGCATAGCGCTTCGGCGCCTGATCGGGATGCGTGCGGGTGAGGCCGAGACCTTCGAGATTCACCAGGCGCCGTACACGATGCGGCCGTATGCCGGCGTACGTCGCCGCGATGTTGCCGCCCATGCTGTGGCCCACCAGGTCGACGGGCGTATCCGGCAGATAGATCTTCAGGAGCGCGTCGAGATCGGCGTAGTAGTCGGGAAACCAGTAGCCGTCCTTCGCCCAGGCGGTGAGACCGAAGCCGCGCCAGTCGGGCGCGATGACGTACCAGTCCTGCGTGAAGCAATCGACGAGGAACTGGAACGATGCCGCGACGTCCATCCATCCGTGCAGCAGCACGACCGGTCTTGCACCAGGATCGCCCCACGTACGCACGTGGTAACGCAGGCCGCGGATGTCGTGAAAATGCGATTCGCTGGTCTTCATGGCGCCGGATTCTATAGTTACTCGTCAACCGTTAATAGTTACTGGTTAATGATTAATGGGGTGGCCCCATGAATAAACCGGTAACCAGTAACGAGTAACCGGTAACGAGTAACAAATAACCAGTAACACGCAACGAGTGCTGCGGCGCGAGTCGCTGTAAAATACCGGCCCATGTCGCCGACGTTCATCCATCTTCGCTTGCACAGCGAGTATTCCATAGTGGATGGCATCGTTCGCCTCGACGAAGCGATCGCGGCGGCGGTCAACGACGGCATGCCGGCGCTCGCCCTGACCGATCTCGGCAACGTCTTCGGGCTCATCAAGTTCTACAAGGATGCGCGCGCGAGCGGCGTGAAGCCGATCGCCGGGTGCGATCTGTGGATCACGAACGACGCGGACCGCGACAAGCCCCATCGGTTGCTGGTCTTGTGCCAGAACCACACGGGGTATTTGCGGCTGTGCGAGCTGCTGACCCGGGCGTACCGCAGCAATCGCTATCGCGGCCGGGCGGAAGTGAGCAAGGCGTGGTTCGCGGAAATGGGTACCGACGGGCTCATCGCCCTGTCGGGAGCGCACCACGGCGATGTCGGACAGGCGCTCATCGCCGACAACGCTCCGGCTGCGCGCCAGCTGGCAGAGGAATGGGCGTCGTGGTTTCCGCGGCGCTACTACCTGGAAGTCCAGCGCCTCGGCCCTCAGGCAATGACGAGCGGTACGGCGACCGTCCCCCTCGAAGCGCACGTGCAGCGCGCGGTGCGGCTCGCCAGCGAGCTCAGGCTGCCGGTCGTTGCGACGCATCCCGTGCAATTCATCCGTGCCGACGACGCGCGTGCGCACGATGCGCGGGTGTGCATTTCCGAAGGCTACGTGCTGTCGGACCAGCGCCGACCGAAGCTGTTTGTCGCCGACCAGTATTTCAAGACGCAGGCGGAAATGGCCGAGCTCTACCGCGATCTCCCGGAGGCTCTGGAGAACAGCGTCGAGATCGCGAAGCGCTGCAATCTGAAGCTCGAGCTGGGGAAAAGCAAGCTGCCGCACTTCCCAACGCCGAACAACGTGAGCCTCGACGAGTATCTGCGTCAACGCTCGCTGGAAGGGCTGGAGCAGCGGCTCGCGCATCTCTATCCCGACGTGGCCGAACGCGACAAGCATCGCCCGCGGTACCTGGAGCGTCTCGAGTTCGAGACGAAGACCATCGTGCAGATGGGCTTCCCGGGCTACTTTCTCATCGTCGCGGACTTTATCAACTGGGCGAAGGGGAACGGCGTGCCGGTCGGTCCCGGGCGCGGCTCGGGTGCGGGCTCGCTCGTCGCCTACACGCTCGGCATCACCGACCTCGACCCGCTGCGCTACAACCTGCTGTTCGAGCGATTCCTGAATCCCGAGCGGGTATCGATGCCCGACTTCGACATCGACTTCTGCCAGGACGGCCGCGATCGCGTCATCGACTACGTGAAGAGCAAGTACGGCGCGGACTGCGTCTCGCAGATCGCGACTTTCGGCACCATGGCCGCGAAGGCGGTGGTGCGCGACGTCGGCCGCGTGCTCGACCTGCCGTACAACTTCTGCGACCAGCTCGCGAAGCTCATCCCGTTTCAGCCCGGCAAGCACATCACTCTGCAGGACGCACGCGAGCAGGAGCCGCAGCTCGCCGAGCGCGAAAAGAACGAAGAGGAAGTGCGCGAGCTCCTCGCGCTGGCGGAAAAGCTCGAGGGCATGACGCGCAACGTCGGCATGCATGCGGGCGGCGTGCTGATCGCGCCGGGCAAGCTCACCGATTTCTGTCCTTTGTATGTTGCGGACGGCTCGGATGCCGCCGTGAGCCAGTTCGACAAGGACGACGTCGAAGCGGTCGGCCTGGTGAAGTTCGACTTCCTGGGACTCACCACGCTCACCATCCTCGACTGGACGCTGCGCTACATCAAGCTCCTCGACCCGTCGTCGAACGTGCAGCTCGAGGAGGTGCCGCTCGACGATCCGGCCACCTACAGGATCTTCGCCAGCGCCAACACCGGCGCCGTGTTCCAGTTCGAATCGCGCGGCATGCGCGACATGCTAAAGCGCGCGAAGCCCGACCGCTTCGGCGATCTCATCGCCTTGGTGGCGTTGTATCGCCCGGGGCCGATGGATCTGATCCCGTCGTTCTGTGAGCGCAAGCACGGGCGCGAGCCGGTCACGTATCCCGATCCACGGGTGCAGCCTATCCTCGCCGAGACCTACGGCATCATGGTGTATCAGGAGCAGGTGATGCAGATGGCGCAGGTCATCGGCGGCTACAGCCTAGGCGGCGCCGACCTGCTGCGTCGCGCGATGGGCAAGAAAAAGCCCGAGGAGATGGCGAAGCACCGCGAAATATTCGCAGAAGGCGCCGCCAAGAACGGCTTGTCGCGCCCCAAGGCGGACGAGATGTTCGACTTGATGGAGAAGTTCGCGGGCTACGGCTTCAACAAGTCGCACGCCGCCGCGTACGCGCTGGTCGCCTATCACACCGCGTACATGAAGGCGCACCATGCCGCCGCATTCATGGCAGCCAACATGTCCGCGGTGATGAACGACACCGACAAGGTGCAGCAGCTCTACGAAGACGCGTGCGCGAACGGCCTCGAGCTTCTGCCGCCCGATGTGAACACCGGCGAATATCGGTTCGTGCCGATAAACCGCAAGCAGATCCGTTACGGCCTGGGCGGCATCAAGGGCACGGGCGAGGCGGCGATCGAGCACATCATCGAAGTGCGCAGTCGCGGCGGACCGTATCGCGACCTCTTCGATTTCTGCCATCGCATCGACAAGCGCATCGTCAACCGCCGCGTCGTGGAATCGCTGATCCGGGCGGGGGCGTTCGACCAGGTGGACGACCATCGTGCGAGCCTGCTCGCATCGGTGAGCCTCGCGCTGGAGAGCGCGGAGCAGGCGAGCCGCGCGGCCAACCAGGTGAGCCTGTTCGGCGAAGTCGATGCGCGACCGGTGGCCAAGATGGCCGCGGTGCAGCGCTGGACCGATCTCGTGAAGCTGCAGAACGAAAAGGCAGCGCTCGGGTATTACCTCACGGGCCATCCGTTCAACACCTACGAGCGTGAGATCAAAGCCTTCGTCAATACGCGGCTCGACGAGGTCAAGCCGCAGCCCTATCCCGTGCTGCTCGCCGGCATCATGAACAGCGTGCGCATCCAGATGACCCGGCGCGGACGCATGGCGGTGCTGCTGCTCGATGACGGTCGCGCGCGTATCGAAGTGACGGTGTTCAACGAGCTGTTCGAGCAGCACCGCCACTGGCTGAAGGAAGACCAGCTGCTGATCCTCGAAGGGAAGGTGGCGAACGACGAGTTCTCCGGCGGACTGCGCATCTCCGCCGAAAAACTCTACGATCTGCAGACCGCGCGCAGCCGCTATGCGCGCGGCATACGGATCACCTGCAACGGTCAATCGTCGGGGAGCAAGCTGCGCGAGCTCTTGACGCCGTATCGCAGCGGGCCGTGTCCGGTGACGCTCGTCTACAGCAACCGGGGCGCGACCTGCGAAATTCAGCTGGGCGATGCCTGGCGCGTCAACCTGAAGGACGAGCTCATTCAGTCGCTGGCGGAGTGGGTGAAGCCGGAGAACGTGGACATCGTCTACCGGGAGGGCGCTTCACTGCAGTGACTTCCGGTGACTGGTTACTAGTTAGGGGTTACGAGTTACGGGTTACTGGTGCTTGATTGCGCGTAACCAATAACGATTAACCAGTAACCAGCAACGAACGTGCTTACAGCGTAGGCCGCACCTCGAAATCCTCGTAGCTGCCGTCGGCGTCTGTGACCGCGACGTCGTCCACGACCGCACTGCTCGGGCCGCGCTTGGACCATTCGATCACTGCCGAGACGGCGCTGTCGTCGCCTTGCACGACGGCCTCGACGCTGCCATCGCGTCGGTTTCTCACCCAGCCGCGCACGCCGTGTTGCCTTGCGGTGCGTTCGAAATAAAAGCGAAAGCCGACGCCTTGCACGCGGCCGGTGATACTCAAGCGCTTCGTCGTCACCCATGCCTCCTCGATGTTCCTCGACGTGAATGTACAGTGTTGCCAACGTAGCGTCATGCGTGCCGTATGCCCGACCGCAAGAGGTTTCGAATTTGCATCGGCGAAGACGTCGCGCTTACAATTGGGCGTGCAGTACGTCCCCACCTTACAACGATAACGATGTTTTCCACGACGTTTCCGCTATATTTGGCGATCGGCGTCGTGGCGCTGTGGCTGCTCCTCGGTCTCGCGGGCGTTGCCCGTCCCCATAACTATCGCCTCATCAGCCAGGTGCTGTTCCCGCTCGGCGCTGCGGGCGCGGTGCTGCTGGGCGCTGCGGCGCTGCTTGCCTTACCTGCGCAGCCCGCGACGCTGATTCTGCCGATCGGTCTGCCCGACCTGCCTTTCCATCTGCGCATAGACAGCCTGTCGGCCTTCTTCCTGATTCTCCTCGCCACGGCGGTCGTCGGCATTTCGCTTTTCTCGGCCGGATATTTGCGCCGCGGGGAGGGCACCGCGCCGGGGTTGCTGTGCCTTTACTATCACGTCTTCCTGTCCGGCATGGTGCTCGTCATGCTGGCCGACGATGCTTACGCCTTCATGGTGGCGTGGGAAACGATGGCGATGTCGTCGTATTTTCTCGTGACCAGCAACCACCGCATCGCCGAGATCCGCTCCGCCGGTTTCCTGTATCTGCTCATCGCACACATCGGGGCCATTGCGATACTGCTGTGCTTCGGCGTGCTGCGCGGCGCGCACGGCGACTATACCTTCGACGCCATGCGTGACAAGGCGCTTTCCAGTGCCTGGGCCAGTGTCGCTTTCGTGCTGGCGCTGTTCGGATTCGGCGCCAAGGCCGGCCTGCTTCCGCTGCACGCGTGGCTGCCCGAGGCGCATCCTGCTGCGCCATCGCCGGTGTCGGCGCTGATGAGCGGGGTGATGCTCAAGACGGCGATCTACGGGCTCATGCGCGTCGCGTTCGATCTGTTGCCGATGCAGGTGTGGTGGTGGGGCGTGCTCGCGCTGGTGCTGGGCCTGCTCACCGCGCTCTTCGGCGTGATGTTCGCCGCGGTGCAGACGGACATGAAGCGCCTGCTCGCCTATTCGTCGGTAGAGAACATCGGCATCATCGTCGCGGGCGTCGGCTTGACGCTGATCTTCCACGCTTACGGCAATCCGCCGCTCGCCGCGCTCGCGCTGCTCGCCACGATGTATCACTGCCTCAACCACGCGTGCTTCAAGAGCCTGCTGTTCCTCGGCACGGGATCCGTGCTGCACGCCACCAGCGAGCGCAGCCTCGGCAAGCTGGGCGGGCTCGTCCATCGCATGCCGTGGGTCGCCGTTCTCTCGCTGGTCGGTACGCTCGCGATCGCCGGCGTGCCGCCGCTGAACGGCTTCGTGTCCGAATGGCTGCTGCTGCAGGCGTTTCTGTTCTCGCCGGGGCTCCCCAACCCTTACCTCAACATGCTGGTGCCGGTCGCGTCGGGCGCGCTGGTTCTGGCGGCGGCCCTGTCCGGCTACGTGATGGTGAAGTTCTACGGCGTGATCTTCCTCGGGCAGCCGCGCGAGGCGAAGCTCGTCGAAGCGCAGGATGCCGGCCGGTGGGAGCGCGCGGGGCTTGCGTGGCTGGCGGCGGCCTGTGTGCTGCTCGGCCTGTTGCCCGTCCTCGTCATGCACATGCTCGATTCGGTGACGGCGCCGCTGGTCGGCGCAGCGATCGGCGAGCGCGCAGGCGCGGCCGGCTGGCTGCTGATCGCGCCCATGGGGGCCGATCGGGCGAGCTACGACCCGCTCCTCTTCCTGGTCGGCATCGCCGGAACAGTGCTGCTCACGTTCATGACTGTCCGCTGGTTCTATCACGGCCGCGTGCGCCGCGGCGACGCCTGGGATTGCGGATATCCCGCGCAGACGCCGCGCATGCAGGACACCGCGGAGGGGTTCGGCCAGCCGATCAAGCAGATCTTCGAGCCGTTCTTCCGTATACGCCGGCACATGCCAAGCCCGTTCGATAGCCGCCCGTATTACTCGGCGACGACCGAAGATCGAATCTGGTATCTGCTGTACAAGCCCGCTGCGCGGCTCAACGACTGGATCGCCTTGCGCATCGGCATCCTGCAGCACGGCCGCATCTACCTCTATCTGCTCTACAGCTTCGCGACGCTGCTCGTGCTGCTGATCTTCGTCCACTGAAGCGATGAGCGGCCTGCTCCAATCATTTCTGTCGCAGCTCGCGCAGACGCTCATCGTCGTAGTCCTCGCGCCGGTGATGCTGGGGTGGGTGAATCAGTGGCGATGCTGGCTGCAGAACCGCAGCGGTCCCGGATTGCTGCAGCCGTACCGCATGCTCTCCAAGCTGTTCCACAAGGATGCGCTGCTCGCAAAAAACGCTTCGCCGATATTCCGCGTCTCCCCGTATATTCAGTTCGGGTGCATGGTCCTCGCCGCAAGCATTATCCCCGTGACGCAGACGAACCTCGCCTTTTCGCCGGCCGCCGACGTCATTGCACTGGTCGGGGTCTTCGCGCTGGCGCGTGTGTTTTCGTCGCTCGCGGCGATGGACGTAGGCACCGCGTTCGGCACGCTGGGCGCCCGCCGCGAGATGCTCGTTGCGAGTCTTTCCGAGCCGGCGCTGCTGATGGTGTTCTTCACGCCGCTGCTGATCGCGCAATCGAGCTCGCTCAACACGATCGTCGCCACGCTTGCGCATCGCGAATTCGCCCTGTATCCGAGCCTCGCTTTCGCCGCCGTGGCGTTCATCATGGTGCTGCTCGCCGAAAATGCCCGCATACCGGTGGACAATCCGGCGACACATCTCGAGCTCACCATGATCCATGAGGCGCTCATCCTCGAGTATTCGGCGCGTCATCTGGCGCTGATCGAGTGGGCGACGGCGATCAAGCTCACGATTTACACTGCACTCGGCATCGCACTGTTCGTTCCGTGGGGCATGGCGCCCACCGGCGACTGGCAGGCGCTGCCCGGGGCGCTCGCAATGTTCGTCGTGAAGCTCGCGATTGCCGGCGCAGGGCTCGCGATCCTGGAGACCGTGTCCGCCAAGATGAGAATCTTCCGCGCGCCCGAGTTTCTCGGCATGGCCTTCCTGCTCGCCGTGCTGGGCATGCTGACCTTGCTGCTGCTGGGAGCCTGACGTGGCCCTCGGTCTTCAGCTCATCAACTTCATGGCGGCGCTGCTGCTGCTGATCGCGTTCGCGATGCTCG
>JBLNBW010000087.1:0-3430 GCA_050260255.1 Rhodospirillaceae bacterium | reverse complement strand
GGCGCAGCGCGAGATCGAAGCCTGCCTGCCGTGGCTGGAAGCCGAAGTATCTCTGTTGAAGCCGCGACTCATACTCTGTCTGGGCGCGACCGCGGCGAAGGCGGTGCTCGGCACCACGGTGCGTGTGAACGAGGCACGGGGACACACGCTGCGCGCTCCGCACGGGCACAGCGTCGTGGTCACCATGCATCCGGCTTACCTTCTTAGACTGCGTCCGCCCAGCAACGAAGCGGCTTACCAGCTCTTTGCTGCCGACGTGCGGCTGGCGGTGAAAGCTGCCGGGCTGATCAAGTAACGGCCGGATATTCGGCGTAAGGAGCCTTCTCGCGCCGGGCGCAACGCCCTAGGTTGCAGGCCCTTCCATGTCTTCGACGGATTGAGTGAGCTGCTCTTTCTTGCGGATGAGTTGCGTGCCCAGGTCCTTGAGCTCGCCGGCCATCTCTTTCTCGACGCGCGGAAACAAGGAACGCTCTTCATCGTCCATGTGGGTCGTGAGCGCCTCGATGAGCTGATCGGCGATCTCGACGTATTCGGGCTCCGACGGCTCCATCGCCTTCAGCGCATCGATCTTGGCCGCTGCCGTGCCATGCGCCTCGTGCGCATGTTCTACGAACTGGGGAACCAGGCGTTGCACCGCCGGATAGAACACTTCCTCCTCGATGCGCGCGTGCAGCTCGGCCTGCAGACCGATGGCCTGGATGATGGCGTGGCGCGCATGTGTCGAGTCGGCCTGCGCGTCCCGGTACTGCGCGATCAACCGGCGCATTTCCGCGTGATCGTCGCAAAGAACGCGGATAGCGCTGGCCGGCTCGCCGGACTTGCCGGTCAGCGCGCTGTCGAGGTCCACGTGCCTGGCTCCTCGCGCATTGCCGCGATGATGTTCGGCGGTTCACCGGGGACCGGCGGCGTCGGCGAACCGGGTGAGGGCGGATCGACCTCCGGCACCGGCGGATGGCCGGGCGCCGGCGGATCCACCTCGGGTGTCGGCGGCGGCTCGTGCGGCGGCGTAGGAGGCGGCGTCTGTGGTCGCTCCGGACGGCCCGGGTGCGGCTCCGGCGTGTGCAGGCTCAGCGTCACGCGCGCATGCCTTTCAGGAGCGACACGAGATCGTCCGCGTGCTCCTCTTCCGCGGCGAGCACTTCCTCCATGAGGCGGCGCGTCGTCGGATCGCGGTCTGCGAGATACAGCACTATCTCGCGATAGCTTTCGATCGCCACACGTTCTGCAACGAGATCCTCTTCGATCATGTTGCGCAACGTCGTGCCCGGCACGTATTCCGCGTGCGATCGCGTCGCAAGACCGTCCGGGGAATAGTCGGGCTCCCCACCGAGCTGGACGATCCGCTCGGCGATCTTGTCGGCATGTTGCGCCTCGTCGTTCGCATGCTCGAGAAATTCGGCTTTGGCGGACTCGGCGTCGATGCCGTCGGCCATGTAATAGTGCCGCTTGTAGCGCAGCTGGCATACGATTTCCGTCGCCAGCGCGGCGTTGAGCAGCTTGATTACCGTCTGCCGGTCTGCGCCGTATCCGGGCGTGACTGCGCCCTCTTCCATGTGCTGGCGCGCACGCTGCCGCAGCGTCTGGATATCGGACAGAAAGGGCTGTTGCTGGGGCGACGACGCCGCCTGGCCGGCCTTGGCCGTCCCTTCGAGTTGTTGCATCGATGCTCCTCTATGGAAATTGGAATCGGGACGTCCTCCCTGCGGCACCACCGTCACCGTCGCAGCAGACCGACGACCAGCGACACCAGGAAGAGTACAAGGAAGACGAAGAACAGGATCTTGGCGATTTCCGCTGCGCCGGCCGCAATGCCGGTGAAGCCGAACAGCGCCGCCACGATGGCAATGATGAAAAATGCGATGGCCCAATTCAGCATGCTTGCCTCCTCATGCGCGCGCTCGCTGCCTGTCGGATCGCCACACTGCCGAGCCGGCGCCGCTCCCCGCGCTGAACCGCCGTGAAAAACAACGGGCCACGCATAGAAGGCGCGGCCCGTTGGTTATGCCGCCGTTATTTGTTGCGCTCCGCCGCGCCTTGAAGCTTCTCGCCTCCGCGCTCGACGTCCTTGCCCATACCGGACATGGTATTGCAGCCGGCCACAAACCCAGCGAGCACCAGCATCATGATCACTTTCCGAAACATGATATCTCCTTCGTGTTGGTTGCCAGCAGAGGGAAAGCAATGCCTGTTCCCGTGCCTGCGCTGCTCGTTACTGGTTACGGGTTACGGGTTACGGTCGCCGGTAACCAATAACCCGTCACGAGTCACGGCCGTTTGCGGTATGGGCTTTGCAACGGTAACCATCGGCGGGCTACCGCTTCGCAGAAACTCGGGGAAACGATGACGACGGTGCTCGTTATCCTGCTGGTGTTGTTGTTGATCGGCGCGCTGCCGGTCTATCCGTACAGCCGCAACTGGGGATACTTCCCCAGTGGCCTGCTTGCCGTAGTGCTGGCCATCATGGCGCTGATGCTGCTGCTGTAACGCGCTGCACGCCGCGCGGGCGCAACTGCCGCAATTCGTCTTCGGTAAGCGTTTCGCGCTCCAGCAACTGGCGCGCCCCGCGTTCGAGCACATCGCGGTTCTCTTTGAGCAGGCTTACCGCGCGTGCGAAAGCACCCTCGACGATGCGCCGCACCGCGCAATCGACTTCCCGTGCCGTGGCCTCGCTGTATTCCCGTTCATGCCAGGGCGCCTGCGGCGCACCACCCAGCATGGTGGGACGCGACTCCTCGAGCGATACCGGCCCCAGGTCAGCGTCCATGCCGTAGCGGGTGACCATATTGCGCGCGATGTCGGTTACTTTGGCGAGGTCGTCGGCCGCGCCGGTCGAATAGTGATTGAAGACGACGTGCTCGGCCGCACGCCCGCCCATGAGCACCGCCATACGCCCTTCGAGCTCGTCACGCGTCATGAGGTAACGCTCCTCGCTCGGGCGCTGTATCGTGTAGCCGAGCGCGCTCACACCGCGCGGGATGATCGAGATCTTGTGCACCTCATCGGCGCCTTTGGTCGCCATCGCCACCAGCGCATGCCCCATCTCGTGGTACGCGACGATTTCGCGCTCCCTCGGATGCATGAGCCGGTTGCGCTTTTCGAGCCCCGCGACAATGCGCTCGACCGCCACGGTGAAATCGCCAAGGGTCACCGCATCGCCGTTGCGGCGCGTCGCCACGAGCGCTGCCTCGTTCACGAGATTCGCGAGGTCCGCGCCGGAAAAACCGGGCGTGAGCGCAGCGACCTGCTCCACATCGACCTCGGGCGCGAGCTTCACTTTCTTGAGATGCACCTTGAGTATCTGGACGCGCCCGTTGCGATCCGGACGGTCGACGAGGACTTGACGGTCGAAGCGGCCGGCCCGCAGCAGCGCCGGATCGAGTATTTCGGGACGATTCGTCGCTGCGAGCAGTATGAGGCCCGTGCTGGTGTC
>JBLNBW010000086.1:0-4706 GCA_050260255.1 Rhodospirillaceae bacterium | reverse complement strand
TTGTGTCGGCGTGGTCGCTGGCGCAAGTGCCCGTGCCGGCGCTCAAGGCCCGCGTCACGGATCTTGCCGGCACGCTGACGGGCGCGCAGCGCACGGCGCTCGAAGAGCGGCTTGCCGCTTTCGAAGCGAAGAAGGGCAGCCAGATCGCGGTGCTCATCGTACCCACGACGCAGCCGGAGACCGTAGAGGAGTACGGCATACGCGTAGTGGAATCGTGGAAGCTCGGCCGCAAGGGCATCGACGACGGTGCGCTGTTGCTCGTCGCGATGAAGGATCGCGCCGTTCGCATCGAAGTCGGCTACGGACTCGAAGGCGTGTTACCCGACGCCATTGCCAAGCGCATCATCGATGAAGAAATCGTTCCGCGATTTCGCAGCGGCGATTTCTATGGCGGCATAGAAGCCGGCGTAGGCCGGATGATACGCGTCGTCGAGGGCGAGCCCCTGCCGCCGCCTCGTGCACGTGCGCCCGCGGGCCAGGGCGTCGGGCTGCAGGAATTGTTCGTTCTCGGAATGCTCCTTGTCTTCGTCGCGGGCGGCATATTGCGCGCGATGTTCGGACGGATGCTGGGCTCGGGCGTCGTCGGTGCCGTCGGCGGCTTCGTCGCATGGATGCTGGTCGGCAGCCTGGTTGCCGCGATCGTGCTGGGGATCATCGTCGCCCTCATCAGTGCCATTGCGGGCGGCGGATCCCGTTTACCGCCTGGCCGCGGCGGTTGGTATCACGGCGGCGGCTGGTCCTCGGGTGGTGGGTGGTCGTCCGGCGGTGGCGGCTTCGGCGGCGGAGGCGGCGGCTTCGGCGGCGGCGGAGCATCGGGACGATGGTAGAGCATCGACACCACCTGCTGCGGGCAGTGCGCCACCTGTTTTATGCGCGGCGTCGACTTCGTCGCATCTTCGGCCCTTCCACACTGGACCGCATCGAAGGCGCGATACGCGACTCGGAGCGCACGCATCGCGCAGAGCTCCGCTTCGTCGTCGAAGGCGGGCTGGATGTCATCCCGGTGTGGCGCGGCCTCACACCCCGCGATCGGGCTGTCGAGCTTTTTTCGCAGCTGCGAGTATGGGATACGGCAGAGAACAACGGCGTGCTCATCTACGTGCAGATGGTCGATCGCGATATCGAAATCGTGGCCGACCGCGGCTTGAGCGCTGCCGTGCCGCAGCGCGAATGGGATGACGTGTGCCGGCACATGGAGGATGCATTTCGTGCCGGCGCTTACGAAGCCGGTGCGCTCGACGCCATCAAGGCAGTGAGTGCACTGCTGTCACGACACTTTCCGCCGGCGCCGCACGACACGGACGAATTACCGAACCGCCCTCTCATCATCTGAGCGCGCCGAGCGCGCTGCGGACGCCCGCACCGTCGTTCCGACCCTCGCGCAAATCATTGTCGAGCCTGATGCAGCCTCATCATTCCGCATAACTTGGTAGTCACGCGCTCGGAATTAAGCTAAATTTTCGGGCGTGCCGCCGGGCCGTCGCGCTGCAACGCACGCAGAACCCGGCTTGCGCACCATACAAATGAGGAGGATTTGGCTGCGATGCACCGCGTGTGTCTAGTCGCGCCGCGTGACCGTTGCCGCCGATCTTCGCAGCGCGGCAACTCACCGGTGATGCATGAAGGAGCGTCATGGTAGACGCGATCGTCGCAGGCCTCCTTCCCTTGCTTACGCCGCAGGCATTGCTCTTCATGCTGCTCGGCGTGCTCTACGGGCTCGTCATAGGGATACTTCCCGGCCTTGGCGGTGTGGTCGCCATGGCGCTGCTCCTGCCTTTCACGTACGGATTCGAAACGGAAGCCACCCTTGCATTGCTGCTGGGGGCTCATATCGCCACCATCTGGGGTGATTCCGTGACGAGCATCCTCTTCAGCGTCCCGGGTTCAGCGAAGGGTCTCGCACTGTGCTTCGACGGTTATCCAATGACGAAGCAGGGTAAGGCGAAACGCGCGCTCGCGGCCTCGGCGACCGGCGCGATGATGGGCGGCGTAATCGGTGCCGTGTTCCTCGCGCTGTGCATTCCGCTCATACGGCCCGTCATACTCGCACTCGGTCCCAGCGAATACCTCATGATGGCGTTGTGGGGCCTTACCGTCATCGCAACCTTCAGCGAAGGCTCGCTGATGAAAGGCCTGATCGCGAGCCTGTTGGGCGTCCTTGTCGCGTTCGTCGGCACGGATGTGGTAACTGCGACACCGCGCTTTACGTTTGGCAGCGAGTTCCTGATGGACGGCATTTCCTTTCCGGTCGCGATGATCGGTCTTTTTGCCGTGTCCGAAATGATGAAGCTCGCCATCAAGGGCACGCCCATCGTCGACCGTTCCGTCGTGAAGGAAGTGAGCACCGTCTGGGAAGGGATCACCGACGCGTTGCGCAACTGGTGGCTGGTGGTGCGCTCGAGCATGCTCGGCCTGTGGATAGGCGTGCTCCCCGGTGTGGGAGCCAGCGTGGCGGGCCTTGCCGCGTACGCGCAAGCGGCCCAGACATCGAAGACGCCCGAGCGCTTCGGCAAGGGCGCAGTGGAAGGCGTCATCGCGCCGGATGCGACGATGGGCGCGAACGAGGGCGGCGGCTTGATGCCGACGCTCGCCTTCGGCATACCGGGCGGAGAGAGCATGGCGCTATTGCTGGTGGTCTTCGTCGGCCTGGGCGTCGTGCCCGGGCCCGAAATGCTCACGAAGAACCTGGGCCTCGTATTCAGCATGGTATGGATCATCGTCATCGCGAATATCTGCGTGACGCTGATCGGGCTCGGTATCACCCCGTGGCTCGCCCGTCTGCCGGCACTGCAGGCAAACCTCATGGTGCCTACCGTGTTGTCGGTGTGCGCAGTCGGCGCCTACGCGGTGAAAGGGCGCATCGAAGACGTGCTGGTGGCGGCGATCTTCGGGGTGCTCGGTTACCTGATGGACAAATATCGCTATTCGCGCGCCAACTTCGTGATCGGCATGGTTCTCGCGCTCATGATAGAGCGCAACCTGCACATTTCGCTGACGCTGTACGGGGACGACTTCCTGCTCGACCGGCCGATTGCGCTCGCGATGCTGGTCTTCGTTATCGTAACCGGCGCCCTGCCCTTTATTCGCACCTGGCGGAAACGCCGCAAGGCGGTGAAGAGCGAGGTCGCCGCGACATGAAACGCCTTACACAGGAAAACATCGTCGCGGTCATCCTGCTGATCATCTTTGGCGGAGTGATTTATCTTTGCCAGGACTTCGGCCCCCGAGCGCGCATGATTCCGCTGCCGCTCGCCATCTTCGGGATCATTCTCACGGTGATACAGCTCGTGTGGCAGAACGTGCGCTCGACCGACGAGCTGCAGATGGATCTGATCGCGGTGCAGCACCCGACGGCCGCGGCTGAAGAGCACTCGGCGTCCGTGCCCGATCGCAGGCCCGAAGAGCGGCCCACCTGGCGGCGCGAGCTGCTCGCCTACGGCATCGTAGCCCTGCTCATCGCGCTGGTGTTCGCCATAGGCGTGATGCCGGCCGTCTTCGTCTTCACCGGCGGTTATTTTCTGATGTCGCGCCACTACGGCTGGCTGGCAGGCCTTGTCTATACGAGCCTGTTCACGGGTGTCATCTACCTGTTGTTCGTCGTCGCGTTGCAGGTTCCGCCTTATCATGGTCTGCTCGCGCCGCTGGTAGAACGTTACTTTTGAACCACGAGGAGGATAACAATGAGCATCACACGTCGGCAGGTGATCGTTGCGGGCATGATGGCGCCCGTGGTGATGGGCGCCTCGCGCACGGTATCGGCGCAGAAGCTCGATTACTACAAGGACAAGATCGTCAACGTCGTCATCGCGGGCGGCGCGGCCGGCGGCCACAACCGCTATGGACGCATGCTGCAGCCCTATCTGCAGAAGCATCTGGGTGCGAAGGAAGTTCGCGTGAGCAACATGCCGGGCGGGGGCGGGCTCAAAGCCGCGAACCACGTGCTGCGATCGCGGCCCGATGGACTGACAATATATTTCGGCAATGCTTCGACGCTCATCCTCGCCTCGCTTGCCGGCAGCCCGGGGGCGAACTTCGATCCGACGAAGTTCGTCTATCTCGGCCGCGCCACGAGCGAGCCGCGCGTGCTGTGCGTCGGCGGCAAGTCTTCGATCAAGTCGATACAGGACGTGATGAAGCTCAAGCGCCCCTTCGTCTATCCCTCGCAAGGTACCGACGAGGACTTCTACACAATGGCGGTCATCGCGGATGCGCTCGGCTTCAAGTTGAAGGCGGTCACGGGCTACGAGGGGAATGCCGATACCGCGCTTGCCGTCATCAAGGGCGACGGCGACGGTCACATCACGGGCTGGAGTGAATCGCTCGCTCCGATACGCTCGGGTGACAAGCTGCCCATTCTCATGGTCACCTCCGAGCGCTCACCCGATTATCCGAATATTCCGGTGATCACCGAGATCGCGCCGCCGGCGAAGCGCGACATCGTCCGCGCGATGGCGACGATACTGGAAACGCACCGCTCGTACATCGGGCCGCCCGGCATGGATGCGCAAGCCGTCGCCGCGTTTCGCGCGGCGGTCACCGCGGCACTCAAGGATCCGGGCCTGCTGGAGGAATCGAAGAAAGGCGAGCGTCCGGTTGCGCCCGTCGAGGGCGCCAAACAGCAGCAAGTGATCGAACAGCTCGCGAAATCGGGCGCCAAGCTCACGCCTATCCTGAAAGCCGCAGTGAAAGAGATTCAGTAACGACGT
>JBLNBW010000085.1:0-18418 GCA_050260255.1 Rhodospirillaceae bacterium | reverse complement strand
GCACCCCATGCAACCGCCGAGATGGCGACGAGCTGCAGGATGCGCCGCCTGGGGCACCTCGATATTCCGGGTGGCGGCCAGGTCGTCGTGCAGGGCCAGTACGCCTTCGTGGGCCATATGCAGCCGCCGTTCGGCACCACCGTCATCGACGTATCCGATCCGCGCACGCCGCGCATCGTCGCGCAGATCAAGCTCGAGGACGAATACTCGCATACGCACAAGGTGCGCGTGGTTGGCGACGTGATGTATACGAACGTCGAGCAGAACAATCGACGCGCAGTGCGCAAAGCGGCTCGCATACCGGAAGCGCGAGCCGCGCTCGAAGCGGAGCTGAAGCGCCCGCCCACCAATGCGGAAATCGCCAAGCGGGTCCAGGTAAAGGAAGAGGACATTCCGGCGCTGGAAGCCTTGCACAAGCGCGGCTACGCCGAAGGCGGTTTCAAGATCTGGGATATTTCCGACGTCACCCGGCCGCGGCTCATTACGCACCAGAAAACCGGCGGCGTCGGCGTGCATCGCTTCGACGTCGACCAGAATTACGCGTACATCTCCACGGAGATGGAAGGTTACGTCGGCAACATTCTCGTCATCTACGATGTCCGCGACGCGGCGAAGCCCAAGGAGGTTTCGCGCTGGTGGATGCCCGGCCAGCACATAGCGGGTGGCGAGCAGCCGCTGTGGGAAGGACAGGAGTGGCGGCTGCATCACACGCTGCGCCACGAAGACAAGCTGTATGCCGGATGCTGGCAAGGCGGCGTGCGGGTGATCGACGTCGCGGACATTGCGAGGCCGCGCACGGTCGCCTCGTACAACTACCATCCGCTCTACGCCGAGCCGAGCCACACGTTCTTTCGCGTGCCGTTCGCTGTCGGCGGCCGGCAGATTGCGCTGGTGACCGACGAGCAGCACGATCATCACCATCGTGGCCAGCCGCGCGCATGCCTGTGGGTGTTCGATGTCGAGAATCTCGCCGACATCCATCCGATCGCGCAGTTTCACGTGAGCGAACTCGATTCGCCGTACACGCGCAACAAGGGGCGCTTCGGCTGCCACCAGTTCCAGGAACACCTCGAGGACACCTACGTGTTCTGCACCTGGTTCTCCGGCGGCGTGCGCGCGATCGACATCCGCAATCCGACACAGCCGGAGGAGGTCGGCTGGTACATCCCCGAGCCGTGCGGCGGTTATCCCAGCCCGCAGTCGAACGACGTGGAGGTCGATGGCCGCGGGCTGATTTATGTTCTGGATCGGAACTTCGGTTTCGACATCCTCGAGTTTGAACGACCCTAGCGGAAGGAAGAAAAATGAACTACGCCATCGAATTCCCCGGCACGCCGACGCTGCCCGTCGTCGAGAGCAACAAGGCATTTCCGGTCGGGCGCATCTATTGCGTCGGCCGCAACTATGCGGAGCACGCGCGAGAAATGGGGCACGATCCCGACCGCGAGCCGCCGTTTTTCTTCATGAAGCCCGCCGATGCGATCGTGCAGAACGGTGCGACCATTCCCTATCCCCAGGTGACCAAGGATTTGCACCACGAAATCGAGCTCATCGTCGCCATCGGCAAGGGCGGCTCGAACATCCCGGTGGACAAGGCGCTCGGCCACGTGTTCGGTTACGGCGTAGGTCTCGACATGACGCGTCGAGACCTGCAGGGCGAAGCGAAGAAGATGGGCCGCCCGTGGGAGATGGGCAAGGCGTTCGACAATTCGGCGCCGTGCACTGCGCTGAAGACCGTGGCGATGGTGGGCCATCCCGCCAAAGGCGCGATCTGGCTGAAGGTCAACGGCCAGTTCAAACAGAAGGGCGACTTGTCGGAGATGATCTGGAACGTGCCGGAAACGATCGCCTATTTGTCGAACCTCATCACGCTGCGCCCTGGCGACATCATCATGTCCGGCACCCCGGCCGGTGTGGGGCCCGTGCAGCGCGGCGACCGGCTCGAAGGTCACGTCGAGGGCGTGGGCGATCTTACTATCACGTACGCGCGCTGAGCTTCGCCGCGGCGATAGCACCGCATCCTGGAGGAGGACGAGGTGGAAACACGCAAGCTGGGCAAGAGCGGCCCGACCGTCTCGGCGATCGGGTTGGGCTGCATGGGCATGTCGATCAGCTACGGCGAGCCCAATGACGAGGAATCGATTGCGACGATACACCGCGCGATCGATCTCGGCGTGGACCTCATCGTCACGTCGGACGCGTACGGCAACGGCGTGAACGAAGAGCTCGTCGGACGCGCGATCAGGGGCAAGCGCGATCGCGTGAAAATCGCGACCAAGTTCGGCAATCTCGCGCTCGCTGGCCGAAGTGGCGGCGACGGCCCCAGCCTCACCGGCGGCCACCCTGACTACGTGCCGCAGGCATGCGAGAAGAGCTTGAAGCGCCTCGGCGTGGATTGCATCGACATCTACGGCTTGCATCGTGTCGACAAGACGGTGCCGATCGAGGACACGGTCGGCGCGATGAAGCGGCTGGTCGAGCAGGGCAAGGTGCGGTACCTGCAACTCTCCGAAGCGGGTCCCGAGACCATACGTCGCGCCAATGAAGTGCATCCCATCGCCGCGGTCGAGACCGAGTATTCGCTGTGGAGCCGCGATGTCGAGGCGGCGGTGTTGCCGACGTGCCGAGAGCTCGGCATAGGATTCATGGCTTATGCGCCGCTGGGCAGGGGATTCCTCACCGCGACCATCAAGACGCTCGATGCACTGCTCGACAAAGATCGCCGACGCGACCATCCGCGCTTCAAGCCGGAGAACATCGGCCGCAACGCGGAGCTTCTCAAGCCGCTCGAGGACATTGCTGCGCGCAAGAACTGCACGCCCGCGCAGGTCGCGCTCGCGTGGGTGCTTGCGCAAGGCAGCGATATCGTACCGATCCCGGGCACCAAGCGGCGCACCTACCTCGAGCAGAACTGCGAAACGTTGTCGGTGAAGCTCACGCCGGATGATGTTGCAACGCTGAGCAAGGCGTTTCCCCCCAACGTGACGGCCGGCACCCGGTATCCCGAAAAACAGATGAGCGGACTCGGCATCTAGCCGGCACGCTGCTCTAGAAAAGCTTGACGCCGCGGCTCACCATGTCCGCGATTTCCTGCTGAAACTCCGGCGGGCCGTAGCCCAGCACGTTCTGCCGGTTGGTGAACTTTCCGTTCTCGACGATCTGCTCCGAATAGAGCAGAGGACGCCCGTTTTTTTCGGCAAATTCCTTGAGATAGTTCAAGGTGCGCGGCGGGATGCGCCGACCGACCGGCACGGCGACGTCGACCGGCAGCCCGCGCCATTCGTGCTGATGAAACAGCACGATCGCCTTCGAGTTACTGGGCTTCATCCACTCCGGCAGCGGACTGTCCTCGCGGCGCCAGCCGCAGATGAACTTCACGCACGGATCGAAGGGACGGTGCTCGTAGTCGTCGCATCCCTTCCCGGTGCTGTGCGGACAGGGACAACCCGGCTTCGCTTCGAACGCGTCGACCCGGATCTGCACCCAGCCGTCGCAGCATGCGGTGCAGGGCTGACAGCTGCGCTCTACGGGCTTCTTGGACAAGACGTGAGTTTCCGGTGATCGAGGGCGGATGATAGAGGAGCGCATCCTGCTGCGCCAGCCTCACTTATGCGGGGCGCCCTGCGGCTTCGAGGTCTTCGCCCAGGCTTTCCAGCGCCGCGCTCCAGTCGCCCTGTAACGACTGCCGATAGACCGGAAAGTTCGGAAACCACGGTGATCGCCGTCGCCCGTACATCCACCGCCATTCGGCAGGGCATGGCAGCAATACGCGACTCATGCGCCCGATCCCTGCGCGCAGGTGCATGTTGGTATTGCTCACTCCGACGTACTCGTCGATCAAGGTGAGCAACGCCAGCATCGCTTCAAGATCTTCGTTATACGCGGTGAAGTCGTGCACCGGCCGCCCCAGCGCCTGGGCGAACCGTTCGATCTCTCCTGCCGCCGGCTTGCGTTGCAAGGCAAGCACCGTTCCGGGATAGCGGGCGACGGCCGCCGCGAGCCCGTCCATCGGGCACTCCTTGAAGAGCACCCAGGACTCGTGCTGCTGTGTTTCTGGTGCCGTGCCTGCACGCCAGGTGATGCCGATATACGGCGGCGGACCGGCCTTCGCAAGGCGCCGGCTGATTTCCGAGACCTTTTCGTCGAGTGGGGTGAGAGGCAATGCGTCGGGCAACGTAGGCCAGAACACCGCGATGCGCTCGGCGTAATCGTTCATGCATGGTGCGTACGCGTCCGCCGGAAGCAACGGCGCCTCGCTCGCTGGCAATGTGCCGAGTGCATGCGGCAGATCGCCCACCAGAAGGTAATGATCGGCAGGCGGCAGAGCTGCGCCCTGCTCGAGCACCTCATCGATATAAGATGCACGCGCGCACAATGCATGGATTTTCGTGCTGGCGCGATACGTGACGTGCGCACCGCGGTCTTTCAGCACGCGCGTCCAGCGCAGGAAATACAACTCGTCCCCCAGACCCTGCTCGCGCAGCAGACATACATGCTGACCGGCAAGACCCTCGGGCAGCGCTGTTGTGAGTCGGATATCCGAGTATTGTCTGGTGAGCAGCAGGCGAGCGGGTCTCCAGGCGTAGTGCCGCCATCCTTGCATCAGACAGCCGCGCGTGAGCTCGACGGTTCCCAGCACCTGTCGAGCGGCAAGCGAGTCCATGTCGCGCAGGTGTGCGCGACAGAACCATCGCGCCGAATCGGCGTAACGGCCAACGTCTGCCAGAGCGCCCGCATACGCTTCCAACGCTCGCGCACTGTCGCTGCCGCGTGCGGCTGCTGCATGATGCGTAAGGGCTTCGGTGAGCTTCCCCTGGTGCCCCAGTGTTGCGCCGAGATAAGTGTGCGCGATCCTCATGTCCGGATCGGCACGCAGGACTTCGCGGCATTCCGCTTCGGCTTCCTTGAACCGTCCGAGGTCGATGAGCACCGACGCGAGATTGCACCGTGCGAGAAGATAATCCGGCGCCAGGGCGATGCACGCGCGGAATTCGCGCTCCGCCTCGTCGAAACGTTGCAACTTGTGTAGTGCACCCGCCAGATTATTTCGCCCTTCTGGAAACTCCGGGGCGAGCTGGACCGCGCGAGCGAAGTGCGTTGCCGCCTCCTCAGTGCGCTCGAGGTCGCGCAGGACGTTTCCATAGTTGAACCAAGCGAGCGGCTCCGCGGGAAAGCGCTGCACGATGCGCTGCAGCAGCGGCTCCGCTTCGGAAAGCCTGCCTTGGATTGCCAGTGAATTGGCGATGCCGAGCTGAAAATGCGGCTGACGCGGGTCGGCGCGGCTTGCTTTGCGAAACGTCTCGCGAGCGTCGTCGTACCGGCCCACGGCGAAGTACGCCTGCGCGAGATTGCCCAGAACACTGGCGTTGTTGCGCTGCGCCCTTGCCGCGCGTTCGAGGAAAGGCAGCCCGGCCGGCGCGTCGCCCATTTGTACTAACGCAGTGCCCAGCAGGTTGAGACCTGCGGCGTCATCCGGGGCAAGCGCGAGCCCCGTTTGATACGCCGCAATCGCGCCCGCGAGGTCGCCGGCCTGGTGGGCCCGTAAACCGGCTTCCAAGTGCCCCCGAGCGATAGCGGACGTCGTCATTCGCGAAATTATAACAGGCTGATCCAGCGTAATTTTTACCGATTGTCGGGACCGTCGACCGCTGCATGACGGTAAATTATGCCGCCCGGAAGCGCGACGTGGTTCACGGGCTTGTTGCGTACCTGCAACAAGGCGGCCCCAGATAGGCGCGAAAAATCAGAATTTTGTTGAGGGTTTCTCCAGCCGATTGGCATACTTGCCTCAACCTCCGGATCACTGGAGGAAAAGATGCGTCAGCGGAGCCCACTCTGCGGCGCTAATGACAACATCATAGGAGAGTTCTCGATGCAGAAGAAACTGATTGCCGTTGCGGTGGCGGGCGCCCTGGGCGCTCCGGTGCTCGCGCACGCGCAAGCCAGCACGGTGCAGGTGTACGGCAACCTGTACTACGAGTACACGTGGATTCACCAGGGCAAGGCGACGGCGACGACCGAACGCGTCAACGTCGACATGATGCAAACGCCGGGCTCGGAAATCGGTTTCAAAGGTGAAGAGCAACTGGGCGGCGGCCTCTCGGCCTGGTTCCAGTGCAACAGCACGGCGGACGTGCGCGGCCAGTCGCAAGACGGCTGGTGCAGCCGTAACAGCGCCGTCGGTCTGAAAGGCGCGTTCGGTAACTTCTTCGTCGGTAACTGGGACACCCCGTTCAAGCGCGTTGGCGGCGTGAACCGTATCGTCAACGAGACCGGCGCGTTCGGTGCCTCGTTCCTGCTGACCGGTGGTGCCACCACCGTCAACGGTGCTGCGGCTCCCGGCCTGTTCTCGCGTCGTCAAAGCAACTCGGTCAACTACGACTCGCCGTCGTTCGGCGGCGTGCAGCTGTCCATCTCGACGAACGCGACGACCACGTCGACCAGCAACCTGACCACGCAGACGAACAACAAGCCGCGCCTCTGGTCGTTTGGCGCTACCTACACGAATGGCCCGTTGAACATCGGCGCTGCCTATGAGAAGCACAACGACTTCGGCCCGGCCGGCACGTCGTTCTCTGGTGACGACCGCGGCTGGTTGCTGAGCGCCGGTTATCAACTCGGCACGTTGCGTCTCGGTGCTCTCTATACCGATCGCAAGTACGAGACCGGCCCCGGCACCGACCTGAAAGCCAAGACCTGGCACCTGGCCGCGGACTGGAAGTTTGCCGGCCCGCACGGCCTGCGTGCTGGCTACACGCGCGCGAAGGACACCGAGGGCAACTTCGCCGGCACTATCGCGGGCAATGGCGCCACCATCATCGGCAACGCCGGCGCGGGTGGCACGGGCGCGACGCTGTGGCAAGTGCACTACGTCAACACCCTGTCCAAGCGTACCGAAGGCACGATCGGCTACGCTCGCCTCGACAACAAGACGAACGCGCGTTACTCGCTCGGCGGCTTGTCGGCTCCGGCGGCTGGCGAAGACCAGCACGTCTGGGGTGTGTCGCTGCGTCACCGCTTCTAAGAACAACAAGAAAAGCATCACCCCTCAAACGGGCGCTACGGCGCCCGTTTTTTTTGCCTGCCAATACCGATCTTCCGTGTCCGGCGCCGTACGTGGGGAGCCGCGTACTCTATGTGCGAGCAACGTCCCGTGCGCTTATATGCATCGAAGTATTCGGGCGAATAAGAGGGGAATCGAGGAGAGCTGGGCGCAAGCACTCTCCGCGATGATCGATCATCGCCTGAGAATGTTTTACCCGTGGAAATTTGCTAAGCGGCGGAGAGAAGGTTGATGAGCTTTTCAGCTGATGCCGAGGGCCTTTAACCACTGCTTGCCAATATTCTCCATCGAGAACTGCGGCACAACGTTCTTTTGCGCTTCAATTATCAAGTCC
The DNA here is from genome assembly GCA_050260255.1 of Rhodospirillaceae bacterium. GTDB lineage: Bacteria > Pseudomonadota > Gammaproteobacteria > Burkholderiales > SG8-41 > JAQGMV01. Next base: position 11,021 of record JBLNBW010000085.1, on the reverse strand, counting down.
CGCCAACGCAGTGGGTTATCGAGGGTCAATTGACATTCATCGGACCGAATATCGGCGAAATATCGTTGGTATTCGATGTAGGAATCGAGGCGTTCGGCGCACGTAGGCAGCCCGAGGGCAAATGAAGTAATGAGGCGGTTAGAACTTACGCCGGCTTTTCCTGGATCATCGGCATTGGAGGGAATAATGCAAACGTCGCTTACTGACGTTGCCTGTTCCATCGCCGTTTTGCTCCATACGCCGCATTGAGCCGTGACATTGGCCGGAATCGGGGCTTGAGTCGCCTCCAGCCATTGTAAACCTTCGGCGCTAGTCAAAACTATAAGTCTCAGTGGGCGACTTCCGGCAAGCTGCGGCAGGAAGTGTACGAGGTAGGGCAAATTCGTGGCATGGCCAAACCATAAGATCGTGATTGGGTTCGAAGCAGCTGGCTTGGGTGACTTGCACCCGATCTCGATGGCCTCCGGAACGACATGAACCGCACCTGTAAAACGTCGCTTTATACTCGTCTGCAGGTAGCGAGACGAGCATACGCAGATGTCCGTAAAGCCGAGACATTCCCTATAGAACCATGAGTGTGGTGTTTCCGTGGAGAAATGATCGTCGGTAAAGTCAAGAGCAACTATGCCGCCGCGCTTCTTGTGACGTTCTACTTCCTGAAGCAGAGCACGTCCCGTTGCCTGCAGTTCTTGTGCGCCGATCTTGCCAATAATGCAGGCTTCGGCTTTGTCGGGAATCGTATTTCCGATAGTTAACCTGTGCCGAGGACTGAGCGCAGAAAGCAACGCGCCGGCGCGCAATCTTATGCTCGCGTAGCTTGCCGTTTTTACTTGCTCACGGGGTATGCGGAATGGGGCGAGCCAATGGGCGATGTTCATGTCGTTCTCCGGAAGTCTCCGGATCAGAACGCGCTACGGTACGGCGCCATTGGGTCAGATGTGTTGCCGCATCGTTTCGATGGCGTGGAAGCCCTTGTTACGGCCGTATTCGAGCTTAAAACGGCAAGCACGGTGCTCCACCGCTCAACCACGGATGATTTCCTCATACAGCACTTCGAGATCATGTGTGAAGCGCTTCGTATCAAACAGTGCGCTGCTTGTCTTCGCTGCCTTCACACGTGCCCGTGCGTCGGACAAGCGCGTCGGGCTTGTCGCGACATCGCAGGCCAGCACGTAATAGTCATCGAGGCTCGTAGTGACGAGATCGCTGAGGCCAGCGTTGGTCAGTATGCTGCCCGATACGCGGGAGGCAAAGGTGTTCCCCACCAGCGCGATGAGGGGGCAATCGCCCCAAAGCGCGTCGCTGGCCGTGGTATGTGAGGTGTACGGATAGGTGTCGAGCGCCAGATCGGCTGCGCCGTATCGCGCCAGGTGCTCGATGAGTGGAACGCGCGGCGCGAATACGATGCGATCGGGCGATACGCCGTGGGCCTGTGCGTAGGCGCGCAATCGTTCTGCGGCAGCCGGGTGATCCAGCATCAGCCACAGAACTGCGTTCGGGACATCGCGCAGCAGCCGCATCCAGCACGAATAGACTTCCGGCGTGATCTTGAATAACTGATTGAAGCAGCAGAAGACGAACGCTTCTTCCGGCAGGCCGTACTCGCTGCGCGCACGTGTGGGCACGCGGGCGCGCTTCCGATCGTTCGGCTGATAGCAGTGCGGCAATCGGACGACCCGCTCCGACGCGTACTGGTCTTCATCTCCTTCGGGAATCACATACCGGTCAGCGATGAGGTAATCGATGAAAGACGCGCCGGTAGTGCAGGGATAGCCGAGCCACGTCGCTTGCACTGGGCAAGGCCGGCGGGCGAGGATGCCCAGCCGATCACCTACCGTATAGCCGTGCAGATCGACGAGGAGGTCCAGCCTGTCGGAACGTATGCGCTCGACGGCGAGATCGTCCGGCGTCCGCGCGATATCGACGAAGTGCTCGGCCGCGGCCACATAACGCCCGCGGGTGGCGCTTTTGTCATCCGGCCCGTACGAGTAGGCGAAGATTTCGAAGCGCTGCCGGTCATGCAGCTCCATCACTTCGGCAAGCAGGTAGCCCACCGGGTGCTCGTAAAAATCCGAGGTGATATACCCGACACGCAGCCTTTCGGCCGGGTCCCTCGTCCGCTTCGCAATGGGTGCCGCCGCCGCAATATTGCCGAACCGCGCTGCTGCCCATCGCTTCGTGTAGTCGAGCTGCTCACGCGCGGTGGTGTGCTCGCACAGCAGATTGAAGGGGCTGCCAAGACGCGCCGAATGGGCCATTGCGGCATGCAGGCGGTCCCAGGCGACGCGCCACCGCTCCCAGTCGCACAGCTTGCGCAGCTGATGCGTATAAAGCCCCAGCAAATCGTCCGCCCCGGTCTTCTCGCAGCCGGTTTGCAGTATGTCGACCGCCTGCTCCAGCTCGCCGCGGACGATGTGAATTTGCGCCAGCACGGCATACGCCGGCGCGCATGCCGGATAGCGGTCGATAGTGCGCGCTGCGGCTTTGGCTGCTTGATCCAGCTCGCCGGTTTGAAAAAGGCCTTGCGCCAGCGAGTGCATGGCATATTCGTTTTCCGGCTCGGCTTGCAGCAGCGCCTGCACGTGCGCTTGCGCCTCTGCGTAGCGTTCCAGCGCATGGCACGCGGCGACCATGCCTTCGCGGGCGGACAGCGACTGGGGATCGCTTTGCAACGCAGCCATGAATCGCTCGCGCGCCGGGCCGTGGAGGCCGCGCGCCATCAACGTCTGCCCAAGGGCGTCCAAGGCGACAGCCGACGTGGGCGCAATTCGCAGCGCCCGTTCCAGGCACTCCTCCGCCGTGTCGAGCTTACCGGTGCGCCGCGCAACGATGCCGAGGTTAACGAGCGCGTCGACGTGCTCGGGCGCTACGCTGAGCGTGCGCTCGAACCATTGCTGCGCTTCCGGGAGAGCATCGCGCTCGAGCTCGAGCACGCCCAAGCTGTACATGGCGTCGGCATGCCGTGGCGCAGTCTCCAGCGCCTTCAGGAATTCTCTGCGAGCGGCGTTCGTGTCGCCGCTGCGCGCGTATGCCTGTCCGAGGTTGACGCGTATATCCGGATTGCCGGGATCGCGCTTCAGCGCCTGGGTGAGCTCGGCTATGGCCTCCGGCAGACGATCGAGATGAAGGAGCGCAAGACCAAGGCGCATTGCCACCGACGCAGGCGCCGAGGGCAGGGTCGCGGCCTTGCGCAGAGCGCGTTCAGCATCGGCGTACTGCCCCAGCATGAGCTTCGCGACGCCGAGATTTTCGAGCGCCGGCCCGTGATTCGGCGCCACAGCGAGTACGCGCTCGAGCAGCGCGGCGCCATCGGCGATGCGCCCGGTCATCAAGTGCGCCATGCCGAGCAGCCAGCAGGCGTCCGGATTTCGCGGTGCGTGCTGCAGGATCTCGCGACAGACGAACTCCGCGCCTGCGATGTCACCTGCTTGTAGCCTGTCGCGGGCTTGCTGGAGCTTGCGGTTGAGGGATGCTGACATTCTCGATCGGGACGTTCTCGGTGACGCTCATTATACGCATGCCCCATGATCTTCCCTGGCAGGCAATGCGCGGCAACGGCGCGTGCATGAGAGCGAATGCGTCGTTTCATCGTCTAAGAATACTTAGACACGCGGCAGCCCTGCTTCTACAATACGGTGCCTCGTGCGCGGCGGCGTACCGATTGCCCGCCCCGCGATGCCCACCGGCTCACCGCATCGAGCATAAGCATGGAACAGCGGGCAGACACTACACATCTCCGTGAGCAGATCCTCGAGCAGCTGACCGAGCTCATGCGCCGTCAGAAAGCCGCCGAGGCTGCCGCGCAGCGCCTGGGTCCGCCGGAGCCACAAGCGGTCGAGGATCTGGTTCGCAAGCACGACTATGCGGCGATCCAGAAGGAGCTGGATCTCCTGCATCCTGCCGACGTTGCGTACATCCTCGAAGCGCTGCCGCTCGAGGAGCGCCTGATCGTCTGGGACCTCGTCAAGGCCGACCGCGACGGCGACATCCTGCTCGAAGTGTCCGATGCCGTGCGCGAGACGCTGATCGCGCACATGGACGAGAACGAGCTCGTCGCTGCAACCGAGCAGCTCGATACCGACGAGATCGCCGACCTCGCCCCCGACCTCCCACGCGAAGTCATACAGGACGTCTTCCAGCTACTGTCCCTCGAAGAGCGCGAGCAGCTGCGCGCGGCGATGTCCTATCCCGAGGATACGGTCGGTGCGCTGATGGACTTCGACATGGTCGAGATACGCGACGACGTCACGTTGGAGGTGGTGTTGCGCTATCTGCGCCGGCTCGACGAAATGCCGGACCATACCGATCAGCTGTTCGTCGTCGATCGGCAGACGCGTCTCAAGGGCATGCTGCCGGTCAATCGCATTCTCGTGACCGACCCTGAGACGCTGGTCGCCGACGTTATGGTGACCGACTTCGTCCGCTTCCATCCGGATGAGCAGGCCGAAGACGCGGCAGCTGCATTCGAGCGCTACGATCTCGTCTCTGCACCTGTCGTAGACCATGACGGCAAGCTCATAGGCCGCATGACGGTGAACACGGTCGTTGACTACATCCGCGAGTCGAGCGACAGCGAGATGCTGTCGGCCGGCGGTCTGCGAGAGGACGAGGATCTGTTCGCCTCCGTATGGAAAAGCGTGAAGAACCGCTGGACCTGGCTTGCGATCAATCTCGTCACCGCGTTCATCGCATCGCGCGTGATCGGCCTCTTCGAGGACTCGATCGCACGGCTGGTCGCGCTTGCCGCTCTCATGCCCATCATCGCCGGCATAGGGGGCAACTCCGGCAACCAGACGATCACGATGATCGTGCGTGCGCTCGCGCTCGGTCAGATCACGCGCGACAACGCGAAAAAGCTCTTCCGCAAGGAGATCGGCGTCAGCATGCTGAACGGTCTAATCTGGGGCAGCGTCGTAGGCCTGTTCGCGTTCTTCATCTATCACAACTGGCAGCTTGGACTCGTCATGGTAGGCGCCATGACGCTCAATCTGCTGCTCGCCGCCGTGGTGGGGGTCAGCATACCGCTCATCATGGAGAAGCTCGGGCGCGACCCCGCCGTCGGGTCTAGCGTCATGATCACTGCTATCACCGACAGCGGTGGTTTTTTCATTTTTCTCGGCCTCGCGACCGTCTTCCTGCTCTAAAACCTTCCCGCGGGCCTGCCGCGAAGTGGAATAACTGCCCGTCCCCCGTTGTTCTCAGCGGTGCAGGGTCGTCCTGCATCCTCGAGGAGAAGGGAAGTGCACTACGAGAAAGGCTACATGGCGCTCGCGATCGCAGCGCTCATCGCGCTGGCGGGCTGCGCTGCGATGGCGCCAGCACCGGCTCGGGTCGACAACGGTGTGCTGGTCGGGCCCAACGGCATGACGCTGTACACGTTCGACAAGGACCAAGCCGGCTCGGGCAAGAGCGTCTGCAACGGACAGTGCGCCGTCAACTGGCCGCCGTTGAAGGCCGAAGCGGGCGCGCAGCCGGTCGGCGACTATACCGTGATCACGCGCGATGACGGGGCACGCCAATGGGCCTATAAAGGCAAGCCGCTATACTTCTGGGTGAAAGACCGCCAGCCGGGCGACAAGACCGGCGAGGGCGTGAACAACGTCTGGCGGACGGCACGCCAGTAAGGCAGAGGGCCAGTGAACGAGTTCGGCACGCAGATCGAGCAGTTGATTCCGCGGCTGCGCCGCTACGCGCGCGCGCTCACCGGCGAGCGCAGCGTGGCGGACGATCTCGTGCAGGACACGCTGGAGCGCGCATGGAACAAGCTGCATCTCTGGCGTCGCGGCAGCGATCTGCGCGCCTGGCTCTTCACCATCATGCATAACACTCACGTCAACCAGGTGCGCAGCCGCGCATCGGCGATGCTGGTCCCGTTGGACGACGAAACGCATGACGCGCCGGTCCGTCCTACGCAAAGCGACATGCTCGAAGTCCGGGATCTCGAGGCCGCATTGCAGCGGCTGCCCGATGAGCAGCGTGAGGTCCTGCTGCTGATCGCACTGGAGCGCCTTTCGTACGAAGAGACAGCGAAGGCGCTCGGGATACCGCTGGGCACCGTGATGTCGCGCCTGCATCGTGCACGGGAGCGGCTGCGCACGCTGCTCGAGGGCACGTCGAACGCGGGTACAAGTCTGAAGGTCGTGAAATGAGCCCGATACCGGTCACCGAGGCGGAGTTGCACGCCTACATCGATGGTGAGCTGCCGGAAGCGCGACGCAGCGAAGTCGATCAGTATCTGGAGCACCACCCGGAGGATGCGGCGCGCCTCGCCTCGTATCGCGCGCAGAACGCCGCATTGCGCCTGCTGTTCGATCCGGTGCTCGATGAGCCGGTGCCGCGCCGCCTGTTGCGTCGGCCGCGCACGTTGCTGCGTCACGCAGCCGTCGTGGCGTGGGTAGCGCTGGGTGCCGTCATAGGATGGGCCGCGCATGATTATGGGGATCGTGATCTCCGCGGCGACGTGCCGACGTGGGCCAAGCGGGCGGCGGTGGCGCACGTCGTCTACAGTCCCGAGGTGCGGCACCCGGTGGAGGTTGCCGCAGATCAGGAAGCGCATCTCGTCACCTGGCTTTCCAAGCGTCTGGGTGCCGATCTCAAGGTGCCGCACTTGTCTGCCTTGGGTTATGGGCTGGTGGGCGGGCGGCTGCTGCCGGGCGACAAGGGGCCGGTGGCGCAGTTCATGTATCAGGACGGCAAGGGCCAGCGTCTTACCTTGTACATACGCACGAACGCCGAAGACAACCGCGAGACCGCATTCCGCTACGCACGCGACAACAACGTCGGCGTCTTCTATTGGCTGGACCGCAAGCTCGGCTACGCCTTGTCCGGCGAGATGGACAAGGAGGAGCTGTTGCGCGTTGCGACTGCGGTCTACCGCCAGCTCAATCCGTAAGCCGTCCGCACTAGCGGTTCGCTTCTCGAGCGCGGCCGCACGAACGCTCACGCGTGTCAGCGTGGGAAACTACAGAGAGGGGATTCGCGGGGGCAGCGGACGCTGCGTACTACGGGAGGAGAAACGGGAGCCGGGGGTTACCCAGCCCCCGCGTGTTCAACTACTACTTCTTCTTGGCTGCTTTTTTCTTAGCTGCTTTTTTCTTCGCTTTTTTCTTGGCTGCCATCATAGTCTCCTTTAAAGTTAACTAGGCATCTCGTGCATGTTTCTGCACTACCCACACACGCGTCGTCGATGCATCAACAGAAAAAAACTTCGACAAAACATGCGTGGTGCGCCAATTCTATGCTACCCCGAAAAAAAATTGCAACACCTTTGTCAAGATTATTTGACGTTGGAATAACGCACTGTGGGTTTGATGCAACACCGTTCGATGGCGCGTCGAGCAGTGCGCATGACGCGCTTAGGGCAGCAGATGCTCGCCTGCGATGAGCGATGCAAAACTTTCGCGCTCGCCGATGAGGTGCAGCGTCTCGCCATCCACCATCACTTCCGCCGCACGACCCCGCGTGTTGTAGTTGGACGCCATGCTCATGCCGTAAGCCCCTGCCGACAGTACGGCAAGAAGGCTCCCTTCATCGAGCGCGAGCGTGCGTGCGTGGCCGAGGAAGTCCCCCGTTTCGCACACCGGCCCTACCACCTCGTACGTTGCCTCGCTGGTACCGCGGCGCACCGGCAGCATGTCGTGCCACGCATCGTATAAGGCGGGACGCATGAGGTCGTTCATCGCCGCATCGACGACGGCGAAGTTGCGCGTCTCCCCCTGCTTCAAGTACTCGACGCGGGTCAGGAGCAGGCCGGCATTGCCGACCAGCAGGCGGCCGGGCTCGAACAGCAGGCGGTGGGGGCGATCACCGATGACTTGCAGCAACGCGCGGGCGTACTGGTCGGCCGTCGGCGGCGTCTCGTCACTGTAACGGATCCCGAGCCCGCCGCCGATGTCGAGGTGGCGCAACGCGATGCCGTCTTGCTGCAGGCGATCGCCAAGGGCGAGCACTTTTTCCAGCGCTTCCTGGAAAGGCGCTACCTCGGTGAGCTGGGACCCGATATGGCAATCGATCCCGTGGATCTCTATGTTGGGCAGCCCGTGCGCCCGTTCGTACAGGGCATGAGCCGCCTCATAAGCCACGCCGAACTTGCTTTCCTTGAGTCCGGTTGCGATGTAGGGGTGGGTACGGGCATCGACATCGGGATTTACCCGTATGCTGACCGGGGCGCGCTTACCCATATCGCCCGCGACGCGATTCAACCGGGTGAGCTCGCTTTCCGACTCGACGTTGAAGCAGAGGATACCGGTCTGCAGCGCGAGCCGCATTTCTTCGACGGTTTTCCCAACGCCGGAGAACACTACTTTGGCGGGGTCGCCCCCGGCGGCAAGCACTCGTCGCAGCTCACCCCCCGAGACGATGTCGAAGCCGCTGCCCAAGCGGGCAAAGAGATTGAGCACCGCGAGATTCGAATTGGCCTTCACTGCATAGCAGACGAGGTGGTCCCGTCCGGCGAAGGCGCCATCGAACGCCTGATATGCCGCGGTGAGGGCTGCGCGCGAGTAGACATAGCAGGGCGTGCCATGGCGCTCGGCGACGAGGGCGAGGGGTACGCTTTCGACATACAGCTCGCCTTGCTGATAACGGACGAGATCGTTCACTTCGGTGCGGGAAGAGCTTCGCTGGGCGTCGGCCGCTCCGGTGGCGCAGGCGGCGTCGGAGCCGGTGGGGCTTTCGCCTCGGGTTTGCTTTGCGGCAGATACAACGGGCCGCGATAACCGCATCCGGCGCAGGCGAGCATCAGGATGGAAAGTAGGACGTAGGCGCGCATGAGGAGCGATCGATGGACGTCGCGGAGTTTAGCATACGGCCTGCGGCGGCCGTCCTCCGGTCATACGACGAGATAGCGGTGCCCTTCGCGGCGTATCGCGCTGCGCCTTGCCTTGTAGTCGGGAACGAGGCGCTCCACCACGGCCCAGAAGCGCTTCGAATGATTCATCTCCCGCAAGTGAGCCACTTCGTGGGCGACGACATAGTCGATGAGCGCCATCGGCATCTGGATCATGCGCCAGTTGAGAAGGATGCGACCTTCGATGTGGCAGCTCCCCCAGCGCGTGCGGGCGGTAGATAGCCGCACGTCGGGATGGTCGAGCCCGAGGACGTCGCAGTAGTGCCTCACGCGGCCTATGTAGCAGCGAAGCGCCGCATCGCGCAATGCGTCGGTGACGTGCCGCGCGGTCCCGCAGGCGGGCGCTACGATCATATGGTCGCGGATTTCAGCTTGCGGGGTGTCATCCACGCAGCGAAGGGTCACCGGCTCCCCGAGCAGCATGAGCTGCGCACCGTCCACCCATTGCGCGACCGGCGCGGCGCGTGTCGCCCACTCCTTGAGCTTATCGAGCACCCACTCGCCGTGCATGTGCAGCACCCTGTCGATCGCGCGCTGGCTCGCATCGAGGGGTGCGCCCACCCGCAGCCCGGTCTCGTCGATGCGCAGCGAAATCGCGCGCCGGCGGCCGCTGCGCTTGATGGTGTACGGAACGAGGGATCCGGCGATGACCGCGCGGGCAGGGGCAACGAATTCCCGTTCGCGGATGGGCAGCGGCAGCGCAAGCTGCAGCGACTTACGACGGCTCATGCTCGAGTCGGGGGAGTTGTGATTTGATCCAATGCTCCACGCGCGTATTGAGCTCGTTGACGCTCATGTCGCGCGGGTCTATGGGGGCGCCGACCTTGACCGTGATGAGGCCCGGCCGCTTGAGAAACGCCTTGCGGGGCCAGCACAGTCCGGCGTTGTGCGCGACCGGCACGATCTTGGTGCCGGTTTTCGCAGCGAGCCATGCGCCGCCGGACTGGTAGGGCCGGTCGGTGCCCGGATCGACGCGCGTGCCTTCCGGAAAGATGACGATCCAGAAGCCGCGGCGCAAGCGGTCCTTCCCCTGCTCGTACGTCTGGCGCAATGCACGCGTGCCGGCGGAGCGGTCGATCGCGATCGGCGCCAGCATGGCAAGTCCCCAGCCGAAGAACGGTATCCAGAGGAGCTCGCGCTTGAGCACCCAGACCTGCTGCGGAAAAATGAGTTGGAAGACGAACGTCTCCCACGCCGATTGATGGTTCGAGAGGATGATGCACGCTTCGTCAGGAATATTTTCCGCGCCCAGCACACGATAGCGTATCCCGCAGATAAGTTCCGCAGCCTTCACCATCATGCGCGCCCACAGCGAGATTACACGGTAGCGGCCGTGCAGCGGCAAGGGAAAAGTGAGCAGCGAGACGATGGCGAAGACGGGGGTGACGATGAGCTGGAACAGCGCGTACAGGAGTGACCGGAGTACCCGGAGCGCCATCATTGCAGTATGCGGTCCACCGCCTCGGCCAGCGACGCGTATACCTCCGTGCCGGGCGGAAGATCGCCTTCCCGGCGGGTCTTCTGGCCTTTGCCCGTCAGCACCAGTATCGGCCGGGCGCCCACGGCCACGGCCGCCTCGAGATCGCGCTTGGCATCGCCGATGACCGGCACGCCTTCGAGCGTCACGTTCATGCGCCGGGCGATTTCGTCGAGCAAGCCCGCGCGCGGCTTGCGGCAGTTGCAGTTCGCCTCCTGCGCATGCGGGCAAAAGAAGATCGCATCGAGCCGGCCGCCGACCTCCGCGAGCGCCCGATGCATCTTGTCGTGTATGGCGTTCAACGTCGCCATCTCGAACAGGCCGCGCCCCACGCCCGACTGATTCGTTGCGATCACGACGTGATATCCGGCCTGGTTGAGCCGCGTGATCGCTTCCAGGCTGCCCGGGATCGGGCGCCACTCGTCAGGGCTCTTGATGAATGCGGCGCTGTCGTGGTTCACTACGCCGTCGCGGTCCAGTATGGCGAGCTTCATGCGGCAAGGCGCGAAATGTCGGCGACGCGGTTCATTGCTTCGCGCAGCTCCGACAGGAGCGCAAGTCGATTGCGGCGCAGCTCGGCGTCCTCCACCATCACCATCACGCGATCGAAGAACGCGTCGACCGGTGCTTTGAGGACGGCGAAGGTTTTGAGATAGCCCGTATAGTCGCCGCGCTCGAAGAGCGCATGGGCGGTCT
>JBLNBW010000084.1:0-14071 GCA_050260255.1 Rhodospirillaceae bacterium | reverse complement strand
CCAAACGCTGACGGGCGTTACCAATCTCATCGAGCTTCCCCACTTCTTCCTCGTGAGCGGCGCCGTGCCGGTGTCGAACTTGAAGGAGCTGATCGCGCTCGCGAAGAAACAGAAAATGTCTTATGCGTCCGCCGGCGTCGCGTCCTATCCCCATCTCGACGTGGCCCGCTTCCTCAAGGCGGCCGGGATCGAGATGACGCACGTGCCCTACAAAGGCGGCGCGGGCCAGATGATACCGGCCCTCATCAGCAACGAAGCGCAGTTCGCGTTCCTGAACATCGCCTCGACGATAGGCCACTTCAAGTCAGGCCGCTTGAAGCCGCTGACGACCTCCTGGCCGACGCGCCGCCCCGAGTTTCCCGAAGTACCGACCATGGCGGAAGCCGGCTTTCCCGGCATAGGCACGAACGCGTGGAACGGTCTCTTCGCGCCGGCGAAGGTGCCCAAACCGCTGCTCAACCGGATCTACGCGGACGTCGTGAAAGCGATGGAGGCGCCCGACATGAAAGCAGCCCTGGAGAAGCAGTACATGTCGGTCGTGCTCAACAAATCGCCGGCGGAGTTCCAGAAATTCGTCGAGTCCGACGTGAAGAACTGGGCCAAGGTCATTCAGGATAACAACATCAAGATCGAATGAGCTGCACGATCGAATTCCATAAAATCAATACGCTGAGGAGTTAGACGATGATCCGACGTTTGCTTGCATGCTCCGTGACATTGCTCGGAGCATTAGCCACGACTGCACCACTGGCCGCGGACAACTATCCAACCCGGCCGGTGCGCATGATCGTGCCATTCGCGCCCGGCGGTGCGTCGGATTTCGTGGCGAGGATCATCCAGCCGCGCATGTCGGAGCTGCTCGGGCAGCAGGTGGTCATCGACAACCGCTCCGGCGCTGCCGGCAACATCGGCGTGGAAGTGGCGGCCAATGCAACCGCCGACGGGTATACTTTTCTGCTGGGCAACGTCGGCACGATGGCGATCAATCCGAACATATTCACCAAGTTCCCGATCAAGCCGACGCGCGACCTGATCGCCGTGTCTCAAGTCGTCGATGTCCCGGGCGCGCTCGTCGTGCACCCCTCGATCCCGGCCAAGACAGCCAAGGAATTCGTCGCGTACCTCAAGGCGAATCCGGGAAAGTTGAATTACGGCTCGCCGGGCCCGGGCAGCGCGAACCGCATCGAAATGGAAGCTTTCCTGCTGCACACCGGCACGAAGGCGACTCACGTCCCGTACAAAGGCGGCGCAGGGCCTGCCATGATCGGCTTGCTCGGCAACGAAGTGCAGACGATGTTCGTCACGTATTCCTCGGCGATCACCTTCGTCAAGCAAGGACGCATACGCATGCTCGGCGTAACCGCGCCCAAGCGTGTCGCGGCCACACCCGACGTGCCCACCATGTCCGAACAGGGATTCAAGGAAATGACGACCGGCTCCTGGCAGGGCGTTTTCTTGCCCAAAGGCACTTCGCGCGCGGTCGTTAACAAGCTATTCTCTGTCACGACGGAGACGATGAAGAACGCCGAGGTGCAGAAGCGGCTGCAGGATGGCGGCGTCGATATCGTGGTGAGCCACTCGCCCGACGAATTTGCGAAGTTCGTGGCAAGCGAAAACGCACGTTTCGCGAAAGTGATCAAGGATGCAAAGATAGAGACCGAGTGACGAGCCCGGTCGAAATAGCGGTAAAACATCAATGAAGATGGAGAGTTAGATGGCTAACGTCGGATTGGTAGGTCTGGATTGGCAGGAGCGCATCAACTGGGATCGGCTGCGCAAGTACCGCCTCGAGCGTGCTCGCGAGCGGATGAAAGCGCACGGCCTGGGCGCCATGCTGCTCATGTATGACGAGAACGTGCGTTATGTGACGAGCACGCTGACTCCGGGCTGGAACCGACTGAAGCCGGGCCTGCGCTACGCCCTGCTCTGCGGCGACGACGCGCCCGTGTTGTACGAGCAAGGCGACATCGGCAAGCACATCGAGCGCCACTCGCCGTGGATCCCGAAGGATCACATCAAGTATTCGTACGCCTGGATCAAGGGTGCCGCCGGCCCTGCCTCGCTCCAGCAGGTGACGAAGTTTACCAACAGCATCAAGAAAGAGATGAAGAAGGCCGGCGTCGACGGCCAGAAGCTCGGCGTCGACTTCATCGACATCAACATGATCAACGTGTTCAAGGACGCGAAGATCGACTGGACCGACGGCATGACGCCGATGATGGAAGCCCGCGCCGTCAAGAACCAGGACGAGCACGAGTGCATGCGCCAGGTCGGCGCGATCGGTGACGCCGCTCACTGGGAATTCATGAAGTTCCTGAGGCCCGGCCTTACCGAGAACCAGCTCACCGCGCACATCATGGAATTCCTCTACAACATTCCGGGTATGGAAGACGTCGAGGACGTGATCGTATCGTCGGGCCTCAACACGTGGCCGAACTGGCGCAACTTCTCCGATCGCATCATCAAGCCCGGCGACATCGTCTTCATGGACCTCGCCGCGCTCACCTGGAACGGCTACAAGTCCTGCTACTACCGCACCTACTGCGTGGGCAAGGAGCCGACGCAGGAGCAGAAGGACTACTACGCCACCGCGCTCAAGTGGCTATACGACTCGATCAAGGCGGTGAAGGTCGGCGCCACCACACGCGACATCGCGTCGAAGTGGCCGTCCGCGAAAGATACGTGGGGCTACGAGGAAGAAGACCAGGCCGCCGCAAACCTGTGGGGTCACGGTCTGGGGCTCGCGCAATACGATCAGCCCGTTATTTCGCGAATCTGGTCGCTGGATCACCCGATCGAAATCAAGGAAGGCATGGTGTTCGCGCTGGAGACTCAGCACGGCAAGCCGCATGCTTGGGGCGTGCGCATCGAGGAGATGCTCATCGTTCACAAGGACAGCGTCGAGATCGTGTCGAACTTCCCGGTCGAGCAGATCACCGTCGTCGATCCGATGCCGGGTTACTCCGGCTTCGGCAAGCGCGAAGGGCAGTAAGAGGTAATGGCAAAAGGGATGCGCACCGCGGTGCTCGAAGCGCCGCGGCGCTTCCATTTGGTAGACCGGCCGGTACCGCTTGCCGCGCCCGGAGAAGTGGTCGTACGCACGGCAGCGACCGCCGTGTGCCATACCGATCTGGCGATCTACACCGGCGAGCATCCCGGTGTGAAATACCCGGTGGTGATGGGGCATGAATCGACCGGCGTCGTAGAGGCCGTGGGCGCAAGCGTCCACGACTTCGCGGCCGGCGATCCCGTCATCATCAATCCGATCATCTCCTGTGAGCATTGCGACATGTGCAAGCGCGGCGCTCACAATCTCTGCCGCAATGCCGGGCTCTTCGGCCGCGAGGTCGAAGGCTCGATGAGCGAGTATGTCAGCCTGCCTGCGCGCTACGTGTTTCGCCTGCCGCCGCAACTGCCGCTTGCGGATGCAACGCTGATCGAGACACTGGCCACCGTGCGCCATGCGCAGGAGCGTGCGGGACTCAAGGCCGGAGAATCAGTCGTGGTGCTCGGACAGGGCACGACCGGTCTGTTGCATACGCGGCTTGCGGTGCTGGCCGGCGCGAATCCGGTCATTGCCGTGTCGCGGACGAAATGGAAGCTCGAGATGGCGACCCGCATGGGCGCGCACCACGCGCTCGACGTGGGGGCCGAAAAAGCGGTTCAGGAAGTGCTGCGTCTCACGGGCGGGGTCGGCGCCGATCTCGTCATCGATACTGCCGGTGGGTCGGCACCCTTGATGGCTGCGCTCGACATGCTGCGCCCCGGCGGACGCATCGCGCCGTACGCAGTGAGCCATGAATGCTGCACCGGTTTCACCACGTTTCCGCTCTACTACAAGGAAGTGAGCATCATCGGCTCGCGCGCGCTCACGAACGCGGACATGCAGCCCTCGATAGATCTCGTCGCTTCCGGAAAAATCGACGTCGCCGGCTTCGTGAGCGGCACGTATCCCCTCGCGCGCGCAGCGGAGGCGTTCGAGGAATACGAACGCAATCCGGGGCGTGTGCTGCGCATCGTAATCGAATCCGGCGCCTGATCAGGCGTGTCGTTATGACCCAATTACTCGTACCACTGAATTCCACCGAAGCATGCGATGCCGGCCGCTTCGGCCCCAAGGCCGCGAACCAGGCCGTGCTCGGCCGTGCGGGCCTTCCCATACCCGATGGCTTCTGTCTCGATGCGGAAGCGTATCGCAAGCAGGTGACGGCGCTCGGGCTCTGGGAATCCGCGCACGGCGCGTTCGGCGCGAACGATAGCCCGCAGATGCGCCGCTGCGCGCTGAACATGAAACTCGGTCTTCTCGACAAGCCAATCATCCCCGAAATCCTCGATCCGTTGCTCGAAGCGCGCCGACAGTTGATCGAGCGCACCGGCGCCCTGCTCTGCGTGCGTTCATCGGCACTGGTGGAGGACCGCTACGGCTCGAGCTTCGCGGGACAGTTCGAGAGCTTCATCGGCATCGAATCCGAGGAAGACTTCATCACCGCAGTGCGCTCGTGCTGGGGTGCGCTGTGGGCGACTCGTGCGCTGCGCTATATGGCGACGCACGACATCAATCCCGCCGAGACGGCGATGGCCGTTTTGATACAGCCGCTCGTGTCGGCCAAGGTATCGGGCGGCGGGCTGAGCGAGACCGCGGACGGCGGCATGCTGCTCAGCGCCACGTGGGGCCTGGGTTCCGCGATCGCGCAAGGGGAAGTCACCCCCGACCGTTATGTGCTGTCCACAGACGGTGAGATCCGCGAAGTGGTGGCCGGCCGCAAGGACCATGTCGTCAGCTGTCACCATCACCACCGCGAAGAACCGAAGACGCTGCTCTCGCCGAAGGCGATGATCAGCAAGCCGTGCCTCACCACGCCGCAAATTCAGGAGCTCGGCCGGCTTCTGCGCCGGGTGTCCGAAGTGATGGCGATGCCGGTCGAGATCGAGTGGGCGCTCGACGACAGCGGCTTCAAGCTCCTGCAAGGCCGCCCGCTGCGCATGGAAGCTGCGACGGAGCCCGACCCCGTGTGGCTGCGGCATCCGCGGCTCAACGGCCATCCCGCCGGGATAGGCTGTGGCGAAGGCGTCGCCCGTGTGGTCAACTGCGAATGCGAGCTCGAGCGCGTAGGCCCGGGCGATATTCTCGTGACCAAGGTCGCAGGCCCGGCGCTGAGTCCGATACTGGCGCGCGTCGCCGGCGTCGTGGCCGAGCGCGGCGGCAGCACCTCCCACCTCGCGTCGCTCGCCCGCGAGCGCGGCATCCCCATGGTGCTTGGGGTCCACGAAGCGACGGAGCGCATACCCGACGGCGTGCGCGTGTCCGTGGACGGCGTCGCCGGCGTCGTGCGATGGATGCAAGGAAGCTAGCGAAACAGTGTGAATAGTTAGAGCACGCTGCCGGGCTGTTTCACCAATCACTACTCACGATTCACCACTAACGCCGTGAAGAAAACATGCGCCCCCGCGTCTATATCACCCAGCCGGTAGCGATGAGCGCCATCGAGCGCCTGCAGCAGGCCGCCGAGGTCGACTGGAACCGCGACCCGCTGCACATCGCGACCAAACAGGAGCTCGTCGACGCCGCACGCACGCACGACGTCCTCTTCTGCCTGCTGCACGACCGCATCGACCGTGAAATCATCAACGCCAATCCGCGCCTCAAGATGATCGCGTCGACGACCATTACGCCGGCGGATATCGACATCGCGGCCGCAACCGAGCGCCGGATTCCCGTCACGACCGTACCCTCGCCTTTGCTCGACGATTCCACTGCCGATCTCGCCTGGGCCCTGCTGCTCTCCGTTGCACGTCGTGTGGCGGAAGGTGACCGCCTCATACGCTCGGGCGTGATCCCGGGTTCGCAGTCCTGCTATCTCGAAGGCGGCGGGGTCTCGCGCAGGACGCTCGGGATCGTCGGCATGGGCGGCGTCGGCCGGGCCGCAGCGCGTCGTGCCGCAGGTTTCGCCATGAAAGTGATCTACCACGACCCGAAGCGCCTCTCGGAGGACGAGGAGCGTGCGCTGGGGGTCACCTGGGTGCCGTTCGACGACGTCCTCCAACAGGCGGATTTCGTGTCGCTGCACGTCGCCTTGACTCCCAAGACGCGGCATCTCATAGGCGCCCGCGAGTTCGCGCTCATGA
Source organism: Rhodospirillaceae bacterium (assembly GCA_050260255.1). Lineage (GTDB taxonomy): Bacteria > Pseudomonadota > Gammaproteobacteria > Burkholderiales > SG8-41 > JAQGMV01. Next base: position 7,945 of record JBLNBW010000084.1, on the reverse strand, counting down.
AGTCGACGGCCTATTTCATCAACACGGCGCGCGGCCCTATCGTCGATGAGGAAGCATTGATCGAAGCGCTGCAACGAAAACGCATCGCCGGCGCGGGCCTCGACGTGTACGAGCACGAGCCCGACATCGACGCGCGACTGGTTGCGCTGCCGAACGTGGTGATGACCCCGCACACGGGCAGCGCGGACCGCGAGCTGCGGGCTGCAATGGCGAACGTGGCGGTCGACAACATACTGGCCGTGCTTGCCGGGCGCGAGCCGCCGAACTGCTGGAACCGGGAAATCTACGCCAACGGATGAGACGGTAACGGCCGTCCTAGAGGAAGGAAGCAAACCATGGCAGCAAAGGCGAAAGTCGTACTGACCGATTATGTCTGGGAATCGCTGGACGTCGAGCGCAAGATACTCGGCGATCTTGCCGAGCTCGAGCCCATGCAGACGAAGAAGCCGGAAGAGTTTCTCGCGGCCGCTGCGGATTGCGATGCACTGCTCAACACTTACGCCGGGCCGATCACGGCCGAAGCCATGGCCAGGATGCCGAAATGCAAGATCATCGCGCGCTACGGTATCGGTGTCGATACGATAGATCTCAAGGCTGCTACCGAAGCGGGCATCATCGTCACCAACAATCCCACGTATTGCATCGAGGAAGTTGCCGAGCACACGATGGCGCTGCTGCTTTCCGCCGCGCGCAAAATAGCTTTCTACGATCGCCAGGTGCGCGCCGGGCAATGGGCGGTGCCGCCGGGCAAGCCGATGTACCGGCTTGCGGGGAGCACGCTGGGTCTCGTCGGCTTCGGTAACATTGCACGTCAGGTGGCCGTGCGTGCAGCCGCGTTCGGCATGGAAGTGCTGTACGCCGATCCGTTCATCCGGCAAGGGCAGTTCACGGAGCCGGGCACCAAGGTGGAGCTCGACGAGCTGCTCAGCCAATCGGACTACATTTCGCTGCATCCCCCGCTCACGCCCAACACGCGCGAGATGATCAACGACGAGGCATTCTCGAAGATGAAGCCCACCGCCGTCCTCGTGAACTGCGCCCGGGGTCCCATCGTCGACACCAATGCGCTGGTGCGCGCGCTCGATGCGAAGAAGATTGCCGGCTGCGCGCTGGATACGGTAGACCCCGAACCGCTGCCGAATCCCCACCCGCTGCGCGATCGCGACAACGTCATCATCAATCCGCACGCCGCGTGGTACAGCGAGCAGGCAATGGTCGGCCTGCAGGCTGGCGCTCCCAACGAGGTGAAGCGCGTGCTGTCGGGGCAATGGCCGATCAACGTCGTGAATCCGGCCGTGAAAGGCAAGAACCGGGCGGGTCTCGCATGATCAACGCCGCGCTCGTAGGGCTCGGCTGGTGGGGCACCAACATCATCAATGCCGTACAGGGGAAAAGCGCCAAGCTGCGCTTCGTGCACGGCGTGACCAAGGAGCCCGATGCGGCGCGTGAGCTCGCGACCAAGCACGGCATAAGGCTCAGCACGGCGCTTGAAGTCGTGCTCGACGATCCGCAGGTGCAAGCCGTGGTTCTCGCCACGCCCCACTCGCTGCATGCCGACCAGATCGTGCAGGTGGCGGCCGCCGGCAAACCGGTTTTTTGCGAGAAGCCGCTGGCATTGAAACATGCCGACGCCAAGCGCGCAGTCGACGCAGTGCAACGCGCAGGGCTAGTGATCGGCGTCGGGCAGAACAAGCGCTTCTGGCCCTCGATGGTGGAATTCCGCCGGGCGCTGGCGACCGGCGTGGTCGGCCAGATGCTGCACATCGAGGGCCATTACAGCAACGAGAACTCGTCGAATTTCTTCGCGCCCTGGCGCGATTCGCCGAGCGAGACGCCCGGTGCAGGGATGACCGGCACCGGCATACATATCCTGGATGCCTTCGTGAACGCTGCGGGAGCCGCCGCACGGGTCGATGCCCAGTTCGTATCGACCCGCGGGGGACACGACCCGCGCGATACGATCTCCGCGCTCTTCCGCTTCCAAAACAACGTCACCGGATTTCTCGGCGCGGTGCGCCCTTCGCCGTTTTACTGGCGCGTCCAGGCTTTCGGCGATGAGGCATCGATCGAAGCGATCGGTGAAACCCAGGTGATCGTACGCACGAAGGGCGGCAAGACCGAAGTGCGCAACTTCGAGAAAGTCGATTCGCTGCTGGCGGAGTTCGATGCCTTCGCGGATGCCGTGGCGGGGCGCGCGCACTACCCGATCACGCCGCAGGAAATGGTGGACACCATCGCGGCGTTCCAGGGGGTGATCGATTCGATCGAAACCGGCAAGCCGGTCCGGCTTGCCGGTGAGGAATCAGGAGTAAGAAGTCAGGAGTAAGAACGAAAAGGAGTGAGGTTTCTACGCCTCACTCCTCACGCCTTAGTCCTTGCCGCGAAGCAGTCCTATAGCGCTTTCGCGAGCTCGTCGCGCACCGCCTTGAGCTCCTGAGGCAGGCGGCTTTGCAGCTTGCCGAAAAGCTCCTCGTGGTCCTTGAGCTCGTCCTTCCACAGCTTGCTGTCGACCTGCGTGAGCTTGCCGAACATCTCCTTCGCGCCGGTGTCGAGGCCCTCCCATTCCATGTCTTCGAAGCGAGGCATAAGGCCGATCGGCGTCTCTGCCGCACCTGCCTTGCCTTCGCACCGCTCGACGATCCACTTCAGCACGCGCATGTTCTCGCCGTAGCCCGGCCACATGAACTTGCCGTTCTCGTCGCGGCGGAACCAGTTCACGCCGTAGATCCTCGGCGCATGCTCCAGCTTGCGCCCGAGCTCGAGCCAGTGCTTGAAGTAATCGCCGAAGTGATAGCCGCAGAACGGCAGCATTGCGAAGGGATCGCGACGCACGACGCCAACCTTGCCCACGATGGCGGCAGTCGTCTCGGAGGCCATCGTCGCGGCGAGATACACCCCGTGCGTCCAGTTCTTGGCTTCCGTGACGAGCGGGACGGTGGTCGTGCGGCGGCCGCCGAACAGAAATGCGCTGATCGGCACGCCAGCGGGATTGTCCCAATCCGGATCGAGCGACGGGATCTGCGTAAGCGCCACCGTGAAGCGCGCGTTGGGGTGCGCCGCCGGCCGGCCGCTCTCCGGCGTCCACGGCTTGCCCTGCCAGTCGATCAGCTCTTTCGGCGGCGTCTTCGTGAGGCCCTCCCACCATACGTCGCCGTCGGGCGTCATAGCGACATTGGTGAATATGGTGTTTTTGTGCAGCGCTGCGAGGCAGTTCGGATTCGTGTCCTCCGACGTGCCGGGCGCGACGCCGAAAGCGCCGGCTTCGGGATTGATCGCGTACAGCCTGCCGTCGGCATGTGGCTTGATCCAGGCGATGTCCTCACCGATGGTCGTTACTTTCCAGCCCTTCAGCGCCTTGGGCGGGATCAGCATGGCGAGATTCGTTTTACCGCATGCGCTGGGGAATGCCGCAGCGATGTAGTGCTTCTTGCCGTTCGGCGGCTCGATGCCGAGGATCAGCATATGCTCGGCGAGCCAGCCCTGCTCGCGTGCCATGATCGAGGCGATGCGCAGCGCGAAGCATTTCTTGCCGAGCAGCGCGTTACCGCCGTAGCCGCTGCCGAAGGACCAGATCAGTTTTTCGGCGGGGAAATGCACGATGTACTTGTGCTGCTTGTTCGAAGGCCACGGCACATCTTTCTCGCCGGGGGCGAGCGGCGCGCCGATGCTGTGCAGGCCGGGCACGAACGGGCCGTCGCCCAGCACTTCCAGCACCTTGCGTCCCATGCGGGTCATGATCCGCATGCTGACGACGACATACGGCGAATCCGAGATCTCGACACCGATATGCGCGATGTGCGAGCCGAGCGGGCCCATGCTGTACGGGATCACGTACATGGTACGCCCGCGCATGCAGCCGTCGTACAGCTTCGTCATCGTCGCCTTCATTTCCTCCGGCGCGACCCAGTTATTGTTGGGGCCCGCGTCTTCCTTGTTCAGGCTGCACACGAACGTCCGATCTTCCATGCGCGCGACATCGTCGGGATCGGAGCGTGCCAGGAAGCAGCCCGGACGTTTCTCCTGATTGAGCTTGATGAGCGTGCCGGCGGCAACCATTTCGCTGCACAAACGGTCGTATTCTTCCTGGGAGCCGTCGCACCAGTAGATGCGGTCAGGCTTGGTGAGCTGCGCCACTTCCGCGACCCAGCGCTTCAGTTTCTCGTTGGTGACGTACGCCGGCGCCTGGCCGGTGGTGCTCACTTGGGCGGCGGTAGCGGGCCGATTCATAAGCGTTCCTTCTGTGAGCGCGGTGATCGCGCTTCGATTTAAAAAATCTGCAAGATCGCGGCCAGGAGCCCCCCTCCGCCGCAAAGTCGGGCATTTTACCCGATTTTTCCTGCTCGGCAGCGCACGGCTGCTCTCTTGCTCGAACGGGTGTCGAGGCCGTAGCAATAAGCGCGCCGTGTTGCCCTTCGCGAGACAGTAGCGACGCGCTCTCGCGTCACTGAAAGACGACGGGCGGTCGCTACGTGAGACTTCCTGCGTTTGTGGCTACGCCGCGGCGGCCGAGCCGCGGCGCGACCATTGCAGGGCGGCTGCGGCAACGCCTGCAATGACGAGGAACGGGATCGCGAGATAGTTCATCATCTGCCAACCCTGGTAAGTGAACAGCGCGCCCGAGGAGAGCGAGCTCGCAACCATGGTGACGAAGACAGCCATGTCGTTCACGCCCTGCGCTTTGGCGCGCTCAGCCGTACGATGCGTTTCCGTGAGGAGCGTGGTGGCGCCGACGTACATGAAATTCCAGCCGATGCCGAGCAACATCAAGGCGAGCCAGAAATTGGCGACCGCTACGCCGGAGAGCGCGACGGCCACACAAACCAGGTTCAACACGACACCGAGGACGATGACACGGCCGACCCCAACGCGCTGAATGAGACCGCCGGTAAAAAACGAAGGCGCGAACATGCCGACCAGATGCCACTGAATGACGAAGGCGGCCTCGGCGAACGGATGCTCGCATGCGACCATCGCGAGCGGCGTCGCGGTCATGAGCAGATTCATCACGCCGTAGCCCACCATACCGCACAGCAAGGCGACCAGGAATGCGGGCTGTCTCGCAATTTCGAGGATGGGGCGCGTTTCCGCTTTCTGTTCGGCTGCAGTCGGCGGCGGGATATCCAACCAGCGCAGCACCACAATGGCGAGCAAAGCGAAGACGACGAGCGACATGTAGGCGCCGGCGTAGAGATGTTGGGTGAACAAATCCTTGGTGAGCCTGCTCGTTTGCGGTCCGAGAAAACCGCCGATGATGCCGCCGGCAAGCACAAGAGAGATCGCTTTGCTGCGAAACGACACCGGCGCCGCGTCGGCTGCGGCAAAGCGATAGTACTGCCCCGCCGCAAAATATGCGCCGAGCACGAGGGTGCCCAGGCACAGCATCCAGAAATTACCGCCGTACACCGCAATAGCGCACAGTATCGAGCCGAGGATGGCGCACACGGCGCCCGCGGTGAATCCGGCACGCCTGCCCCAACGCTTCATCAGCAACGAGACAGGTAGCGTCGTGAGCGCCGACCCCAAGACATAGCCGGTCACCGGAAGCGTCGCGAGACCCTTGTCCGGCGCAAGCGCATAGCCCGCGAGGCCGTTGATGCTGATGAGCACCGAATTGTTGGTGAGCAGCAGCCCCTGGCAAACCGACAGCAGTGCGACGTTCTTCCTGTGCTTGTCCATTGACCGCAGTGACTCGTGACTGGTGACTCGTGACTGGTAAGCCGTGACCGGAGAAACGACCGATGACGATTTACCGGCCACGTCCTTCTAGTGACGCTGGAATTGCGTCTTCCCGAACATGATATCGCGCGCCTTGTCGTCAAGGGGCTTGGGAGGATTTTGGTCCGCAAGCGTCTTGAGACCACGCTGCACCGCCGGCCGCGCATTGATTGCGTCGAACCATCGCTTGGCATTGGGATATTGCGCCATGTCGATGCCGCGCGATTCGGCATTGCGCATCCACGGGAAAATCGCGATGTCGGCGATCGTGTACTGGTTGCACGCCACGTATTCCGATTCGCCCAGGCGCTTGTCCAGGACGCCGGTCAGCCGGTTGGCCTCGTTCGTGTATCGCTCCATTGCATAGGGAATCTTGTCGACGGCGTAGCGGCGGAAATGATTCGCCTGGCCGAACATCGGGCCGACGCCGCCCATTTGCCACATGAGCCACTGCAAGGTCGTCCACCGCTCGTGCAGGTCTTCAGGAAGAAACTTGCCGCTCTTCGAAGCAAGGTACACGAGTATCGCGCCCGATTCGAAAAGCGAGATCGGCTTGCCGTTGGGCCCGTCGTGATCGAGGATCGCGGGTATGCGATTGTTGGGACTCAACTTCAGGAACTCGGGCTTGAACTGATCGCCGGCGCGGATATCTATGCCGTGCACGCGATACTCGAGACCGGTCTCCTCGAGCATGATGTGGACTTTATGGCCGTTGGGTGTTGCCCAGCTGTAGACGTCGATCATGCGATTCCTCCCGGAAATAGGCTGCCATGCTACCAACATCATACTGGCGGCGTAAACGTTGGAGATGACAAGCGCCGCTCATATTGTTATGGTCGCGCCACGCTGCAAGATGAGAAACATGTCCGACGCTGTCCCCCCGCCCGCTTCACGCGTCACTCGCATACTCGTCGGACGTGCCCTGCGCGCGTTCGCCGACGGCTATGTGAGCCTGCTGCTGCCCTTTTATCTCACCGCATGCGGGCACACTCCGCTCGAGATCGGCGTACTGGTGACGGCAACGCTGCTCGGCTCAGGCGTGCTCACGCTGTTGACCGGTTACGTAGCGCACCGCTATCACGCCCGCACGATGCTGCTTGCTGCAGCGTGGCTGATGACCGCAACGGGAATTGCGTTTTCAGGCGTGACAGCGTTCTGGCCGCTGCTCATCGTCGCCTTCGTCGGCACGATGAACCCTTCGAGCGGGGACGTATCGATATTTCTTCCTCTCGAGCAAGCGATGCTTGCGCATGCCGTCGCCGCACGCGAGCGCACGGCCGTTTTCGCACGCTACAGCCTCCTCGGTGCGCTGGCCGGCGCTGGGGGCGCGCAGGCGGCGATCCTGCCACACTGGATGGAGCATCTCGGTATCGCGCCGTTGACCGCCATGCAGCTGATGTTCGTTCTGTACGCCGCATTCGGCGTGGCGATTCTCTTTCTATACCGCGATCTCGATGCGCCGCGCTCCGGCGAGGCCCCCAGCGCGCAGCCTCTTACAACATCGCGCTCGACGGTGTATCGCCTAGCAGCGTTGTTCAGCCTCGATTCCTTCGCCGGAGGATTCGCCGTGCAATCGCTGCTCGCACTGTGGCTGTCTCAGCGCTACGGCGCGGGACTCGACACGACCGCGACGGTGTTCTTCTGGGTAGGCCTGCTTTCGGCCTTCTCCCAGCTCGTGTCCCCGAGGCTTGCAAGCCGCATAGGGCTGGTGAACACGATGGTCTATACGCATCTGCCGGCGAATTTGTTCCTCATCGCCGTGCCGTTCATGCCAACCTTCCCCCTTGCAATGGCCTGTCTTTTCGCGCGCAGTGCGCTATCGCAAATGGACGTTCCGGCGCGCACCTCCTACGTGATGGCGGTCGTTTCGCCTGCCGAACGTGCCGCGGCGGCAAGCGTCACTGCCGTGCCTCGCAGTCTCGCCGCTGCCATAAGCCCCGGCATCGCGGGTTATCTGCTCGCCTGGAGTCCTTTCGGCGCGCCGCTCATCGTATGCGGCGCGCTGAAAATCGTGTACGACTTGCTGTTGCTTCACATGTTCAGCCGCGTAAAGCCGCCCGAAGAAGGCCGGAGCTGATCACTGTGGCCGCGGAAAGGGGGCCTTCAGCTGCTTCACGAAGGCGGCCGTCGTATCGGCCTCGCTGTTGATGCGCGTGGCAAACTGCGAGCGATCTGCCGTGACCGGTTGCAGTCCCTGCTCTCGCAACTGTGCCTTCACTGCCGGAGAGGT
>JBLNBW010000083.1:0-3604 GCA_050260255.1 Rhodospirillaceae bacterium | reverse complement strand
GGCGCGCCGCCTGCTGCAGCATCGGCCGGCGCTTCGGCTTCCTTCGCCGGCGCACGGCCCGGCGCAACGCCCGACTGGGTGAGCGTGCCGACGATCTCGCCGCCCTTTTCGATTTCGATCTCGCAGTACTCCACCGATCCGTAGATGCGGCCCGTCTTGCCGAGATTGAGCGAGTTGTTCACCTTGACGTTCTCGTGCACGATGCCGTGGATATTTGCGACATCGGCGACGATTTTCCCCTTGAGCTTGCCCGTGTCTCCGACGGTGAGCTCGCGCGCGTTCACCTCACCTTCGACTTCGCCCAGTATGACGGCGTCCCCGGAAGTCGACACCACCCCTTTGATCACTACCCCTTCGCCGATGATGACTGCACCTTTCTGATAGTTATCAGTCATAAAGCGCCCTAATTTAATTTGATTTGAGAAAATTGGCGCGGCGCCTTAAAAAGCTGCCATGACGCCGTCATTGGAGCAAGTATAGAATACCCGCCGACGCTGCGCCTGAGAAGTAAAACCATCCAGTCGCGAGACCGGCATGTTCCGAAAGAAACGCATAGAAGAAAGCTTTTCGGTCGAACGCTTCAAAACGCTGATCGACTCTGCGACCACCATCGACGGCCGCATGAACTTCGGCAACAGTGTGCGCATCGATGGCAAGGTGCATGGCAATCTCTCCATGGACCCGGGCTGCAAAGGGACGATCGCCATCGGCCCGGGAGCCGAAGTGCGTGGCGACATCAACGCGTTTCGCGTGCTGGTCGCAGGAGCCGTGCACGGCAACATCCAGGCGACGGAGCGGGTGGAGCTCTTGAGCAGCGCGCGCGTGAGCGGTGACATCGCTTACGGGTCGATCAGCGTATCGCACGGCGCACGGATCATCGGGCTGCTCGTGGAAATCTCCAAGAGCAAGGACGCCTCGGAGACGACCGACGTACTCATACGCACTGCACGCACGGCGGGGGGAAGTCAGCCCGGCGCGTAGTGCCGCAACAACCAGAATTGAGGCGCTAGACCATGCAAGTGATGTGGCTCTCGAGCCCGTTGGGGAAGATGCATGCCGTTTCCATCACCAAACGCAACGTGCTGCTCGCGGTCGGAGCCTGCGCAGCGCTGTGCGTGATGCTCGGCATGCTGCTGTATTTCGTCGGCTTCCGCATGGCGGTACAGCTTCGTCCGGATCTCGTGCGCGCGGTGGGAGGCGTCATGACCGCCGGGGACGTCGAGCAGCGTGACGCCGAGCATCGCAACAAGCTCGCGCAGCTCCAGCAGCAGCTTGCGGACGCGCAACAGCAGCTGCAGCAACTGCAGGTGCTGAAGGACAGCTTCATGCAGATGGCGCTGCCCAAGGGCCAAAGCGCGCCCACGGCGCCCGCCGAAGGGAAGGCGAAGCTGGGCATGGGCGGTCCGCGCCGCAGCGCGATCCTGAGCGAGCCGTATCAGCCCGCGAGCGACGCGGCCGGCCGGGTGGCCGATTACATGGACGTGGCGCAGGAGCAATTCGAGCGCCTCAACGCGTCGCTCACGCGCCTGCAGTCGGAATGGCAGCAGCAGCTCGCGTGGCTCGAATACGTCCCCACCGGGCAGCCCATCGCCGGCAAGCCGTCCTTCGCCAGTCGCTTCGGCATGCGGCTGGATCCGTTCACGCGCACGCCGGCTCGTCATGACGGCATAGATTTCAATGCGGCGCCGGGCACCCCCATCCTGGCGAGCGCGTCGGGTGTGGTCGTGCGCGTCGCACACGATCCGCAGTACGGCAAGATGGTGGATGTCGATCACCGCAACGGTTACATGACGCGTTATGCGCACGCCGATGCCGTGTACGTCAAAGAAGGGCAGCGAGTGAAGCGCGGCATGGCGATCGCTGCGGTCGGCTCCACCGGACGTTCCACCGGACCACACTTGCACTATGAGGTACACCGCAACGGACCGCTCAATCCCGAGCGCTTTCTCGCGCGCACAGAGTAGCTTTCCGCACTCGAGGTACATGCCGCCGCAGAGAACCTGGTAGCGCACGCGCGCTCGCGCGGCATGATGCTTGCCTGCCTCGTACGCCGAGGTTCGTCCCGGCGCACACATGGACACGGAATATCAGTATCTCGTCGGCCGGCTGCAGGAAGCGCTGGCAGCCGATGCGCGAGTCAACGCGCTCGATATCCGAGTCGTCGTTGCAGCCGGCTGCATACACGTCACCGGCCAAATCCCCACCGAAGAACGCCGCACCGCGGTAAGCCGGATCATCTCCGAGCTTCAGCCTCACTTGCCCGTGCACAACGAGCTCACGGTGCTCGAGCTGAACGAGGCGGTGAAGCACGAGGGCCTGCATGCTTAGGGTCGCCGCAGTCGGCGACATACATTTCGCCGAGGACTCGTGCGGTAAGATGCGCCCTCACTGGTGTCACGTGCATGAGCATGCCGACGTGCTGCTGTTGTCCGGCGATCTCACCAACGTCGGCAACACGGCGCAAGCTCTCGTCCTCGCCGAAGAGCTGCGCTGCGTGCAGGTTCCCGTCATCGCGGTCCTCGGCAATCACGATTACCACGCGGGTCAGCCGGCGCAGGTGCGCCGCGCCCTCGAGCAGGTCGGCGTGACGGTGCTCGAAGGCGAGAGCACGACCCTCACGGTCGGTGGCGAAACGCTTGCGATCGCAGGCATCAAGGGGTTCGGCGGCGGATTTCCGGGCGCATGCGGCCATGCGTTCGGCGAACCGGAGATGAAGTCGTTCATGCACGTGACCGAGCGCTGCGCGGAAACGCTCGAAGCGACTCTGCGCGGCCTGCGCGCCGATCATCGGATTGCACTGCTGCACTACTCGCCGGTCGAGGAAACGCTGCAGGGCGAGCGCCTCGAGATCTATCCTTTCCTCGGCAGCTATCGTCTCGCGGAAGCACTCGACCGCGGCGGCGCGGATCTCGCTATCCACGGACATGCGCATCACGGCGCCGAAAAAGGCGTCACGATGCGCGGCATACCGGTGCGCAACGCCGCCATGCCGCTCATCAAGCGCCCTTACATGGTGTACGAGCTCGGCGACGCGGCGGACGCATCGGAAAACAGTGCGGCGATCGGCGCATGACGGTGCGGAGCTCCGCCCGCGCATACGCAGAGCCGGCAACGTAACGCGCCGGTGTTAAAGGCTGGGGGTGCCCTGACTCGCGTACACTTTCTCGTGCTGCGCCTGGCAAGTCACGCAGCGCATCGCGGTGGGGTATACCTTGAGTCGCTCGTAATCGATGTCGCCGCCGCAATCGATACATTCGCCGTACCGCCCCTCTGCGATGCGTTTCAGCGCGGCCTCGACATCGCGCAGCCCGTTGACGTCGCGGGTTGCGGCCGTGAGGCTCAAATCCGTCATCATGTGGGCGACCGACTCATCGCCGATGTCGCCCACCGTTCCGTTGAGATCCTGCATTGCCTGCGTGCTCGTCTGCTGAAGACGGTTGTCCACGTCGGCCTTGAGCGCACTTAAGCGCTCGCGCAGGAGAGCTTCGAGCTCGTTGATCTGTTCGCGATTGATTGCCATGAGGCGTGCACGTGAAATTATCGTGCCTGCGGCGGCAGGAAGGCCGCGCACAGCAGTCCACGCCCGTGAATGACCGGCTCGCGG
>JBLNBW010000082.1:0-6068 GCA_050260255.1 Rhodospirillaceae bacterium | reverse complement strand
TTCCAGGCGCAATCTACGGTCGGTGTCGCTGGTGTCGAGGTCGTTGGGCTGCTCGGCTTCCGGCGTCGGATTGACCGAGAGCACGCTGCCCAGCACCTTGTTCGGGCGATAGGTCGTGATGCCCTTGAGCCCTGCATGCCACGCTTCGAGGTACAAATCCTTGAAGTGCTCGTACGGATAGTCCTCCGGCACGTTCACGGTCTTGCTGATGGCCGAATCGACGTACGGCGCGACCGCCGCCACCATGCGCATGTGGTCGCGCGCCGAGATGTCCATGGCGGTGACGAAATGCGGCGGCAGATCGTTCATGTCCCCGCCCTTGTGCTTGTACAGCCGCCACGCATGGTCTTCGACGTCGTACGTCTTGTGCGTGTTGTCCGGCATGCGCTTCTTCCGCTGGTAGGTCCACGAGTAGGGCGGCTCTATGCCATTCGAGGCGTTGTCGGCGAAGGCGAGCGATATCGTCCCGGTGGGGGCGATCGACAGCAGATGGCTGTTGCGTATGCCGTGCTTGCGGATCTCCGCCTTGATCGGCTCGGGCAGGCGCGAGGCGCAATGCGGCTCGGCCAGATATTTCTCTTTGTCGAGCAGCGGGAAAGCGCCTTTTTCCTTCGCCAGCGTCACGGACGAGGCATAGGCGTTGTCGCGCATCGATTCGGCGATCTGTCCCGCCATGGCGCGCGCTTCGTCCGTGTCGTAGCGCAGGTTCAGCATGATCAGCGCGTCGCCCAGGCCGGTAAAGCCCAGACCCACGCGGCGCTTCGCATGCGCTTCGTCGTCCTGCTGCTTGATCGGCCACACGGTGGCGTCGAGCACGTTGTCGAGCATGCGGATCGAGGTCTTCACCACTTTCCCGAACGCGGCGAAGTCGAAGTGCGCTTTGTCGGTGAATGCGTCGCGCACGAACAGCGTCAAGTTCACGCTGCCCAGGCAGCAGCAGCCGTACGGTGGGAGGGGCTGCTCGCCGCACGGATTGGTCGCCTCGATCTGCTCGACGTACGACAGATTGTTGTCGGCATTGATGCGATCTATGAACAGCACGCCCGGCTCGGCATGGTCATAGGTGGATTCCATGATCTGCTGCCACAGATCGCGCGCCTTTACCGTGCGATAGATCCACAGGCCCTCCGCGTTCTGGCGCAGTTCGATGTCGGGATTCGCAGCGGGCATCGCCTTGTGCACGAGATGCCAGTCGCCGTCGTTCTCCACCGCGCGCATGAACGCATCGGTCACCGCGACGCTCACGTTGAAGTTCTTGAGATCGCCGTGGTCCTTGGCGTGGATGAATTCTTCGACGTCCGGATGATCGCAGCGGAGCACGCCCATCTGCGCGCCGCGGCGCGCACCGGCCGATTCGACCGTCTCGCAGCTCTTGTCGAACACGCGCATATAAGAGACCGGCCCGCTCGCCGTGCTGCTGGTGCCGCGTACCTGCGCGCCTTTCGGCCGAATCGACGAGAAATCGTAGCCCACGCCGCCGCCGCGCCGCATCGTTTCGGCCGCTTCCATCAGCGCGAGATAAATGCCCGGCTTGCCGTCTACGATCTCGGACACCGAGTCACCGACCGGCTGCACGAAGCAGTTGATCAGCGTTGCCTGCAGCGCAGTGCCGGCCGCCGAGTTGACGCGACCGCCGGGTATGAAGCCGTTCTCGAGGCATTCGTAGAACAGCGGTTCCCAACGCGCGGGATCCTTCTCCACGGCAGCCAGGGCGCGAGCAACTCGGTGTCGCACCTCCTCGACGCTGCGCTCATCGGCCTTCGCGTACTTCTCCAGAAGCACGTCGAGAGTGACTTGCTGAGCGGGAACGGCGAGTTGGCTGTCGTTGAGTTTCATAGGCTCTCCCTGCGTGGTTTTTTCTGGGGGTTTGGGTTCGGGAGTTATCATACGTTGCGTTTTTGATAAGCACAATTAGTAGAGGCCACCATCCCGCGAAATTCGAGATGTAGTGGCCGGACTAGTGAGTACTCACAACGCGATTCCGCAAAAACCGGGCCAGCGCGTGAGCGGTATGCGAGCAATTGGAGTGGTGATTGTGAGTGAGTTCGGCAGGCGTGCCTACCGCCACCACGCGCCCGCCGCCGTCGCCGCCTTCCGGGCCCATGTCGATGATCCAGTCGGCATCCGCGATGAGGTCGAGGTTGTGCTCGATCACCACCGCGCTGTTGCCGGCGTCCACCAGGCGGTGCAGCACGTGGATCAGCTTTTCGACGTCCGCCATGTGGAGACCGACTGTCGGCTCATCCAATATGTAAAGCGTCGGTAACGCGCCGCCGCGCAGTGGCCGTGGACCGCCGTCATGGTCGCGTACTTTCGCCAGCTCCGTTACGAGCTTGATACGTTGCGCTTCACCCCCCGAAAGAGTAGGGCTTTGCTGTCCCAGCGTGAGGTAGCCGAGGCCGACGTCCTGCAGCAGCTGCAGGCAATGGTGTACCGAGCGATGGGCGGCGAAGAATTCGACCGCCTCGTCCACGCTCATCTGAAGCACGTCGCCGATCGACTTGCCCTTGAAATGCACGGCCAGCGTTTCGGGATTGAAGCGCGCGCCGTTGCAGACTTCGCACGGCACTTTGACGTCGGGCAGGAAGCTCATCTCGATTTTCTTTACACCCTGGCCCTCGCACGCCTCGCAGCGGCCGCCTGCCGTATTGAACGAGAAGCGGCTTGCCGTGTAGCCGCGCATACGGGCCTCCGGCGTTTCGGCGAACAGCCGGCGGATCGCATCCCAGAAGCCGACGTACGTGGCAGGACACGAGCGCGGTGTCTTGCCTATGGGCGTCTGGTCGACCTCCAGCACGCGGCCGAGCTGTTCGTCGCCCGTGAGCGCGCGGCAGCCGATGGCCGGCGTTTCGTGGCGGCGTCCGCCGGCGAAGCGCTGCGCGAGCGTGGCGTGCAGGATATCGCGCGCAAGCGTCGACTTGCCCGACCCCGACACGCCGGTCACCGCCACCAGGCGGCCGAGCGGCACGCGCACGTCGACGTTCTTGAGGTTGTGCAGTGCCGCGCCTTGGATCGAGATCGCCGGCGTTTTGCGGTTCACGTCGCGCGGCGGATGAAGCGGGTGCTGCAGCGGGTGCGCGAGAAAGCGCCCGGTGAGCGAATCAGGGTTGCGGACCAGATCCTCGGCCGCACCTTCTGCGATGACGCGTCCACCGAGCTTGCCGGCGCCGGGGCCCAGGTCGATCACATGCGTTGCACGCCGTATCGTATCCTCGTCGTGCTCGACGACGAGCAGGGTGTTGCCTTTGGCCTGCAGCGATTGCAGCGTGTCGAGCAGCACCAGGTTGTCGCGCGAATGCAGCCCTATCGTGGGCTCGTCCAGGATGTAGCACACGCCGCGCAGGTTCGAGCCTAATTGCGCGGCGAGCCGGATGCGCTGTGCTTCGCCGCCCGATAGCGTAGGCGCCGCGCGGTCGAGGGCGAGATAGGACAGCCCGACGGCATCGAGAAACTTGAGCCGGCTGTCGAGCTCGCTCACCACGTCGCGCGCAATGGCCGCTTCGCGGCCCTCGAGCGCAAGCTCATGGAAGAATTGCTGCAGCCGGCCCACCGGCATCGCGGCCAGATCGGCGATGGACTGCCCACGAAAACGCACCGCAAGCGCAACGGGATTGAGCCGCTTGCCGTCACACGTCGGGCAGGGTTCGTCGATCTCCAGCCATTCGAGCCAGGAATCGAGCACGTGATCTTCGGCGCCGGTCTTCTGGCGCTCTTCGCTCCATTCCACTTCGTCGATCTTAAGGCCGGTTCCATAGCAGGTCGGACACCAGCCATGCTTGGAGTTGTACGAGAAAAGGCGCGGATCGAGCTCGGGAAAGCTCGTGCCGCACGACGGGCATGCGCGCTTGGTGGAGTACACGGCGTCGCGCAGGTCGATCAGCGAGCCGTCCTGCTTCTCCATCGCGGCCGCCAGCGTGTCCAGCCCGTCGAGCACGTGCACCACCCCTTTGCCATGCTCGAGCGCGACGGCGAGCGCTTTGCGCAGTTCCGGCTCGCATTGGGGCGTGACCCGGATATCGGCAACCGGCAGCTCGATCGTGTGCTCCTGGAAGCGCGACAGCCGCGGCCACTTGTCCGTCGGCAGGAAATTGCCGTCCACACGCAGGTGTGTGTAGCCCTTGCCGGAGGCCCACTTCGCGAGATCGGTGTAATAGCCCTTGCGGTTGACCACCAGCGGGGCGAGCAATCCGACGCGTTTGCCGCGGAAATCACGCAGGATGCGCGCGACGATGCTGTCCACGCTTTGCGCGTCGATGGGCACGTCGCATTGCGGGCAGTGCTGGGTACCGAGCTTCACGTAGATGAGCCGCAAGAAGTGGTAGATCTCGGTGAGGGTGGCGACGGTGCTCTTGCGCCCGCCGCGGCTCGTGCGCTGCTCTATGGCTACGGTCGGCGGAATGCCGAAAATCGCATCGACATCGGGACGGGCCGCCGACTGCACGAACTGGCGTGCATAGGCGTTGAGCGATTCGAGATAACGGCGCTGACCTTCGTTGAACACGATGTCGAACGCGAGCGTCGACTTGCCGGAGCCCGAGACGCCGGTGACCACCGTGAACTCGCCGCGCGGCAATGCGACGTCGATGCCTTTCAAGTTGTGCTCGCGCGCGTTTTTGATTTCGATGGCGGTTGCACCGTTGCGCCGCTGCCCGTAGGGGGCCTGCAGCTCGGCCGTGCGGGCGACCGCTGCCGCGGCTTTCAATGCCGCTCGATATTCGCGCAGGGCCTTGCCCGTGTGCGAGTCGGGCGCGTGCATGATCTCCTCCGGCGTGCCGACCGCGACGATCGCGCCGCCCGCATCGCCGCCCTCCGGGCCGAGGTCGATCACCCAGTCGGCCGCGCCGATGACGTCGAGATTGTGCTCGATCACGAGCAGCGAATGACCCGCCGCAATCAGCTGCCGGAACGCGCGCAGCAACTTGGCGATGTCGTCGAAGTGCAGGCCGGTAGTCGGCTCGTCGAAAAGAAACAGTGAGGAGTGAGGAGTGAGGAGTGAGGAGCCAGAGCTTGCGCGCTGCGCCGCTTCGCAGAGGTGGCCGGCGAGCTTCAAGCGCTGTGCTTCACCGCCCGACAGCGTGGGCACGGGCTGGCCCAGGCGCAGGTAATCGAGCCCTACGTCCGCCAGCGGCTTCAACGCGCGATGCACTTCCGGGCGATCGGCAAAAAACGCAATCGCTTCCGACACGGTCATGTCCAGCACGTCGGCGATCGATTTGCCGCCGATCTGCACCTCGAGGACTTCGGGCCGATAGCGCCGGCCGTCGCAGTCCGGGCAGCGCAGGTAGACGTCGGAGAGGAACTGCATCTCGACGTGCTCGTAGCCGTTGCCGCCGCACGTGGGGCAGCGGCCGTTGCCGGAATTGAAGCTGAACGTGCCGGGCGTATATCCGCGTTCCTTCGCGGCCGGCTCGCGCGCGTACAGCGTGCGTATGCAGTCGAACGCACCCACGTAGCTCGCCGGATTGGATCGCGTCGTGCGGCCTATCGGCGTCTGGTCCACCATGACGACCTCCGCGATGTGCTCCGCGCCGCGGAGGTCGCGAAACGCGCCCGGCGCTTCGGTGGGCTTGCCATGGGCGCGCAACAACGCCGGATAGAGCACGTCCTGCACGAGCGTGGACTTGCCCGATCCGGACACGCCCGTGACGCATACCAGTCGATGGAGCGGGAAGGCGACATCCACGTCGCGCAGGTTGTGCTCGCATGCGCCGCGTATTTCGAGCACGGGATCGCCTCGCTCGAGCGCGCGTGCAGTGCGCTCTTCCTCGATCTTCACCGCGCCGGCAAGGTAGCGGCCGGTGAGCGAGCGCGTGTCGTGGACGATCTGATCCGCCGCGCCGAAGTACACGACTTCGCCGCCGCGCTCGCCCGGTCCCGGGCCCATGTCGAGGAGGCGGTCGGCGGCGAGCATGATCTGAGGGTCGTGCTCCACGACCACGAGCGTGTTGCCCGCGTCGCGCAGCTTGTGCATGACCTCGATCACGCGGCCCATGTCGCGCGGGTGCAGCCCTATGGAGGGCTCGTCGAGCACGAACAAGGTATTGACGAGCGAGGTGCCGAGCGCGGTC
>JBLNBW010000081.1:0-5615 GCA_050260255.1 Rhodospirillaceae bacterium | reverse complement strand
CGGCGGCGCGCGAAGCCGTCGCCCGGCTCGACCGGGAAGCCATGCGCCAACATCGGCCAGTCACCCGTGCGCTGGCGGTCGAATTGTTCGGTGAACGGAGTCCTTAAGGGGCAGACGGCCTGCGTGCGCGCATTGAGCGCGTCAGGACTTTTCCACCGCGATCACGCGAGACTTGTCCACCGCAAGCGCCAGGCGGCCGTGCTTGAGCGCAAGTGCGTTTTCACCGAATAATTCGCGGCGCCAGCCTTTGAGCGCCGGCACGTCGGCTTCGTCATCTGCGGCAATCCGCTCGAGCTCGTCGACGGTCGCGATCACCTTGGCGGCGACGCCGTGGCGCTCCGCTGTCATGCGCAACAGCACCTTGAGCAGCTCGACGGTGGCGCTCCCGTTATTCGCGGGACGAAAGCGCTCGATTCGCGGCAGCGTACCTGGATCCCGCCCCAGGCCTTTCTTGACTGCTTCAATGATTGCCTCGCCCCACCGTGAGCGCTCGAAGCCCTTGGGAAGCGACCGAAGATGCCCGAGCCGCTCAATCGTTGTCGGCGCCTGCAGGGCGATCTCTCCGACCACATCGTCCTTGAGAATGCGCCCGCGTGGCACGTCGCGACTTTGCGCCTCACGTTCGCGCCAGGCGGCGACTTCCATCAGCACCGCCAGCTCTCTTGGCTTACGGACACGGCTCTTGAGCCGTTCCCAGGCACTCTCCGGGTCCATGCGGTAGGTCGCGGGTGAGGTGAGCACGTTCATTTCCGCTTCGACCCACTGCGTGCGGCCGCGCTCGGTGAGGTCACGCGCAAGCCTCTCATAAACGTCCCGGAGATGTGTCACGTCCGAGATCGCATACGCAAGTTGGGCCTCCGTGAGCGGCCGCCTCGTCCAGTCGGTGAATCGATGCGACTTGTCCAACGTATCGCCGGTAATTCGCTGAACGAGCTGATCGTAGGAGATGGCGTCGCCGTAACCCAGCACCATGGCCGCGACCTGGGTGTCGAAAATGGGGTGAGGGATTTTCTTCGCCAGGTTCCAGACGATTTCAATATCCTGCCGTGCGGCGTGAAATACCTTTACGACTTTCTCGTCTGCCATCAGCGCGAAAAAAGGCGAAAGGTCGATTGTGTCGGCCAAGGCATCGATCACCACCGCTTCGTCGGCGGATGCGATCTGAGCGACGCACAGGATCGGGTAGTAGGTTGTCTCCCGAAGAAACTCTGTATCCACGGTGACAAAGGGGTGGCGAGCCATTCGCGCGCATACTTCGGCGAGTTCTTCGGTTGTCGTGATCAGCTTCATTGGACTTACGAACCTAACCTATTCCAGGGTGATATTGGCAAGTTAGAAAGAAGACGCGCCAGGAGGTTACCTTGACAAGGACCGTTCCCTCGTGCGCTTTCCTTGCCGCACCGCCCCAGCGGCGGGACCTTGGTGTGTGGATGCACTCGTTCCTTTGCTGCTCGAGGGAGCGTCGCGAAGGGCGCCTCCGCGCGCCGCACGTCAATGCTA
Source organism: Rhodospirillaceae bacterium (assembly GCA_050260255.1). Classification (GTDB taxonomy): domain Bacteria; phylum Pseudomonadota; class Gammaproteobacteria; order Burkholderiales; family SG8-41; genus JAQGMV01. The sequence goes on along the minus strand of JBLNBW010000081.1, from coordinate 4,115 downwards.
ACCCTGAATGCCGGAATGACCATGCATCGTTACCGCACGCATACCTGTGGCGCGCTCCGAGAGGCCGACCTTGGCAAGGAGGTCCGGCTTTCCGGCTGGTGTCATCGTATCCGGGACCACGGCGGCGTTCTGTTCATCGATCTGCGCGATCACTACGGCATCACGCAGGTCGTCGCAGACCCCGATAGTCCGGCGTTCAAACAGGCGGAGGCGTTGCGCGCGGAGTGGGTCGTGCGTGTCGACGGCAAGGTGCGCGCGCGGCCGGCCGGAACCGAGAACCCTGAACTCCCCACCGGACAGATCGAGGTCTATCTCAGCGAGATCGAGGTACTGGGGCCGGCAGCCGAGCTGCCGATGCCGGTGTTCGGCGACGTCGATTATCCAGAGGACATCCGGCTCAAATACCGCTTCCTCGATCTGCGGCGCGAGCGCCTTCACAACAACATCATGCTGCGTGGCCGCATAATCGACTCGATCCGCCGCCGGATGAAGGAGCAGGGCTTCTTCGAATTTCAGACGCCGATCCTGACCGCGTCTTCGCCGGAAGGCGCGCGCGACTATCTGGTCCCGTCGCGTTTGCACCCTGGCAAGTTCTACGCGCTGCCGCAGGCGCCGCAGCAGTTCAAGCAGCTCATCATGATCGCGGGCTTCGATCGCTACTTCCAGATCGCGCCGTGCTTCCGCGACGAGGACGCGCGCGCCGACCGCTCGCCCGGCGAGTTCTATCAGCTCGATCTCGAGATGAGTTTCGTCACGCAGCAGGACGTCTTCGATGCGGTCGAGCCGGTCATCCGCGGCGTCTTCGAGGAGTTCGCGGACGGCAAGCCGGTGACCTCCAAATTTCCACTGATCCCGTTTGCGGAAGCCTTGCAGAAATACGGCACCGACAAGCCGGACCTGCGCAATCCAATCGTCATGCAGGATGTGAGCGACGCATTCCGTGGCTCAGGCTTCAAGATTTTTGCGCGCATCCTTGAGACCGAGGGCAACGCGGTGTGGGCGATCCCTGCGCCGAAAGGCGGAAACCGGGCCTTCTGCGACCGCATGAATTCGTGGGCGCAAGGTGAGGGGCAGCCCGGCCTCGGCTACATCTTCTGGCGTGAAGGCGAAGAAGGCGGAGCAGGGCCGCTGGCCAAGAACATCGGTCCCGAACGTACAAAGCAAATCGCCGACCAGCTCAAGCTCGGCGTAGGCGATGCCTGTTTCTTCGTCGCCGGAAAGCCGAAAGATTTTGTGAAATTTGCCGGACCGGCACGGACGAAGATTGGCGAGGAGCTCGGCCTGATTGCAAAGAGCCGTTTTGAACTGTGCTGGATCGTCGATTTTCCGATGTTCGAATGGAACGAGGAGGAGAAGCGCATCGATTTCTCGCACAACCCGTTCTCAATGCCGAACATGGGAGTCGAAGAGTTTCTCGCGCTCGATCCGAATGACCAGGAGAAAATCCTCTCGATCAAGGCCATTCAGTACGACATCGTCTGCAACGGCGTGGAGCTTTCCTCGGGTGCGATCCGAAACCATCGGCCCGAGGTGATGCGGAAGGCCTTCGCCATTGCCGGCTACGGCGAGGATGCGCTCAAGGCGAAGTTCGGCGGCATGCTCAATGCGCTTACCTACGGCGCGCCGCCGCATGGAGGCATCGCGCCCGGCATCGACCGCATCGTGATGCTGCTCGCGGGCGAGGAAAACCTGCGCGAGGTCGTGCTCTTCCCGATGAATCAGAAGGCGGAAGACCTGATGATGGGCGCCCCCTCGGAGGTTACGGCGAAGCAACTGCGCGAACTCCACATCCGGCTCGATTTGCCGAAGAAGTAAGCCCGCCGGCCGGGCGACTTGCAAAACGCCTCGGAAGTGCATACGACAGTTGCCGACATCAAGAGTTGGGCAATGCCCGACGCCAACCTGCTTTCCCGAGCAAGGTGGCGCTCCCTGAAGGGAGGATGTGGCCGAACCGGCAACGAAACGGGTCAGCCACTCTCGGTCATGCCTCATGAGCTGGATGACCGAGGACTTCAATGCCGATCAAGATTCCCGACAATCTTCCTGCCCGCTCGGTGCTTGAAGCCGAGGGCGTCAATGTCATGCTCGAGACTGACGCGGTGCGGCAGGATATTCGCCCGATGCGGATCGGCCTGCTCAACCTGATGCCGAACAAGGCAAAGACCGAAACGCAGTTTGCGCGGCTGCTCGGCGCATCGCCGCTCCAGGTTGAGCTGACGCTCGTCAAGATCACCAACCATGTGCCGCGCCACACGTCGAGCGATCACATTATTTCGTTCTACCGCGACTGGCAGGACGTTCGGGACGAGAAGTTCGACGGCTTCATCGTCACCGGCGCGCCCGTTGAGACTCTGCCGTTCGAGGACGTGACGTACTGGGACGAACTGCGCAGAATCTTCGACTGGACGCAGAGCAACGTGCATGGCTGCATGAACATCTGCTGGGGTGCGCAGGCGGCCGTGCACCACTTCCACGGCATGCCCAAATATCCGCTGCCGCAAAAGCTGTTCGGTGTTTACCGGCACCGAAATCTTGCTCCCACGGCGCCGTATCTGCGTGGCTTTTCCGACGATTTCTCGATACCGGTGTCGCGCTGGACCGAGGTGCGGCGCGAGGATATTCCCGCACAAAGCGGGATGCGGGTGCTGATGGATTCAGATGAAGCGGGACTTTGCCTGATCGAGGATCCTGCAAGGCGCTCGCTGCACATGTTCAATCACATCGAATACGACACCGGTTCGCTGGCCGAGGAATATTTCCGCGATGTGGCGGCGAACAAGCCGATCACGCTGCCGCGCAACTATTTCCCGCATGACGACGCGACGCAGAAGCCGCTGAACCACTGGCGTAGTCACGCGCACCTGCTGTTCGGCAACTGGATCAACCAGATCTACCAGACGACGCCATTCGATGTCCGCGAGATCGGGCTCGCGGAAAGCGGCCAGACGCGGCCAGCGATTGCTGCCGAGTAGGTACAGCCGTCATTTCTCCGGCAACGGAATGAATTCGAGCTCGTCGCCGGGCACTTTCTGAAAGTGGCCGGCCTTCCAGTCGGCCTTGGCCTGTTCAATTCGCTCCTTGCGCGAGGAGACGAAGTTCCACCAGATATGTCGCGGTCCGTCCATTGCTGCGCCGCCGACGAGCACCAGGTGCGCGCTCCCGATCGCCTTGACGCTCACTGCATCACCGGGACGCAAGACGAGCAGTTGTCCGGCGCCGTGGCGATCGCCGGCAATCTCGACGCTGCCGTCAAGAATGTAAATTGCGCGTTCCTCGTGGCTTGCGTCGATCGGCAGCGTGCTGCCGGCACTCAGCGTTGCGTCGGCGAAGATCGTCTCCCATGTCGTCGCGACGGGGGAACGGGCGCCGTAGAGCTCGCCGACCACCACTCGGACCGTTTTGCCATTGTCCCTGACCACCGGAAATTCCGACGTGGCGTGATGCGCAAAGCCCGGCTCCATCTCCTCGCGCGCTGCCGGCAACGCGAGCCACATCTGAAGCCCGTGGATCGGGCTGCCGGTGGCGCGCAACTCGGGCCCGGTGCGCTCGGAGTGGACGATGCCGCGCCCCGCAGTCATCAGATTCACTTCGCCGGGCCGAATCGGTACGGCCGTTCCGAGACTGTCGCGGTGCACGATCTCGCCATCGAACAGGTAGGTCACCGTCGACAGGCCGATGTGCGGATGCGGCCGCACGTCGATGCCTTGGCCTGACTGGAAGACGGCCGGCCCGAAATGATCGAAGAAGATGAACGGCCCGACCATCCTCGTCTGCGCGGAGGGCAGGGCGCGCCGAACGGCGAAGTCGCCCAGATCGACCGTGCGGGGCGCGATGACGTGCGCGATGGCATCGCTTTGGGCCGGATCGCCCGGCGCAGGATCTTTGGTTGGAGAGAAGCTCATCGTCGTTCCTCCTAGCTTGCACCGACGCAGAGAAGCCGTTTCTGATCAGTAACCATACAGAAAAGCCAACACAGACGCATTTTGTGCCGCCATCGGGGCGTGGGCGAGGCAGCCGGCAAGCGGCGAATCGGGCCGCGCAAAAGCCGGAGCCGGAGGCGACAAGGCGCTTGGCCACCGCGCGCTTGAGCGCAGAGCCAAGCGCACGCATGGTGC
>JBLNBW010000080.1:0-9441 GCA_050260255.1 Rhodospirillaceae bacterium | reverse complement strand
CGTCACGCCACTTCTCCACGACCACGAAGGTGTCCGGTCCGAACCTCGTCTGGACGCTGCCTAGGCCCTCGGCGTCTATCGCGGGCCCGTACTCGATGCAGCCATCCTCGGCGCGGCAGGTCGGCATGTTGGCGCGGAAGGCTTCCAGAACTTTTTCGCGCGCCCCCGGTTTGGCCGTGATGACTGCAATGACGTGGATCATGATCGTTTTCCTTTTACGCGATGCCGCTGCGCTGCGATGCCATCGCGTCGCTCATGGTGATGTCGCTGCGCCGGTTACATCACCGGCGGCGGAGCCGCGACCTCGCCAACGAAGCGACGTCACCATAGAGGTCCCTGCGTCGCCGCTCCACGACTGCATGAGGCAATCGATACGAATCGCGTCGCGGCGGCGCCGATTCGCCCAGGTCGCATCGCCGGAAACCGGGGCCAGCGCGTCGTAGGGCGGAACAGGGTTCCCTCTGGGATGTGACCCCGAAGACGCGCGTGGATCGGCACAGCACAACGACGCGCTCATGATCGGCTCCACGGTCGCATCCCGCAAGCGGGTCCCTGCTCCTCGTTCCGCCGATCCTTCCCGGCTCACCGCGCTACTCATCCATCTTGATATTCGCGGCCTTCGCCACCTTCGCCCACTTGTCGATGTCTTTGCGGATGAAGTCCGTGAACTCTTCCGGGCTCATGATCAGCGGATCGGCGCCTATGCTCGTGAATTTTTCGCGCACATCCGGCACGGCCATAGTTTTCGCGACCGTATCGTGCAGCTTCGTCACGATATCGCGCGGCGTCTTCGCCGGCAGCAGCAGCGAATAGTGATTGGAGAGCTGCACGCCGGGATAGCCGCCTTCGGCCGTCGTCGGCACGTTGGGGAAGTACTGCGAGCGCTTCGGACTGCAAATCGCAATCGCTCGAACCTTCCCGGATTTGATGTAAGGCGAGATGACGGGCAGGTCCACGAACATGCCGTTCACCTGCCCTGCGATCACGTCGATCACCGCGGGGCCGGCGCCCTTGTACGGGACGTGCGTAATATGCGTGCCGGCCTGAGTGTTCAAGAGCTCCAGCGCGAGATGCAGTATGCCGCCCGTGCCGGCGGAGCCGAAGGCGAGATTCTGTCCCTGCCGGCTCTTGGCGAGCGCGACCAGCTCCTTCACGGTGCGCGCCGGCACCGAGGGATGCGTGACGAGTATCGTGTCCGTCGCCATGATGGTCGTCAGCGGCTGGAAATCGCGCAATGTCTCGTACGGCCGCTTCTGATAGACCACCATGTTGATGGACGTGATGCTCGCCGTCGCCGAGAGCAGCGTGTATCCGTCGGGCGGGCTCTTGGCGACGATTTCGGCGCCGATGAATCCGTTCGCGCCGCCGCGATTGTCGACCACGATGGAAGCGCCGAGCAGCTCGGTCATTTTCGGCGCGATGTTGCGCGAAGTGATATCGGAGGGGCCGCCGGCCGCGAACGGCACGACGATGCGGATAGGTTTGCTCGGATACTGCTGCGCATGCACGGCCCCGAAAACGGTCAGCGCAGATAGAGCAGCAGCTGCGAATCTGAAGGGACGCATTTTTCCTCCCGGACGCGAAGTGCGTGGTGAGGCAGTTTGCCACCCTGGCGAAATACGGTCCACTCTTCCGGATGTCATGTACCTTCTCGCCCTATGGCGACTGTTATCATGCGGCCCAAAAAGGAGTAGCGATTGGTTGCTCTGTTGTCGGTCGCCCTCGCCGTGGGCACGCTCGTCGGAGCAGTCGGCGTCGGCGGCATACTGCTGATTCCTGCGCTGACGGCGTTCGCGCACCTCGACGTGCGTCAGGCTATGGCTACGGCGCTGTTCACGTTCATCTTCACCGGCATCACCGGCACGGTGCTCTTCCAGCGCAAAGGCACCATTGATTGGCGAGTCGCAACACCGGTGTGCGCGGGAGCGCTCGTCTTCGCATTTGCCGGCGCCTGGGCCAACTCTCTCGTCGGGCCTCGAACCCTCACGTTGCTGCTCGCCGTACTCATCATCTTTGCCGGCCTGTACACGCTGGCCTCGCGGCACGTCAGCAACAAGCACGAGCGACGCTCGCGCGGGCACACCGCCCTGCTCGCCGGTATAGGCTCCTTCGCCGGATTCGGATCCGGCCTTACCGGTGTGGGCGGTCCGGCGCTTTCGGTGCCATTGATGATGCTGTTCGGCTTCCCGGCGCTGATGTCGATAGGCGCGAGCCAGGTCATACAGGTCGTCGCCGCCGTTTCGGGCACCATAGGCAATCTGCGCTTCGGCTCGATCGACTTCGCGCTCGCAGCACCGGTCACCGTTGTGGAAATCGCCGGCGTGTTCCTCGGATCCAGGCTCGCACACGCCGTGAATCACACGCTGTTGCGGCGAGTGGTCGGGCTCGTCTGCATACCCGTCGCTGCGCTGGTGATACTCAACGCGCTCGGTATGCTCTAGCACGCCCTATCGGCGAAGAGACTCGGAGCCCTTACGGATTGCGGCTCTGCGCCGCGTGGAAGGCGGCGCCGACCGGCGCCGCGCCCTCATGCAAGAAACGACATCCCAAAGCACACGCCCGCGCAGCAATATCACGGGCTTCTGAACAGTTTCTTCGGTATCGCACCGTAGATCATCAGTACATCGTCCACCGCTTCGGCGACGGTGTAGTTGACTGCGATGCTCGCGAGTGAATAGGCGTCCGCCGGCGAGAGCCCACGGTGCTCTCCCAGCCACCGTATCGTTTCCTGCACCGCCTCTTTCATTGCCACGTTGAGATCGCGGTCCATCCCCATGACGTAATAGTTCTCGGCATCTTCCGCGCGCGGCCACCTCATCTTGCGGCCCGCTCCTTTATGAACGATGAACTGCACCACCGGCGTGAGCGAGGCCTCGATTGCAGTACCGTTGACTTCCCCGTCTCCCTGCACGGCGTGCGAGTCGCCGGTGTAGAACAGCGCACCGGTGTGATACACGGGCAGGTAGAGCGACGAGCCGACGGTGAGGCGGTTGAAATCCATGTTGCCGCCGTAGATCCCCGGCGGACGCGTGTTCGCCAGCCGTTCGGGCGGCTGCACGGCCATGATGCCCATGAACGGCGCGAGCGGCACTTCTATGCCGGGGGCGAAGAGTGCGACACGACGCTGCATGTCGAAGCGGATGATCTTCGGATACGGAGAAGAATGAAGGTCGGGAACGACGCCGGAGCCCTTGCCGCTGTTGTTGACCCCATACGGCACGCGAAAGCGAAAGTCGACGATCCGCACTTCCAGCATGTCGCCAGGCTCTGCCCCTTCGACGTAGATCGGACCGGTCAGGACGTGCGCACCGGTGCCTTTGGGGTGCGGCACTTTGTGGTACACCTCCAATGCATCAGGCAGGACCTCGTTGGGCGCAATCCCGCCCATGCCGAAGAACTTTATCGGGTCCATATTGTTGTTGATGCCTTGATGGGACACGGTGTCTATGCTCACCGTCTGCCCCGACCGCACGCGCGCGATCGGCGCCCTATCCTTCGGCAGGTGGCCCCACACCACGGTATCCGGTCTCGACGGCACGTGGGTATCGACGACCGGAGCGACAGTGGTGCAGGCGGCGGACAACAACAGCGGAAACAGCAGACCAGTACGGACTATGCGCATCGGACCCTCCTCCCTTGAAGATGCCCGGTCAGTATAGAGCTCCCAGATTCTTCTCGGAGCGCCCGGAATTGCCACGATCCCCGGCATGACGGCAGCGCGGCATCCCACGCGCGCCGTCGCCGCGGCGGCGCTAGCCGGACACCGTCACTGCGCCTTCATCCCTATTTCCTTGATCAGCGCCCCGAGCTCGGCGTATTCGTCCCGCTGCATCTTCTCGAATTCCGCAGGCGTGCTGGGAGACGGCTCCGCGCCCTGCATGACGATCTTCTTCGAAATTTCAGGCTCGTTCAGCGCCTTCGCAGTGTCGGCATTCACGCGCGAGACGAGCTGCCTGGACACACCGCGCGGCGCAATCAGGCCGAACCACGACACCGATTGATATTCCGGGAAGCCTGCTTCCGCACTCGTGGGCACGTCCGGAATGGCGTCTGCGCGCTTCTTCGTCGCGATGGCGAGCGCCTTGATCGTGCCGGCTTTCACCATGCCGGCGATGGCGGGCAGCGGATAGACGTAAAACTGTATCGCGCCGCTGATGAGCGCGGTCCGGCTGTCGCCGCCCTGGCGGAACGGCACGTGTACGACGTCGATCTTCGCTTTCGAGGCGAAGAGTGCGCCGGCGAGATGAGAAGAGCTGCCGACGCCGGCCGAGCCATAATTGAGCTTGCCGGGATTCGCTTTCGCGAGCGCGATGAGCTCGGTGAGATTTTTCGCGTTGACGCCCTTGCCGATCACCAGCACGTTGGGCGTGATGCCGACCAGCGAAATGGCGACGTAGTCTTTGATCGGATCGTATGGCTTGGGATCCCGCATGAGCGCATTGGAAAGGTGCGGCTGCCCGATCATGCCCAGCGTGTACCCGTCCGGTGCGGCGGTGCGGATGAGCTCGCTGCCGATCAAGCCACCCGCTCCCGGCCGATTGTCGATGATGAACTGCTGGCCGTACATCTCGCTCAACCGCTGTCCGAGCGTGCGGCCCAGCACATCGCTCGCTGCGCCGTTGGGGAAAGGCACGATCAGCCGTATCGGCTTGACCGGCCAGCGCGCTTCGCCAGCGCCGACCGGCGATGCGCCTGCCAGCGCCAAGACAATTGCGGCCAGGGCCGCCTTGTACGTTTTCATGATTCCTCCTCCTCGATGGATACGATCGTCCTCCGTGGTGACGGCACTGTAGCAGTCTGCGAAAACGCTGTCAGCGAGCCGAGAAAAGTACGCTTGCCCCGCCGCGAGCTCGAGTGCCTCGGCCGTGGTGTATCAGAACTCGAAGCCGAAGCCTGCAAGCCCGTGCACGGCGACGTTCGATACCTTGATCTTCGCGTCGGGAGGACCGCTCATCTTCGGGGAGGCGTAGGCCGCGGTCGCCATGGCCTCGACGGAGAAATACGTCGACTTGCCGAGATAGAAGCGCCGTCCCCCGCCTGCCATCAGGGCCGCGCCGGCGAACTTGTACGGGCCGTCATAGCCGACGCCGTTGATGGTGCCTTCCGCGTGTGTGACGACCGGCCCGGCGCCGAAACGGTAGACCCAGTCTCCGGCTCTATACGCGCGGGTTACGGCAAGTATGTTGAAACCATGGCTCACCGACAGCGAGCTCACGCCGCTCGGCGGGTTTTGCAGGTAGAGCTTGTGATGCGTAAGAGAGAATTCCCAGGCCCGGTCGTCGGTCCACCGGGCGACACGCAACAGGTAATACACCGGCGCTTCGAATCCCCGGGTATCGTACCGAGCGGTGACCGAGCGCGAATATCCGCCGTCCTGCTCGACTTTGAGGCGAGTGTGGAAGTTGTACGCGTCGCCCAGGTAGGCTTCCACCGACCAGCGGTCTGCCGCCGCGGCGCTGAAAGTGCTCCATCCCGCCGTCGCAAGAATCAAAATGCCGGCTTTCATCGCACGCCTCCCGTGGCCCGTCTTCCACCGGGGCGGGGAAGCAAGAGAGAAGCCGTGCGGTTACGAATGCAGCTCGACGACGTCGCCGTCGTGCACCACATGCTCGCGTCCGACGTGCTGACCGCCATGTCCTGAACGATCCCACACGCGGGCGTATTTCAACGCGTCGGCAAGTTCCTTGTGGACGAGACGCGCCACCTCGTTAATCGTCTGTCCGGTCCTCAACGTGAACGGATGCCGCTTCTCGACGGGTTTTCCCGGTGCCTTGGTGTACACCCGCACCACCCCGAGCTTTTCGAAGAGCCAGCGCCCCAACTGCGCGAGACCCTGACCCGTAGTAGCGGACACGGGCATCGCGGGATAGGCAAGACCCGTCAGATCGCAAAACGTACGGCACTCCGCATCCGCGTCGGAAACCAGATCGCTTTTGTTTGCGAGCAGCAGCACCGGCAGCCGGATTGCGAACGGATTCGCACTGTCTTCGTTTTCGGTCGGGCGTGGATCGGCAGGCCACGCGGCGGTGAACGTCACCTGCATCTTCCCAAGCTCGCTGCAGACCATGTCGACATGCTCGGTGCAGCCCGGATCCGAGATGTCGATGATCACGAAAGCGCCATCGGCGGTCTGCAACGCGCTCGCAAGCCACGGCACCGGATGCTCGGGCGAAATCGCGGGCAGATCGATCAGCTGAAAGTGTATGTCCTCGTACGACGCCATGCCGGGCGCCGGATAAAGGGTCGTGTAAGGATACGGCGCAACCTGAGCGTGAGAGCCAGTGAGCCGCGCGTGGAGCTGCGATTTGCCCGCGTTCGGCGGACCGATGAGCGCGATCTGTCCAGCCCCCTCGGGTCGAATGACCAGCGCCGGTCCAGTGCGCGCCGCACCGCCTTTCGCTGCTCCTTCCAGTTCTTCCGAGAGCGCCTTGATGCGCTGCTTGAGATCCGCCTGCAGATGGTCCGTGCCTTTGTGCTTGGGCATCACGCGCAGCATTTCGCGCAAATGCTCGAGGCGCTCCATCGGATCGCGCGCCTTGCGGAAGGCAGCCTCTGCTGCCTTGTACTCAGGCGACAGGTTGGCGGGCATGTCGGTACTTTAGCACCGCCGACATCGCGATTTTCAGAGGAGGCTTGTCAAATTTTCCGACACGCGCATCGCCGATGTCTCTCGACGACGACACGACGCGCGCCGGTAAGGCATGCGTGTCGCAGGTGCGCGCAAATTAACTGCGGTGCGTGAGCCGCACCCCTAAAAATGCACTCGGCGATATGTTAGATTCCTTCTCGATCACGCCTTGCTCTTCGAGCACCACATCAGCACGACGAACTACCAAGCAGAGGACACATGACGACCGCCAGGAAATCGCGGAGCACGACTGCTGCGCGCAAACCCACAGACACCGACGCCAACAGCGAGAAGAAAACCAATGCGGTAAAGAGCGCAGGCAAAGCCGCCAAGACCACAGCAAAGAAAGCGGCGAGGTCGCAAGAGACCAACCGCGTGGGAGCGAGCGTAAGCCAAAGCACCACGACGCAAGCACCGGCTGCCATGGAGGCCATGAGCCACGCACTGCAAGGCGGCGCGGCACCGTCTGCCGAAGCGCCCACGCCCGATATCCTTCATCGGATGATTGCCGAAGCGGCGTATTACCGTGCCGAGCGCCGCGGCTTCGCCCCGGGCGGGGAAGAAATGGACTGGTTCGAAGCCGAAGCCGAACTTCGCGGCATCGAGCGCAGGGTCTGACCCTCAAGCCGTAAAACACGGTCGAGGCGCGAGCGAAAAGCGGGCATGCGCCGCATTAGTCGCCGCACCTCGCACTGCCGGGCGAGGTGCCGAGCCACGAGCCGGGGGTCGTCTGAGGCTACGCCGGGCGCCGCCTCTCTAGGTCCAATCGCCGCTCGACGCGCTATCGTCCCACGAGCCGTCGTCGGCGATGCCGAAGTCGTTGCCGCCCAGATCGTCCGCGACTCTGCTCCAGTTCGGCGAGAAATCATCGCTGGTCGATAGCTTGCCGTGGTCCGCGAAGGGTTCGGTGGTCGATGCCCGATCGCGGTCCGTGAACCGGTGCATGAGCGATTCGCCGGCCACCATGCCGGCCCCCAGCGCCGCACCGGTTGCGAGGCCGCGGAGCACGCTCGACCCGAGGCCGGAAGTACTCGCCATGCCGGACGGCCCGGATGGCCCGACTGCGGCGGTCCCCGCTCCATAACTCGGCCCGTCGGCAGGCAACGCGGGTCGATACGCGCGCTGCCGCATCGCGCGCACGAAGACGGCGATCGCGGCAATTACCGCGATGCCGATGAGTACCGTGCTCATCGGGATTCCGCCCGACCGCTCGGTCGACGCCGACACCAACCGGGACGGCGCGCGGCCTGCGACCTGCGCCTCGGAAATGCGCCGTCGGAGACTCTCGACCGCCTGTTTGTTCGCAAACGGCAGGCCGGGCGCGAGGCGCTCGGCGATCTTCAACTCCATGCCGGCGCTCGTGAGCTTGCCCTGCTTCGCCAGCAATTCCGCCTGCACGTAGTGCGCCTTCGCACTGTTCGGGTGATTGCGCAGCACGGTGTCCATCATCGCCTGCGCTTCGGAGAGCTTCCCCGCCTCGGCTGCCTGATACACGTCGTGTATCGTCGGCTCGGGGGCCGCAGATGCCGCTGCAGCAAATGCGATCGTCGCGAACAGCAGGCCCGCCCACAAGAACTGTCTGAAGGGCGTCATGACTGCACACACCTGCATAAGGATATCGAGAGCGTGCAGTCTCCCGCACAGTGCTTAAACGAGGCTTAAGAAGGCGGCCATTGAAGCCGCGCCGCGCATCACAGCGCCCTCACCAGCGGCGCGGCATCATCTCCCGCTACACCGTAGCCTTGTGGATCTCCCGCTTCAGCCGGTGTATCTGGCGCCGGACCGTCTTGAGCTTTGCGCTGTCGTGCGCTGAGAGCGCCTCGTCACGCTGCTGCTTTAACGCCTTGATGCGTGATTTGATGGTGGTCTTGTCCAGCCCTACCACCTCATGATGCGCTTTCATGTCGATGCCGAGCGCCTTGCACAGGGCGACGAGCAGGTGGTCCTTGTTCATCTGCGTGTAGCCCTGGACGGCCTCGTTCTCCACGCCGGCGGCGATCTCCCGCAGCTCCGCCAGCGTCTTCCCTTTCAGCTCTTCGTAGGTATGCGCCATTGCGTGCCTCCTTTAGGTCCATCGCGCGTACAAGGATAAAGTTCGTCCCGCCGCGCCGGCAAGCGCGCGCACTCCCGGACCAAGCCGTGTCCCCGGCGTCTGCTACAGAGAAACCTGGCGAATCTCGAACTCGAGGGTGGCGAGATCGCCGAAGACGTACGTCGGCGGCGCGCTGACGCCTGCGACCGTGCCCGGGTCGATGCGCAGCGTTTCGCCGCCTTTGACATTACGGATGCGTTCTATGATTGCGCGATGCTCGTGGCCGTTGCACACGAGGTCGTAGTCCCCGGTGAGCGCCATGGCTTTGGCATAGTGCGGGTAGTGCACCATGAATATCCGCCGCTGCGCGAGCGTGAGCGCCGCGTCCTGTCCGTGATAGTGCATCCGGTTCGGAAGCTGCTGCGTGAACCTCCACAAGTGGTAAACATCGCCCATGTTGTTGCCATGAATGATGTGCAGCGGCAGCTCGAAGGCGGTGATGGCGTGCAGCGTCGATGGCGCCACGAGATCGCCGCAATGCAGTATCGCTTCGGCGCCTAGCCGTTTCGCCTCCTTCACGGCCGCGGCAAGCGGCTCTCGATGGTCATGGCTGTCTGACAGGATGCAAATCTTCAAGGCGATGCCTCACGTTCGTTTTCGCTAGAAGCTATCTCAAAAACCGTTGTACTTGGTTGAAATCATTGGTACGGTCTCGGCATGGCACGCCGAGAAGAACTGAACGACGAACAGTGGGCGATCATCGAGCCGTTGCTTCCGGAGC
>JBLNBW010000079.1:0-30092 GCA_050260255.1 Rhodospirillaceae bacterium | reverse complement strand
CGCAAATTCGGTGCCCGCTGCCGCTGCCGCCGGCCGCTACTTGAGGATCAGGAAAAGATTGTTGAAGTCGTCGGTCCAGGTACGCATGCCCGGTACCGGCTCTATGCTGCTCGCGACTTCGGCGATCTTCGGCTGCTGCAGTGGCGTCGCCGATCTCGAGACGAGCACCCAATCGGTTTTCGCGAGATCGCTGTCGTCGGCGTCGTCGACGACCAGCGCGGTCTGTAGGCCGTGTTCGGCTGCAAGCTGCTGGACGACCGGCGCGAGCTTAAGGAAGCGGTTGGTGACGTGAAACGCGATGACACCATCGGTCTTCACGTGCCGCAGATATACCGCCAGCGCTTCGCGGGTGATGAGATGCACTGGAATCGAGTCGCTGGAAAACGCATCGATCGCGAGCACGTCGTAGCCCTGTGGCGCCTCGCGCTCCATCGCGAGACGCGCATCGCCGAGCACGGTTTCGATCTTCGCACGGCTGGCCGGCAGATACGAGAACTCTGTCTCTGCGATGCGTACCACTTGCGGATTGATTTCGTAGAAGCGATATACGTCGCCGGGCTTGCCGTAGGCCGCCAGCGTGCCGGCGCCGAGGCCTACGACGCCCACTTTGACGGCGCGGTCGCCGAGCAGCGTGAGCAAGCGGCCGATGCCGCTAGTCGTACCGTAGTAGGTCGTCGCCTCACGGCTGCGCGCCGGCGACAGGTACTGCTCGCCATGCATGATGACGCCGTGCGTCAGGCGTCGCATGGCTTCGGGTTGGGTTGCCGGTCCGGTGTCGCGAACTTTGAGCGTGCCGTAAAAATTCCGCGTCAACACCCGTGCGTTTTCCGACAGATCCTCGACATACAGCACGATGTGATAACAGGTGAATGCGGCGCCGGCCACGGCGAGCGCCGGCACCCATTTCGGCATGTTGCGCGTAACGTATCCGGCGAGCAGCAGCGTGAAGACGAGGCCTATGCCGAACTCGTAATACGTCGTGAAGATGCGCGGCGCGACCAACCCCACGAGCACGCCGCCGAGCGCACCGCCGAGCGAGATCATGAGGTAGTAGGTGGTGAGATACCGCGGCGCGGGCTTCAGGTTTGCGAGTTCGCCATGGAAGAACATGCAGGAGACGAACATGCCGACGGTAAAGAGCGGTATCGCTTCCTTGATGTCCATGATGCCGCGCTCGGCGTGGAGTGCCCACGCCATCGCACCGACGACTACGATCAATGGCCCTAAGAAAAAGCGCCGCTGGTACCACCCGCGACCTTCGAAGCACAAGATGAAGGTGATCAGATACAGCGTGAGCGGGAGAATCCAGAGGAAGGGAACGGACGCGACATCGTGCGTGATGTGATTGGTTACGGCGAGCAGCATGAACGAGCCCATGCCGGACAAGGTGAGCCAGAGCACGTAATCGCCGGTCTTCGGTGGTACCGCGGCTGGCTCCTCCGATGTGGGCGCCGGTGTCGCGGCCGTCGCCGCGCTGGCGCGGGTGCTGAAAACGGCCGCCGCTGCGCAGAACAGGACGAACAGCACGTAGCCCGCACTCCAGCCGTACGACTGCTCGCGTGTGGTCACCCAGGGCTCGATGAGGAACGGATAAGAAACGAGAGCGAGCAGCGAACCGAAATTCGACAGCGCGAAGAGCCGGTACACGGTCCCGGTGGGAAAGCTGCGCGCGAACCATGCCTGGACCAGCGGACCCGTCGTGGACAAGAGGAAGTAAGGCAACGCGATCGTTGCGCCGAGCAAGCCCAAGATGCGCCAGCCCGGGTCCTCATCCCCCGCCGGCTTCCACGACGCGTCGGGCACGATGGGAAGAGCGGCGAGGCTTAAGAACAGCAGCACAACGTGCAGCGTAACTTGTTGGCGCGGCTTGAGCTTGCGCGTCGTCCAGTCGGAATACGCGTAACCGAAGAGCAGCAGAAACTGGAAGAAGACGAGGCAGGTGGTCCACACCGCCGCTGATCCGCCGAACCACGACAGGATCTGCTTTGCCATGATGGGCTGGACGAGAAACAGCAGAAAGGCCGAAACCAGTATGGTCAGCGCATAAATCGTCATTATCGTGCGAGGAGCAGCTGTGAGCAGCGCGCATTATACAGGCGTGCGTCGCGCCCCCGCTGCGCTCGGTCAGCCTGCGGAGGGCGAGCGCGGATACTGCAGCTGCAACACCTCTACACCTCGGCCAGAAGCCCGCGCTTGAAGCGCCGGCCCGTCCGCGGCGACGAACAGCAGGGACCACGCTTCGTATTCCTGCCCTTGCCACTCGAGGGCGCCGTTGACGACGAGCCAGTACTGGCCGCCGCAGCCGTCCGGGGCCGGCGCATCGAGCGGCATGGCGCTACCCAGGCGATGCAGCCGGGCACCTAACCCGTCCTCGCCCGGCAGCTCGGCGAGCAGCGTTTCGACTTGCGGCGCTTTCAGCTGCTGGAGCACCGGAGCAGTGGTGAGCGCCAGGCCGCTCGCCGTCCCGTGGCGCTTGCGCGACGGCTTCAGCGACTCACGGTACCCGGGACGGTGCAGGTACTTCGCGCCGGGATCGGTCTGTGCCCGAAGCGTGAAGTACGAATAACCCCGCGGACCGGCATTGATCGGACCGTAACCCGTGTGATGGTCGGTATAGTGCACCGCGAGCGTAGGGACGTCGTGGCGCCCGAGTGCGCCGGAGCCTGCGACGAAGACCTGGAACTGGTCGACCTCGTGATAGTGCGGCAGGATCGTCTCGTCAGCCTGCATCTCGATGAGAAACGCCTGCGGACTTTCGCCGCCCTGTCCGGTGCTGCGCGTGCCGATGTAGTCGGTGCGCCAGTGCTCTTCGCCGGTGCCGTTCGACTTGATGATCCGGCGGCCTTTGGCCGCTTGCGCTGCATGGACCGCCGTGACCATACGCATCTCCTCGCTTTTCACACGTTACGCTTGTGCAAGCAGGCGCGAAATTTCGCCCGCATCCTTGAGATTTTCCAGGTTGAGCATGGCATCGCGCAGCTTTGAGACCTGCTCCTGCGGCAGCGCCTTGCGCGCGAGCTTCTCGAATTTCTCGACGATATCGGCGTCCGAGGCGAATTTCTTCTCGCTGCCGCGTGCCGCCTCCACCGTTCGCTCCATGCGCGTGCCGTCCTTCAGCTCGACTACGACGCGCACCATGTGGCGGAACTTGGCGCCCTTCGCCGTGATGTCCTTGTCGTGGTGCACTTCGACCACTTCCGCGAGCTTCATTCGGGCAGGATCGGCGACCTTGTCTTCGGTGAACTGGTCGACGAAGCAATCTCCTTCGAGCAGCCAGGTCGCGACGCAGTAAGGCAGGTTGAGCTGCGCGGACGTGAGCCCCTGCGGCACGTACTTCCAGCCCACGTGATCCATGGTGACCTGCGAGCCGTACACGCTGATCTTCTTCACGTCATTGGCGCCGAACGGGCGCTCCTGCTGCATATCGCGGATCGCGTCCAGCGTCGTATGGTTGCTGCCGACGCAGGCGTAGAACTTGAGCGCCACACCCATCGTCTGCCAGATCGAGCCGAAGCCCGCAGTGAGCTCGTCGAGGTTGAAGCGGTCCGTGGAGCGCGAGAAGGTCGTGCAGAAGCCGCCGTATTCGCTTTCGAGCACGTTTACGATGCCCGTGAAGCCCGATTGCGCGATGAGCGCGCCGTACAAGCCCGATTGCGACGAGCGGCCGGCATGCATGCGCTTGACCATGGCGCCGTACTGCGCTGCCATAAGTCCCGCCGCTTGCGTGCCGGCGATGCCGAGCGCGTGCACCGTCTTGTTCACATCGAGCTTGAGCGCGCGCGCAGCGCCGGAAGCCGCCGAGAACACGCCGAGCGTCGCGCCCGAATGCCAGCCCTGCGCGATGTGCTCCGGACCCATGCACAGGCCGACGCGCGGTCCGATCTCGTAACCGGCAACGGCCGAAGCGATGAATTCCTTGCCCGTGATGCCGGGCTTCAACTCGGTCACGGCGATGAGCGCGGGCAGCACCACGGCGCCCACATGCAGCACCCCGGCGCGATGTACATCATCGAGCTCGAAGCCCTGCACCTGCGTGCCGTTCACCAGCGCCGCATGCGGCGCCGAGAGCTTCACTTTGGTGCCCCATACGCTGCACTGACGCGTCGTGTCGACCGAGCTCAGCGTGTTCTGAAGCATACGGCTCCATTCGAGGTCGGCGCCGTACAGCGCGCAACCGAGCGAATCGAGCATGAGGAGCTTGATGCGATGCCGTACTTGCTGGGGGATGGCGTCGTACTGCAGATTGGAAACGAACTGCGCGATGCCGCGCGTGTAAGGATTGTCGTTCGATGCTTCGTGGCTCATGTGCTGTGATCCCGTGAGCGGGCCGCGGCGAGCGCGGCCCGTGTTTTTCTTGGAAAGAGTTAAGCGTTCTTCGCGGCGGCGCCGGCGCTGGTGCCTGCCATGCGGCCGAAAACTGCGCCGGAGACAAGACCGGTGCCGCTCGGGTAGTTAAAGTAGAAGAGCCCACCTACCATCTCACCGCAGGTGTAGAGCCCGGGAATCGGCTTCAGCCGCACGTCCAGCACCTGGGCGGTGTCCTTGTCGATGCGCAGACCGCCGAAAGTGAACGTGATGCCGCAGGTCGTCATGTACGCGTCGTACGGCGGCGTGTCGAGCGGCTGCGCCCAGTTCGACTTGGGCGGCTCGATACCGACGGTGCACTTGCCATCCTTGATGGTGTGATCGAACGGTACGTCCTTCTTCACCGCGGCGTTGTATTCGCGCACCGTCTTTAAGAACTGCTCGGCGTTGACGCCCTCGAGCTTCGGTGCGAGCTCTTCCAGAGTATTCGCGCTCACCTTCGTCATGAACTTGATGCGGTACTCGGAGCGCAGCAGATGCTTTACCTTGGAATCGAATACCTGCCAGGCAAACTGTCCGGGCTGCTTGAGCACTTCGCCGCCGTACTTGGCGTAAGTGAAGGAATGGAAATCGAGGCCCTCGTCGACGAAGCGCTTGCCGTCGGCATTGATGAGGAGGCCGAAGATGTAGCTGTGCTTCTGGAACTGGTCGCCGACGTTGACGTCGCCGAACTCGGGCGCATAGCGCTCCCAGCCGGTTGCATGGCAACCCGACCAGTTGCCATAGGGTGCGGCGCCGATTCCGAGCGCCATTTTCAGCCCGTCACCCTGATTGAAGCGCGTGCCGCGAACCTTGCAAAGCTCCCAGCCCGGACCGAGGTAGCGGGCGCGCATTTCCGGATTGGCTTCGAAGCCGCCGCAGGCAAGCACGACGGACTTCGCACGGAATTCCACGAGCTCGCCCTTCATCTGTGCACGCACCCCGCGCACGCCGACCCCGTCGTGTATCAGCGAAACGACGGGCGCATCAAAGATGACCTCGATGCCGGCTTTCTTGGCTGCCTTGTCGAGGAAATCGACGAGGCCGGCGCCGCCGCCAGACGCCTCAATGGGCATGTTGCCGAAGTAAACACGACGGCCGTTGACCATGGAAGATTGGCGGCCCGTATTCAGCAGGAATCGCACGCCCTTGGAGCGCAGCCACGCCATCACGTCGAGGCTCTGATTGACGAGCACCTCGGAGAGGTCCGGATCGGTGCGATAGCTCGTGAGCTGATAGAGCTTGTCGAGAAACTCCTCGCGCGTGTTCGTCCCGAAGTCGCTCATGGCGGCTTCCTCGTCCGAGATATCGGTGACGCGCCGCAGGTCTTCGAGCGTCTCGAATGCAAAGCGCATCACGCCGCCTGCAAAACGGCTATTGCCGCCGGATTCGTCTTCGCTTGCCGCTTCCAGCACGGCGACCTTCACGCCCTGGTCGCGGGCGGCGAGCGCGGCACACAAGGCCGCGTTGCCTTTGCCGACTACGATCACGTCATATTCCTGCATGGGGACCTTCCGTTTGTTTTTTGATTGAAGCTGGGATGTGTGTGTATCCGTATGCGGATGTGAGGCCGGCGGCAGTGGCGACGACAGGCGTTCCGTGAAACTCGGCACGCAGTCTGCATGCTGGACAGAATGCGCCGGAGGGGCGGAGAGACAGTGATGTCGAGCGTCGGCGCGATTGCGGCCGGTGCCCTCGCACTCTAGGGCTCGCGCGCCGTTGTGTCAAGGTGTGACCACGATGTGGAATGCTGCGTAACAAGTTGCAGCCGCGCAGCCCTTACGCGAGCGACTGCGTGTACCCAAAGCAGAACAGCGACCGCCCGACGCAGCTCGCGGAAGAACGTACCATCAAGGCGCCGCAGAACAGTGGTCACAGAAGCGTGCCTCTGTGACCACTGCGGTACTACACCGGCACTTTCGTGCCCGACGGCTGCGCCGCGCCGGCATCCGTCATCGCTGCACTGACAGCTCGCACATCGGCGAGCTTTTCAAAGCCGTCTATCGCCTCGTAGAGGGCGTGCACGCGCGCAGCAGGCAGGGCGCGCAGCGCACAGTTGTCGAACTTGGCCTTAAGCTCTTCGCGCGACAGCGGATTCGCGGAGGTCCGTCCGGCTGGCTGATCGACCTTGGCCGTCAGCACCGTTCCGCCCCGCAGCGTCACTTTGACTTCGGCGCCGAAGTGGTTGTCTTCCGGGAATTGCGCGGTCGTGTAAGGGGCCACGTGCACGCGAGACATCACGCCGCGCACGTCGGCGTCGCGGAACGCTTCGCCTTCGAAATGCTCTATCGTCACCTTGCGCTCGAGCAGCGCGCGCGACAGCACGTACTGCACACTGAACTTCGCGTCCTTCTGGCTTTGCGGATCGGCCCGATTCGTGTGCTCGAGGCGGCGCTTATGCGTCCAAGAATCGATACGCTCGACCGCGTCGGCCTTGAGATCGTGGCTGCGCGCGAGCTTGAGCATGGCATCGATGGCGGGATGCGTGCTGCCGCAGCACGGATACTGCTTGATCGCGATGCCGGGCTTCACGATGTCGAGCGGCGCGGCCCAGGTCGCGAATATCTTTTCGGCGTCGTAATTGCCGGCGCCGTTGAACACTTCGAAATATCCTTGCTTGTGCTCGAAGGCCACCGGGCTCGCGGTGTAGCCGTTTTTCGCCAGCAATGCGGCGAACAAGCCGCTCCTCGCGCAGTGGCCGACGTGCAGCGGCTTCACCATGGTGCCGAAGTTCGATTTGATGCCGGACGCCAGCGATGCCGCAATGGCAAGCGCCGTGGCCGTCTGCTCGTCGCTGAGGCGCAGCAGGTGCGCGCACGCCGCCGCCGCGCCGAACACGCCGATGGTCGTCGTCGGATGCCAGCCGCGCGTGTACTGATAAAAGTTGACGCCCATCGAGATCTTGCATTCGGTCTCGAAGCCTGCGACGTATGCAGCGATGAAATCGCGGCCGCTTCCTCCGACCTCGTCGGCGAGCGCGAAAAGCGCGGGGAGGACAGGCGCGGAAGGATGGCCGCCGAGGGTATTGTTGCAGTCATCGAAGTCGAGCGCGTGCGATGCCGTGCCGTTCACCAAGGCCGCGTCCAGGGGGGCAATGCGCTTTGCGGTGCCGTAGACGAGGCTCGATCCGCTGCCGCTTGCGAGCGTGGTCGCGACTATCGTCGCCGACGGGTCGTTGCTGCCGGCGAGCGTCACACCGATCGTGTCCAGAATGCCGACTTTCGCCCAGTGCACGGCTTCCGGCGGGAGCGTCTCGTAGCGCAGCGCGTTGATGCGCCGTGCGAGTTCGAGTGCGATAGTCATGATGTTCTCCTGGCCTCTGCGTCGAGCGCGCGCATTACTCGGCGCGCATGCCTATGTCCTTGGTCACCTTTGCCCACTTCGCCACTTCCGAGCGGATGTGAGCAGTGAACTCTTCCGGCGTGCTTCCGACCGGGATGGAGCCATCCACCGAAAACCGCTCGCTCACATCCGGCGACCGCAACGAAGCACCGATCTCGCGGCCGAGGATGTCGACGATGCGCTTGGGCGTTGCAGCCGGCGCGAGTATGCCGTACCAGCCCTGCACCTCGAACCCGGGCACACCTGCTTCCGCCACTGTCGGCAGTTCAGGCACGGCGGCGGACCGCTTGGCCGTGCTGATCGCCAGCCACCGCAGCCGTCCCGCCTTCACGTGCTGTATGGTGCCTATGATAGTGGTGAACTGCGAATTGATCTGACCGCCCAGCATGTCGTTGATCGCCGCAGCACCGCCTTTGTACGGCACGTGTATCCATTCCATCTTCGCGAGCGAGGCGAGCATCGCTCCAGCGAGATGACTCAATCCACCGGTGCCGGAGGAGCCATAGGTGAGCGTATTGGGCTTCGCGCGCGCCAGCGCGACGAGCTCTTTCACCGTGTGCGCCGGCACGGAAGGATGCACCGTGAGGCAGTACGGCTGCGCGGTGATCTGCGACAACGGCGCAAAATCGCGCAGCAGGTCGTAGCTCAACTTCTGCAGCGAACGGTTCACCGTGTGGCTCGCGGAGACGAGCACGATGGTGTAGCCGTCCGCCGGGGCTTTCGCCGTCAATTCCATGCCGATGTTTCCCGCCGCGCCCGGGCGATTGTCCACCACCACCTGCTGGCCGACGCGCTCTCCGAGCTTTTGCGCGACCGTGCGGGCGGTGATGTCGGTGCCTGCGCCGGCGACGAACGGCACGATATAGCGTATCGGGCGACTCGGAAAATCACCGCCGCGCCCTTGCGCGCACGCTACGCTGGCCGCCACGCAAGCGGCGGCCGCAGCCGCGAACGCCGTTATTCGGCGCGTATGCCGGTTTTCTGTATCAGGTCTCGCCATTTCGCCACCTCGGACTTGATGTGTGCGCCGAACTGCTCGGGCGTGCTGCCGACCGGCTCCGAGCCGTCGGCCGCCATTTTGTCGCCGACATCCGGCATTTTCAGCGCACGCACGATTTCCTGATTCAGCTTGGTGACGATCGGTTTCGGGGTTTTCGCCGGAGCGACGACGCCGTACCAGCCGGCGACTTCATAGCCTTTCACGCCTGCTTCGGCCATGGTCGGCAGGTCGGGCATCGCACGCGAGCGTTTGGCAGTCGTCACGGCGAGCGGACGCAGGCGCCCCGAGGCGAGATGCGTGTGCGCCTGCAATATGGTCGAGAACAACATCTGGATCTGGCCCGCGATCACGTCCGTCAGCGCCGGCGACCCGCCCTTGTACGGCACATGATTGATGTCAATGCCGGCAAGATGGCTGAACAGCGCGCCGGAAAGATGACTCAAGCCGCCCGTGCCCGAGGAGCCGTAGTTGAGCGTGCCGGGTTTGGATTTCGCGAGCGCGATCAGCTCTTTCACCGATTTCGCGGGCACCGAAGGATGGAGCACCAGCGCGTACGGCTGCGTGGTGGCTTGCGTGATCGGGGCGAGATCGGTAATCAGGTCGTATGGCAGCCGCTTCATCAGGCTGGGGTTGACCGAATGGCTCGAGGAGATCATCGAGATGGTGTAGCCGTCCGGCGGTGCCTTGGCCGCGAGGTCGGCGCCTATGGTGCCGTTGGCGCCGGCGCGGTTGTCCGCGACGAAGGTCTGGCCAAGTGCTTCGGTCAGCTTTTGCGCGATGGCGCGGCCGGTGAGGTCGGTGCCGCCGCCGGGTGCGAACGGAATGATGAGCCGTACGGGCTTGGTGGGATACGCGCCATCGGGTTGAGCAGCCTGCACGGCGGGCAGTGCCCCACACAGCGCCGCGAGCAGGATGGGCTTCAATGCATTACGCATGGATTCCTCCATTATTGTGTTGGTTGGTGCTGCGGTCAGTCGATGGCGATGTCCATGAGCGGCGCGTATTGCTGGCCGCCATGTCCGTCGCTGTCGCGCAGATCGCCTTGGAAATATGGACGGGGAATCGTCGCCTTGATCGCGAGCGCACTGTCGCAATAAAAAAACTTCACCGCCTCGGGCGCAAGCCCATAACAGGCGGCAACGACATCGCGCGTCACCGCGCCCGATCGCTTCACGCGCTCGTACGTCGCTGCGTCGTCGAACATGACATCGAACGTAAGCTCGAACGGCCCCGCGTTCTTGCTGCGAATGAGGCGCGCGAGCTGGGCGAGGGTCGTCATGCGGCGAGACTCCGTGCCTTCCCGTTGTCGACCTGGACGAGCTCCATGGGAAACATCTCGCATGGATCGTCCGGTTCGACCACGTGGTTGACGTTGAAGCGGTACACCGGTCCGCGCTCCATGTAGTTGTAAGGACATGCGACACCGGTGATGAGACCGCTCCATTCCGGTATCGGTAGATGGAGCGCCTGATGGCGCGTGATGCCTGCGATGGTGCTGGCGATTTCCTGCGTTGCCGCCGTCGCCTCGAACACGAGACAGAGCTCGTGCGAGCGTATGTCCTTTACCGGCTCCAGCGGGCCCATGGTGCCGTTCTTGCCGTAGATGCGCAGGTTCACGTGATAGTCGTCGCGTTTCAGCTTGTCGCCGTACACCATCGCGACGCGTCCGTGGATCTTGTCCATGAGACGTGCGGACCAGTCGTCGATCTGACGGATGATGAACGGGTCGCGGATGGAGCCGATGAGGACACTTTGATAGCCCACATGCTCGGCGCCTTCCAGCTTTACGGTGTAGCGCTCGGCCGGTATGAAAGCGCTGCCCGACACGCGAACCGTGCGCTCGTCGATCGCTTCGTAATGGGACTTCGTGAGGTCCAGCGTGCCCGAGCACTCGACGAGATGAAACGGATCGCCGTTCTCGTACAGGCTGTGCGAGGCGATGCTCTGCGGCGTGCACCGCAGCGTTTCGTCCGGTGCCTGCACGAGGAAGTGATCGCGACGCAGCCATGCGAACATGCAGTCCGGCGTCTTGCGCTGCACGACCGCGGCGGCGCCGCACTCGAGTATCTTGGCGGCATGCCAGGCAATGCCGGCCGGTATGCCGCGCATGAGCGGCAGTGCCGCGAATATCGCCGTGTCGCTGGCGCGGCCCGCGATGATGACGTCGGCGCCGGCCTGTAGCGCGCGCTGGAAAGGCTCCGCGCCCATCATGCCCACGATGTGCGCGCTGCGATCGATGACGGCTTCATCGAACTCCGGTGCGGGATCGAGCGGCGTGATGCGGCCTTCATGCAGGCGTTGCTTGAGATAAGGCTTGCCTTGCTCGGCATGTATCAGCGCCAGCGTGAAACTCAGCTTTTCGCTCGCAGCAATTTCTTCGACGATTTCGCGCACCAGCTTAAGCTGTGCATCGCCGCCCGCGGTCCCCGCCGAGCCGAGGAGCAAAGGAATGCCGAGCTTGCGTGCGCCGAGCAGCATGAGGGCGAGGTCGCGCCGCACCGCTTCGCGGGGAAACGCCGCGCGGCCCGTGCCGAGATAAGTGGGGCCGGGGTCGGTGGAGCCCGCGTCACATCCGATGTAGTGGGGGCGTTGCGAGAGGGCTTTCTCGAAAGACGATACGAGAAATCCGGAGCCGCATACTCCGGTCGGAGACAGTACGCGTATTTCGTCGTCGGTAGTGGGCATCGCGCTGCACTGTGTCTTGATAAGAACGAACGCGTTCAGAGCCGCGGCCACGGCGCATGCTGCCTGCCGGATCCCACGTAGTGGCGGAAGAGAGTGGGAGTCGAACCCACGCAGGACCGCCAGCGGCCCCTACCGGGTTTGAAGTCCGGCCGCCCCACCGGGAGCGATTCCCTTCCGTGTCGCCTGTCTCACGTCCACATGCCGGCACTGCGTCAAAAGCATCGATGCCGTGCCGGCGTGACCGCCATTGTAAGCTTTTGCGCTCATGCAGCGGCGGAAAATTCCACTATGTGTGCAGCGCATGCCGCCCGACTTCCGTCACGCCAGGCGTTTCTTCACGGCTTCCGCGACGTGTTCCGCTTCCTTTATCGCGTCGGGAAGCGCTCCGCCATAGCCGCTGCGCACGGCGCCGATGGCCCACAGACCACGCAGGGAAGTCTCCAGCTCGTCGTTGGTCTTCACCGCGCCTGCCGCATCGCGCTCAACGCCGGCGGGCAACATGTCGCTGTTGGGCGCCAGTCCGATATAAGCGAAGACGCCTGCACACGCGAGCGGTTCCTCTCGACCGTCCGAATGCCGTAGCGTTACGGCGCGCACCATCTCGTCACCGGAGATCGCAGCCACCGTTGCGTTGTTGATGGCGGCAATCTTGGTATTGCCTCGGACCTGCTCGATCAAGTCGGCGCGCGCACGATACGCGTCGCGGCGATGCACGAGATAGACCTTGTCGCAGTAATTCGCGAGCACCAGCGCTTCCTGCAAGGCCGAATCGCCGCCGCCGACGACGACTGCGGATTCGCCCTGATACATGGGGCCGTCGCAGTCCGCGCATTGCGACACGCCGCGCCCTTCGTACTCTTCCTCGCCGGGCACGCCGAGGCGCTTCAGCTTGGCGCCCGAGGCGACGACCACCTGACGCGCTTTGCGTGTGGCGGCTGCGGTGACGATCTCGAACGCGTTGGTCGCGCCGCGGATCTCGGTGACCGGCTCCTGAATGCTTTCTATGCCGAGCTCCGCGTTTTGCTGCATCAGGCCTGCCGCATACTCCGCGCCTGATACACCGTGTTCCGCAGGGGAGGGATCGAGTTCGTTGACGTTGACGATTAACCCGCCGAACAGCTGCGCTTCGAAAGTTGCTGTACGAAGACCGCTCTGCGCGAGCTTCTGGGCTGCAGTTAGACCGGCCACGCCTTCGCCTATCACGACTACGTCATACGAATCCGACACGATAGTCCTTTCATCGCTTTCTGAGTGGTGGATACGGGCGGCGTTGTTGCTGCCCTGCGGGTTTCGCCGCCGCGGCCGGCTTGGGTGGCGGCGCCTTGAGCGCCGGCGCGGCGCCCAGCAGCGGCACGTAATCGCGACGCATCTTGCGGGCGTCGCCTATGCGCTGCGTGATGCCCAGCCGGTCGAGATGCTCGAGGATTTCGATGGCGAGGCTGCGCCCGGTGCCCGTCGCATCGCGGTACTGCGCAGCGGTGAACGTGCCGTTCGGCTGCTGTTGCGCGGTGTTCTGCGCAATCGCGGCCAGCGCAGCAAGGGTCGAGCGCGGATAGAAACGGTCGGTCGTTACCCTGTGAACGTCGCCGCCCTTCGCCTTGCGGTGGAGGAAATCACGCAGTATCGGCTCTTTGAGCTTGAGCTGCGCCGCAAGCTCGGCAACCGGGGGCGGCGTGTATCCGGCGTTTTCGAGAGCCGGTCGCACCGTCTGCCACAGCTTTTCGTCGGCGGCGTTCGCCGTGGCGTTGTGGCCGGGCAGACGCACGAGATTGCTGTTCACTTCGATCTTGCGCGCATCGGCGAGCTCACGCAGTAATGCGAGGAAAGGCTCCGACGGCAGTTCGGCCGCAACCTGTGTGCGCAAGCTCTCCACATCGAGTCCCGGCGCCTGCGGTTGCTGGCGATGGAATTCAGCGAGCACTTTGACGATCGCCTCACCGATCGCCGCATGCCGCGCGCGCGTGATGCCGACCGGACGGTCCTTGCCAAGCTGCACGAGCGCCGCCGCCTGATACAGCGCGCGAGCGCGCTCCGGCACGAGGTTGTACAGCATCTCGAAGCGAGGCAGATCGACGAGGCATTCGGCATGCTGAACGAATTTCGCGAGAGCGGCCGCCGGTTCGGCTTCCTCGAGCGCTTCGAGCTCCGCGCGGCGCGCAGTGCTGCTGCGCCGAGCCGAAGGCGCCAGCGGGTCGATGACGATGCCGCCGCCCAGCGTACGGGTCGCGGACTGGTCGCGAAGAATGAAGCGGTCGCCGCGAAGCGCGCTTACGGGCTTGTCGAGTATCAATTGCACGACGTCGCTAGCGCCGGGCGCGACCGAGGCGCCGCGCCGGATCGCGAGCCGGGCCGTCACATCGCTGGTTGCGAGATGCAGATGCACCGGCGTCCAGTGCTTGAGCGGTTGCTCTTCGGACACCAGCACCGTGACGCGCGCATCCAGCCGGCGCGTCGGGCGATGCAGCGGCGCGGCGAGCACCCATTCGCCGCGCGTTATCCCTTCCAGGTCCGAGCCCGTGAGATTGAGCGCGCATCGTTCACCGGCGCGCGCGGAGTCTGCCGCGGCCCCGCGTTGCTGCAAACCGCGCACGCGCACCTCGCGTCCCGACGGCGACACGACGAGCCTGTCTCCCGCGCGTGCTTGTCCGTTGAACACCGTACCGGTCACGACAGTGCCGCTGCCCGCCACGCTGAACACGCGATCAATGGCGAGGCGGAAATGCTGACCTTCGCTGAGCCGCGACGCGGCCTGCGCTGCTTCGCGCTCGAGCAGGGCGCGCAACTCGGGAATTCCCGTGCCGCCCACCGCAGACACCGGCATGACAGGCGCCCCTTCGAGGCTCGTGCCGGCCAGCAGCGCGCCCACGTTGTCCACGACGTGCGTAAGGCGCTCGGCTTCCACACGATCGATCTTGGTGATTATTGCGGCGCCGCGGGTGACGCGCAGCAAGTCCAGTATCTGCAGGTGCTCTACCGTTTGCGGCATGATGCCGTCGTCTGCAGCGACGACCAGCAGCGCATAGTCGATGCCGCATACGCCGGCGAGCATGTTGCGTATGAACCGCTCATGGCCCGGGACGTCGACAAACCCGATCGTCGCACCGCCCGCCAACGGCAAGTACGCAAAGCCAAGATCGATGGAAATGCCGCGCGCTTTTTCTTCAGGCAGGCGGTCGGTGTCCACGCCGGTGAGCGCCTTCACCAGCGTCGTCTTGCCGTGATCTATGTGGCCGGCGGTCGCAATAATCATTGCCGGCTCACAGCTTCAGTTGCGCGAGCTGCCCGACGAATCCCGCTTCGTCATCCAGGCAGCGCAAGTCGATGACGTACTCGTCGTTCTGGATACGGCCTATCACGGGGCGCTGCAGTGCGCGGAACGCCGCGGCGATCTTTTCCGCTGACGGTCCTTGTTTCGCCGTACGGCCCATCGCGATGCCGCAGCTCGTGAGTCGATCCACGGGCAGGGATCCGCTCCCGATCTGGCTCGTGCACGACACTATCCGGGCAGCTGTCCGAACGCCAAGCGCGCCCGCGATGTGGGGCAGGACGCGCGCCGCCTGGGCTTCGATGTCTGCCGGCTCGCGCGTGAGCCAACGCAGCGTGGGCAGCTCGGTTTTCAGGCGATCGGGATTCGAATACAGCTGAAGGACGGATTCCAGCGCCGTGAGCGTCATTTTGTCCACGCGCAGCGCTCGCTTGAGCGGATTGCGCCGCAACCGGCGAACTACATCGAGATTGCCGACGAGCAGCCCGGCCTGCGGACCGCCAAGCAGCTTGTCGCCGCTGAACGTGACGAGGTCCGCGCCTTGATCGAGCGCTTCGCGCGGTGTCGGCTCGTGCGGCAGGCCGTATTGCGCAAGATCGATCAGCGTCCCGCTGCCTAGGTCGACGATGAACGGCAGGCCGCGGTCGTGTGCAAGCTTGGCGAGCTCCGCCTCCGGCACCGATGAGGTGAAGCCCTGTATCGCATAGTTGCTCGTGTGCACCTTCATGATCGCCGCCGTGCGCGGTGTGATCGCCTCTTCGTAATCGCGCAGATGCGTGCGGTTCGTCGTGCCAACTTCGCGCAACTTGCAGCCGGCGCGCGACATGATGTCGGGTATGCGGAACGCGCCGCCGATTTCGATCAGTTCGCCCCGCGAGACGATTACTTCCTTGCGCAGCGCGAGCGTGTTGAGCGCGAGGTACACCGCCGCGGCGTTGTTGTTCACGACGACGGCGCCCGGTGCGCCGGTAAGGCGCGTCAACCAACGCTCGACATGCGTGTCGCGCTCGCCGCGCGCGCCGGCCCCGAGGTCGTACTCGAGATTGACCGGCGACATCATGGCTGTCGCGACTGCGCGCGCCGCGCATTCGGGCATGAGAGCGCGACCCAGATTGGTATGCAGCACGGTGCCGGTGAGATTGAACACCGGCTTTAACGACGCCGCTGTCTGCGCCGCGAGCGTATCGCTGCAAGCGCGCGCAAACGCCGCTTCGTCGAATTCGGCCGGTTCCGCATTGCCCTGCGCCCACAATTCGCGCTGCGCGGTGAGCTGCGCGCGCACCGCGTCGAGCACGAGCGGACGACCGTATTGCTGGATGAGTGCGACGATGCTCGCTGCGTTCAGCAGCCGATCGACCGAAGGAAGCGCGCGACGCGCGCCGGCGGAGTGCGTCAACATGAAGGCATCCGTCGGTGAACGGGCGTGCGGCGAGGAAACATGATGGACGAGCTCGAGATTCGAGGCGGCAGTTTAGCTCAATCAAACCGCCTATGCTATTCTGGCCCCACACTTTGGACGTACCCACCTCGCTGCAGCGGCATGCTGCAGTGCGCCCTGGAGATCACGATGATGGCAGGGAATCGCGGCGCGGAGCCGCAGTACGACGTCGTATGGCCGCTCGGCCGTCCGGCTTTCGAAGAGCGCGCGCCGAACGCGCGAGTCCGCGATCTGAACGACGCGGTGATCGGCGAGCTGTGGGATTACCTGTTCCGCGGTGAAGAAATCTTTCCCATCCTGCGCGAGCAGCTCACCGCGCGCTATCCCGGCATCCGTTTCGTCACGTACGATGTTTTCGGTAACGTGCACGGTCCGCGCCAGCGTGAGCTCGTCGCGCGCGTGCCGGAGCTCTTGCGCGAGCATCGCGTCGATGCGGTCATTTCCGCGATAGGGGCCTGAGGCGCCTGCACGCCCGCCGTGTTGCGGGCGAGTGCAGCGGTGGAGCGCGCGGGCGTTCCGAGCGTGTCTGTGATCTCCACCGGCTTTCTCAAGCAGGCGGCCGTCGTGGCGAGCGGGCTGGGACTTCCCGATCTCGCGATTGCCGAGTTCCCCGGCGTGCCGATGACGGACAGCAAGGACGAGCTGCGGCGCAAAGTGGAAGAGCAGCTCCTGCCGCGCATCATCAAAGGGCTCACGGCGCAGATCGCGGAGCGTAAGCCGATCGCCGATCGTCGCTATCCGGCGCCGCGCGAGATCGTCTTCAGCGGCACGCTCGACGCCGTGGACGATCATTTCTATCGGCACTTCTGGTCCGACGGACTTCCGATCATGCCGCCCACGGTGGAGCGCGTGGAGCGCTTTCTGCGCTATACCCCGCGCAGCCCGGATGAAGTGATTGGCGTACTGCCGCCGGCGAACCGCCAGGCGACGGTGTGGAATATCGCGGTGAACGGCGCGATGGCCGGTTGCCTGCCCGAGTACATGCCACTGATGCTCGCCATCGTCGAAGCGGTGTGCGATCCGGAATTCAAGGTGGAAGATGCCGGCTCGACGCCGGGGTGGGAGCCGCTCATCGTGGTGAACGGGCCGATCGTGCAGGCGCTCGAGCTTCATCATGGTCAGGGCGTCATGCGCGTCGGCAAGCGTGCGAACACGAGTCTCGGCCGTTTCCTGCGGCTGGTGCTGCGCAATCTCGCCGGATTCCATCACGCGCCGGAAGGCGCGGACAAGGGCAGCATTGCGCAGAGCTTCCTCGTCGCGCTGCCGGAGAACGAGCAGGCAGTCGCAGACATCGGCTGGCAGCCGTACAGCGTCGATCGGGGCTTCAATGCCGGCGACAACGTGGTGACGGTGCAAAGCGTGGTGGCCATCAGCGCGCCCACGTATACCGGTAGCGAGAAGGCGATAGAGCACATGGAGCTCATCGCGGATGTGATCGGCCAGCGCGCCTGCGGCTACTGGTCGGCGATCGGGATGGTCTATGCGAACTGGCATCCGCTCATCGTGTTGGGACCGAGCATCGCGAGAGTGTTCGCGCAGGACGGCTGGAGCAAGGACGACATCCGGCGCTACATGTACGAGAACGTGAAGATTCCGGCTTCGCTTGCGGAGCGTTATGCGTACTACTGCGGGCAGACGGGCTTTCGCATCGCGGAAGCGGTGAAGCAGGGCCTGCTGCCGCCGGTGTACCAGGAATCGGACGACCCCGACCGGCTGGTGCCGGTATTCCAGCGCCCGGAGTGGATCGGGATCGTCGTGGCGGGCGACTGGGGGAGAAACCAGTCGAAGGGCTACGTCAGCAATCACGTGCAGGGGCCGCCCGTGAGCCGGAGGGTCGCGCTTCCGGAAAACTGGGACGCTTTGCTCGCCGCGCGGCACGGCGGGAATCACTGATAACAACGAGGAGGGTTGAGGATGCGCAAGCTCATCATCGGCATCGCGGCGTGGTCGCTGCTCGGCGCAGCGCATGCGGCGGAGAGCGAGTACCCGACGAAGCCGATTCGCTTCATCTGTCCGTACGTCGCCGGCGGGGCCGCCGACATTTTCAGCCGCACGATCGGGCAGAAGCTCACCGAGGCGTGGGGCCAAACCGTCGTGGTCGACAATCGCGCCGGCGCGAACGGGGGAATAGGCACCGAGCTCGTTGCGAAGTCGCCTCCCGACGGCTATACGTTATTGCTCGGCAACAGCGGGCCGGTGACCATCAATCCGGTGCTGTACAAAAAGACGGCCTACGATCCGATCAAGGATCTCGCGCCAGTGACGCAAGGCACTTTGTACTCTTACGTGCTCGTGATTCCGGCATCGAGCAGCGTCACGAACCTGAAACAATTCATTGCGCTGCTGAAATCCAAGCCTGGCGAGCTCACGTACGGATCGACTGGTGTCGGCGGCGGCAATCACTTGTCCGGCGAGCTCTTCAATCTCATGACGGGCACGAAATCCATACACGTCCCGTACAAGGGCAGCGCGGCGGCCCTCGCCGACCTGCTCGGTGGTCAACTCTCCTTCATGTTCGATACGCCGATTACGTCTGTGCCCCAGCTCAAGGCCGGAAAGATTCGGGCGCTCGGCGTGACGGGGCTCAAGCGATCGCCCTCCCTGCCTGACGTCCCGACGCTGGACGAGCAAGGCTTGAAAGGCTTCGAGCTCACGCAGTGGCAGGGCGTGCTGGTGCCGGCGGGCACGCCGCGCGCCATCATCGACAAGCTGCACGACGGCATCGTGAAGGCGCTCAAAATGCCCGACGTGGTGGAACGGCTCTCGACGCAGGGCGGCAACGAGCTGGTGGGCAACACGCCGGAGGAGTTTGCGAAGCAGATACGGAGCGATCTGGCTAAATACGCGAAGTTGGTGCGCGATGCGCACATCAGGGCCGAGTAGGCCGGAGCGCCAAAAAAAAGCCGCGGCGTGCCGCGGCTTTTTTTCATGGCGGGCTCATTCCCAGAGCCGCTCGGGTAGCGGCAGGCCGGCAAGCAACTCCGGCGTGAGTCGGGCTTGGGGTGCGACGCCGTAACGTTCCAGCACGGCGGCAAGCTGGCGGGCGTGCTGCGCGGAATGCCACGTCGAGCACTCCAGGAGCATATGCGTGGGCTGCATGCCGAAGAAGGTCTTCACCTTCACCGTGCACGACTTGTCGTCCAGGCTGTCCCACCAGCGCTGCAGCCGCGCGATCACCGTGTCGCCATATTGCGCGATGTCTTCGCTGCGCATGTATGTGCCGTCGGCAGGCGGGACGTTGGCAAGCTGCACGGCGTACTCGACGCCATCGACGACGGTCTCGAGGAAGGCTTCGCCGATGCGGAACACGTGGTGCGCCATCAGCCTGATCGACCGATCGCGATTGTCGATGACGCGCTCCAGAAGACGTGCGTCGGGTATCTGCCGCACGTGGCTTTGCGCCACACGCAGAATGTCTACCCACTTCCGTATGAGTTCAGACGGCGGCAGTGGCGTGTGGCCGGTGCCCTGCAGCCCGACGAACTCCGCGACGTCCTCCAGGTTCTGCCCGAAGACATAGCGGTTGCCCATCGCAACTACCGGCACGTTGCGCACCCCAAGCTTGAGCAACCGCTCGCGGCCTCCGGCGTCGTTCAGCACATCGACGGCGATGAAGTCGATTTTCTTGCGCGAAAGAAACTCTTTCGCCCGCAGGCAGCTGCTTCACCCGGGTTGCGTGTAAAGGACGAACTTTTCGGCCGGAATGTCCATCGGGTCACCTGCGGAGGTAAGCGTGATCGTTCAGAGTACACGCCGCCGATTCCGACCGTCAAGGTGACGACGCGCACAGGAGCGGGCGGTTTGCCGATGCTATAATGCCGCGCTCGTGTAACTCCTCAGCGTCACTCCCATGAAGTTGATCGGCACGCCTACCAGCCCGTACACCCGGAAGGCGCGCGTCGTGCTCGCCGAGAAGCGTATCGATTACGAGTTCGTCGTGGACGTGCCGTACGATACGCAGACCCGTGTGCCAAGCTTCAACCCGCTCGGCAAAGTCCCGGTGCTCGTGCTCGATGACGACACGACCATATTCGACTCGCGCGTGATCGTCGAGTATCTCGACCACGCGAGTCCGGTGGCGCGGCTCATACCAGAGAACACGCGACATCGCATACAGGTTCGCCGGTGGGAGGCGCTGGCCGATGGCTGCACGGATGCAATCGTAGCCGCGGTCGCCGAAAAGCGGCGGCCCGAGGCGATGCAGTCACGCGAGCAGATTGCGCGACAACAGGGGAAAATCGATCGCGCTTTGCAAGCGATGTCGGATGAACTCGGCAGCAGGAACTGGTGCAGCGGGGAGTTTTTCAATCTATCCGACATCGCGCTGGGCTGCTGCCTCGGCTTCCTCGATTTGCGGATGCCTGATTTGCCGTGGCGCAAGACCTACCCGAATCTCGCCCGCTTCGCCGAGAAACTCGCGCAACGCCCGTCCTTCCGCGACACCGTTCCGCCGCGAAACTGATCAGTCGGCGATAGAGACCGGGGTCGCGCCGGGCTCCTCGATGATCCCGCCGCCGAGGCATACGCGACTCTCGTAGACCACGACCGACTGGCCCGGCGTGACTGCCCACTGGTGTTCGGCGAAATCGATGACGCAGCTGCCGTCGTTCACTTCCGAGATCGTGCACGGCGCGTCTTTTTGTCGATAGCGCGTCTTCGCCGCATACACCCATTGCGTGGCCGGTGCGTGTCCGCTGACCCACGAGAGGCGCACCGCCTTGAGCCGATTCGAAAGCAGCGCCGGATGGTCGTGCCCCTGCACGACGATGAGACGGTTGTGCTTCATGTCTTTTGCGGTCACATACCACGCATCGCCTTCCTCCGATGTGTTTTCGGAGCGATCACGCCGGCGTCCGCCGATACCCAGGCCATGGCGCTGGCCGAGCGTGTAGAACATGAGCCCCATGTGCTTGCCGACCACTTCGCCATCTAGCGTGTGTATCTCGCCTGGTTGCGCGGGCAAGTAGCGATTCAGGAACTCGCGAAACGGCCGCTCACCGATGAAGCAGATGCCGGTGGAGTCCTTCTTGTCGTGATTGGGCAAGCCGGCGCGCCGCGCGATGTCGCGCACGTCACGCTTGTACATCGCGCCCAGAGGAAACAGGGTTCTCGCGAGCTGGCCTTGATTCAGCCGATAGAGGAAGTAACTCTGGTCCTTGCTGCCGTCTTCCGCTTTCATGAGTTCGAAGCGGCCGTCGATCTCGCGCACCTGCGCGTAATGGCCTGTCGCGATGTGATCAGCGCCGAGGCTCATCGCCTGATCCAGGAACGCTTTGAACTTGATCTCTGCGTTGCAGAGCACGTCGGGATTCGGCGTCCGGCCGGCGCGGTACTCGCTCAGGAACTCGTTGAAGACCCGTTCCTTGTACTCGGCCGAGAAATTGACGGCTTCGATCTCTATGCCGATGCGATCGGCGACCGAGACCGCGTCGATGAGGTCCTGGCGCGAGGTGCAGTACTCGTCGGTATCGTCGTCCTCCCAGTTCTTCATGAAAAGACCGGTGACCTCGTACCCCTGTTCCTTCAGGACGAGCGCGGCCACGGAGGAGTCCACGCCTCCGGACATGCCGACGACGACGCGCTTACGTTGTGCCATAGGTCAGGCGGGGCCGCGCAGGAGGTCCAGCGGGTAACGGCACCCGGCGAGATAATCTTCCACGCAACGCAGAACCAGCGGCGTGCGGTGGTGCGCCGTCGAGCCGCGCAGTTCGTCAACTGTCATCCATACCGTCCGCACTATGCCGGCATCCAATGAGCGATTCTCGTAATGCTTGCCGAGTGCGCCGCAGAAGGCGAACCGTATGTACGTGGGGCCGGACGGCGGCACCTGGTGATGATAGACGCCGATCAACGCGTGGGGCTCGAACGCATGCGCGGTCTCTTCGACCGTTTCGCGCCGAACGGCGGCGACCAGCGACTCGCCGGGATCCAAATGCCCGGCAGGCTGGTTGTACCGCAACCCTTCGTCGGTTTCTTCCTCGACCAGCAGAAAACGGCCGGTTTGCTCGATCACGGCCGCCACGGTTACGTGGGCCTTCCAGATATTTGCGACGCTCACCGGCGTATTTTAGCCGGGCCAGCGCGGGGAGGGAAAACGAGGGAGTGCTGGGCGGTGTGCGTACGTTAAAAAGGGCAGGCCTGCGGCCTGCCCCATTACCGTGGAGACGGTATTACTTCTTTTCTTCCTTCTTCTTTTCGACTTTCTTGTCGTCTTTCTTGTCGGCAGCGATAACGCCCGAGACGGCGGTCATGGCGAACAGACCAGCGACGATGGCAGCAAACAGCTTTTTCATGGTGTCTCCCTCCAAAGCTTTATAGGCGGTTTTTCAAGTACCTGCTGGTACCGAATCCCCTTCCGGGGCGAGCGTAGGTTAGCGGAAAAGAATGACGATGGCAAATCGCACACGATGACCGTAGCGGTCGCTGTGGGCGCAAAAATCTTCCGTTTCCCGGCGGGAAAAAAGAAAAGGCGGGATAGCCCCGCCTTTTCTGCGAGCGAAAGAAAAATTACTTCTTGGCTTCTTCTTTCTTCTCGGCTTTCTTCTCGACTTTCTTCTCGTCTTTCTTGTCGGCGGCGTACGCGACCGGGCCGAGGGTGACGACGGCGAACAGAGCAGCAAACAGGCTCGACAGAAGCTTGGTCATGATGTCCTCTTATGTTGGATTAAGTTGCTGATACAGCGATGACCGTAAAAAAATCGGTCAACGCGGTATAACGGCCGAAGCGCTGCGCGGTTGACAGCGCCACCGAAGAAAGGCGGTCGGTGGGGAAAAGCAGCAGTAAATCAGAACGCTAAAACGCAAAAAGGCGGCCCGAGCCGCCCTTTTGCGTGTGCGAGAGGCTTACTTCGTCGCTTCGGCAGCAGCGCCTTTGTCGGCGCTCTTCTTGGCTTTTTTGGACTTCGCTTTCTTGCTCTTGGTGGTTTTCTTTTGCGCTTTAGGCGCTTGTGCGGCCGGCTGGTCGGTAGCGGCCGGCGCGGAAGCTTGCGCAGCGGCGTTGAACGAAACAGCGGCGAACACTGCTGCGACCAGCAGCGACATGAGTTTGCTCATAAAGGCGTTCCTTTCAGTGAAACAACGTTGGCGACGGGTCTTTAACGCGGCGGCTGGCGGTCGGTTGACACGAACCATTACGGTTTCGTATCGCTCTCGCACCATTCCCCTGGCGGCAAACCGGCTATTGTCCACGGACCGACCTGATAGCGGATGAGGCGCAGGGTAGGCAGACCAACTGCCGCGGTCATGTGCCGAACTTGTCGATTGCGGCCTTCGGTGATGCGCAATTCCAGCCAAGTGGTGGGTATGTGCTTGCGAAAGCGTACGGGTGGCACGCGGGGCCACAGCCATGGCGGCGGCTCGGCGGCCCGTACTTCGGCCGGCCGCGTTTTGTAATCCCTGATCTCTACACCAGTCCGCAGACGCTCGAGAGCGACAGCGGTTGGTACGCCTTCGACTTCTACCCAATAAGTTTTCGCCAGTTTGTGCTTCGGGTCCGATATGCGGTGCTGAAGTGCCCCGTTGTCCGTAAGAACGACAAGGCCTTCGCTGTCCGTATCGAGCCGCCCCGCCGGATAAATATCCCGCTGGGGAAGATAACCCTTCAGCGTCGGATGCGTGCCGTCACCCGTGAATTGGCAGATCACGCCATACGGCTTATTGAAGAGCACCACGGTGCCCTTCCCCGCGCTCGGGCGAGGGCTGCGGACACCAGGATGATGCGGGCGTTCAGGTTGCCGCCTCAGAAGGCGCTCCTTCGATCACGTGGCTTTGGCGCGACCCGCCTTCGAGATCGCGCGTGAGCCATGCGTAACCCGGTAGAGTGAGAAAGTCGACGTAGTCGTCACAGACGATCAGCTCATCGAAAAGCCTCGCCGCTTCCTCGTACTTCGCGGCCGCCCATGCCTCCTCACCAAGAAGCACGCGCACTTTCTGCAGCTCCTCGGGAAGCATCTGCCGGAACAATTCCATGGTGACCTTGCGGCCGTCGTCGAGCACGCCCTTGGGGCTGCGTATCCATTGCCAGATCTGCGAGCGCGAAATTTCCGCGGTGGCCGCATCTTCCATCAGATTGTACACGGGGACGCAGCCATTGCCGGCGAGCCACGCGCCGAGATATTGGATCCCCACACTGATGTTATTGCGCAATCCGGCTTCCGTGATGGGTTGCTCCGGACGGAAGTCGAGCAGATCGCGTGCAGTGACGGAGACGTCCGGCCGCTGCCGGTGGACTTGATTGGGCGTCGGCATGTGCTCGTCGAACACGGCTTTCGCGACGCTTACCAGCGCGGGATGCGCGACCCAGGTACCGTCGCAACCGTCCGTTACCTCACGCAGCTTGTCGATGCGCACTTTTTCCAGAGCCGCCGCATTGGCTGCCGCGTCGCCTTTAATCGGGATCTGCGCTGCCATGCCGCCCATCGCGAATGCTCCGCGCTTGTGGCAGGTTTGCACAAGGAGCAGCGCATACGCGCGCATGAAGGGCGCCGTCATTGTGACCTGGGCGCGTTCTGCCAGACAGAAGTTGCGGTCGGAGCGGAATTTCTTGATGCAGCTGAAGATGTAGTCCCAGCGACCGATGTTGAGTCCGACGCAGTGATCGCGCAGCTCGTACAGGATCTCTTCCATCTCGAAAGCTGCGAGCACCGTCTCGATCAGCACGGTGGCCTTGATCGTGCCGTGCGCGATGCCGCACTGCTCCTGTGCCGCCACGAAGATGTCGTTCCACAGCCGCGCTTCCAGATGGCTCTCGAGCTTGGGAAGATAGAAGTAGGGCCCGCTGCCGCGTGCCATCAGCGCATGTGCGTTGTGGAAGAAGTACAAGGCGAAGTCAAAAATGGCACCGGACACCGGCTCGCCGTCGACCAGCACATGCTTTTCGACGAGATGCCAGCCGCGCGGGCGGACGAGCAAGGTTGCGATGTCGTCGTTGAGGCGGTACTGCTTGCCCTCCGGGCTGGACCAGCCGATGGTGCGGTTCACCGCGTCGCGCAAGTTGATCTGCCCCTCAATCATATTGCTCCAAGTGGGCGTGTTCGAGTCCTCGAAGTCGGCCATGAACACGTTGGCGCCGGAGTTGAGGGCGTTGATCACCATCTTGCGGTCGGTAGGCCCGGTGATCTCGACGCGTCGATCCTGAAGGTCAGTGGGCACGTGGCCGATGCGCCAGTCGCCTTCCCGGATGGCACGCGTCTCCGGCAGAAAATCGGGGAGTGTGCCGTGGTCGAGCGCCGCTTGCCGCCGCGAGCGGTGCGCGAGCAGGTCGCGGCGCCGCCGCTCGAAGCGCCGCGCCAGTTCCGCAACGAATGCAAGCGCATCGGGTGTCAGAATTTCGTTGTACCGCGGTGCAATATCACCCCGTAATTCCACGCCGGCCGGCGCGCCCACGCCATGTTCCATGTCCGATCTCCTCACGAAGCAAACAGGCATAATTCCGTCCCGTATCGTAGAAACAATTTTCGCGCCTGATGTTGCGGCGCATTATGACGGGGTGGCACGGTCACTTGCGGCCGTCTCGCGGAGGAAGGACGGCTGCTAGGGAAAAGGCGGCTGGTGACCTTGCTTCACATGTCCCGCGAGGTAGAGCGCTCGCGTATAATTGCCGCTTTTCATCGCGCACGCGCGGCCCTGCGCAGCGGCGTCCGCGCGAATTCAACATCACCGCTTCGATGGACAGCCCAATCGCTCCGGCAGTGTCATGCGGGCAGCATTTTCGCGTGCGCGGCCATTGCGAGCAGCGCCGGACCAGGTGACAACGAGTCGATAGGAGAAAAGAGCACCATGACGAAACCACTGGATCTGCTGAAAATCGCGCAGGAAGAACAAACCGGCGACCTGTTCAAGTACCTGGACAGCATCTACAAGCGCTCGAAAGCCCAGCCTAAGGGTTACTCCGACGCCGTCATCTGGGAAGGTGGCAACTTCGTCGGCGACGTGAAACCGGTCGCGCACGCGTTCACTGACATGTTCGCGTTGAACGGCACCATCATGGCGCTCGACGTGCTGGGCCTGCCGTTCCTTGCCGTGCCGATGATGGCGCAGTACCGGCACGACACCAAGCTCGTGTCGCTCGAGTGGTTCGGCAAGCTGGACGCGACGGCGATCAAATGGTCGACCGCAGGCGATTTCATGGTGAACGAGAACGGCAAGAAAGTCGTCGTGATGGGCAAGTCGGCGAATGCGCCGCTGCGGACTGCCGCCGGAGTCTATTGCAACGTGCGCCCGTACGGCGGCATCACGAGCGTGCGCTTCATGCCCGGTCTGCCGTATTCGCAAGACAAGAAGAAGTTCCGCGTCGACAAAGACACCGGCAACGTCCACTCGGAAATGAACACCCCCGGCGTGCGTATGGCTTACGCCGCCCGGCTGTTCCTGAAACTCGTGCATGAGACGGGCCATATCGGCCGCGTTGCAACCAAGCCCACGCAGGCGCAGGAAGACGCAGTCAACGCCGGAATCATCCGCTGGCTGCTGCAAGGCACGAAATTCAAGCTCGGTCGCAAGTATGTCGTCGACGCGTACGAGGAGCATCGCGAGAATGTCGATGCCATCGTCGCGCTGCTGCCGAAGGACTTCAAAGCCGGCATGGAGAACTGGGGCGGCGAAATCCACGAGCACATCTCCGACACCAATTTCGGCATCCTGCTTCACGACATGATCAACCAGCGCCCGGCAATCGTGTACGCAACGGACCTCGACGGTGACCGCCTCACCGACTTAATGGCCGACGCGCCGGACGTGCTGCGTGCCTGGGGGCAGAAGGTGCTGGATCACGTGAAGGCGAACAAGAACATTCACGAGATCTGGAAGGAAATGGGCTTCACGATGACGAACGGCAAGGACATGACGAGCGTCATGTACCGTATCCACGGCGAGCCGATTTACGAGCAGACGCTCGGCTCTGCCGATGCGATGCTGCTGCGCTTGCTTGCTGGCGACGAAACCGTGGGCGGCGAGAAGCAGCCGTACGATCCGCGCATTCATTTCGTGCTGATCAACGAAGCGTACAAGGCGGCGAATCCGGGCAACAAGGAGCTCGCGAAGTGGCTCGACGACCAGCTCGCGATATTCGATAAGGTGTACAGCGGCAAGCGGCCGCGCTACATCGAGGGCTATCTCAAACTGAAGGAAGCGATCAAGCCCTGGGGTACGAAGTAACCTTCGCCGCCGCACCGGCCCGCCGGTGCGGCGAGCGAGCGCAAATAACGAACGCCCGCCGTGCGCGGGCGTTCTCGCTGCTCGGCTGCGCGGCACGCCCCGCCAGATGATGCCCGTAAGAAAAAAGCCCACTGCGCCGAAGGGTCAGTGGGCTTTCTAAATTCGGTCGGGACTGGCCGGTTGAGGTGACCGGCTCGAGAGTCAGATGGCTTGGATGTTTGACGCTTGCTTGCCCTTCGGGCCCTGCGTGACTTCGAAGGAGACTTTCTGGCCTTCCTTGAGCGTTTTGAATCCGCCCATTTGTATTGCGGAGAAGTGAGCGAACAAGTCTTCGCTGCCATCGTCCGGGGTAATGAAGCCGTACCCTTTTGCATCATTGAACCATTTCACAGTACCAGTTGCCATACACCTTCCTTCTACCAATAAACGGGCCCGATGCCCGCACCTCGTTTGGATTTCAAGGATCGCATCAGGCCTAACCGGTCCTGCGGAAGAGCTTGAAGCCAAACACCCGATTGCTTTCTAGGCCATTTGCCTTGGGAAGTCAAGTATAGGCCCGGTATGGGGGTAAAACCCGTGCTAAAGCCACTTGAATTTTCTCCGAATGCGGCCAAAATAGCAGTTGAAAAGGCGGCATCGAGCTTTTTTCCAGCAATGGCCACGAGGCAGCGCGACGACACGGTTCTGGAGGCGAAGAAAAGCAAGACCAGACCGCCGCCGATGTTCAAAGTCTTGCTGCTCAACGACGATTACACCCCCATGGACTTCGTCGTGCTCGTGCTGCAGAAATTCTTTGCCCTGAGTCGCGAACGGGCAACCCAGGTCATGTTGAAGGTGCACCGCGAAGGAATGGGCGTGTGCGGCATCTATCCCAAAGACCTCGCTGCAACCAAAGTGGAGCAGGTACGGTCGTACGCCAAGCAGCACCAACATCCGTTACAGTGTGTCATGGAAGAAAATTGAGGTAGCCTAAATCAGATGATTGCCCAGGAACTCGAAGTCAGTTTGCACATGGCCTTCATGGAAGCGCGCCAGAAGCGCCACGAATTCATTACCGTGGAGCACCTGCTGTTGGCGCTGCTCGACAACCCGTCGGCTTCCGAAGTGCTGCGTGCCTGCGCTGCGGATATCGAGGATCTCCGCAAGCTGCTGTCGGACTTCGTGACGGAACATACCCCGATACTCGCCGGCGACGACGTGGACACCCAGCCGACGCTCGGCTTCCAGCGCGTGATTCAGCGCGCGATCCTGCACGTCCAGTCCTCGGGGAAGAAGGAAGTGACCGGCGCAAACGTGCTGGTCGCCATCTTCGGCGAGAAAGACTCGCATGCGGTTTATTTCCTGCACCAGAAAGGCGTGACGCGCCTCGACGTGGTGAATTTCATTTCGCACGGCATCAGCAAGGTGCCGCAGGCGCAGAGCGCGAAGACCGAGAACGAGTCGGAAACCGAGCACGAAAGCCAGGCGGGCGGTGCGCTCGAAAGCTACACCATGAATCTCAATGCGATGGCGCTCTCCGGCAAGATCGATCCGCTGATCGGCCGCGAGAAGGAGCTTGAGCGCGTGGTGCAGACGCTTTGCCGCCGCCGCAAGAACAATCCGCTGCTGGTTGGTGAGGCGGGCGTGGGCAAGACCGCCATCGCGGAGGGGCTCGCGCGCGCCATCGTCGAAGGCGGCGTGCCGGACATTCTGAAGCGCAGCAACGTGTACTCGCTCGATATGGGCGCATTGCTCGCGGGCACCAAGTACCGCGGCGATTTCGAGCAGCGCCTCAAGGCGGTGCTGAAGCAGCTCGTCGACAATCCGAACGCCATCCTGTTCATCGACGAGATTCACACGCTGATCGGCGCCGGCGCTGCATCGGGCGGCACGCTCGACGCGTCGAATCTGCTCAAGCCGGCGCTCTCCACGGGGCAGCTGAAGTGCATAGGTGCGACGACGTACAACGAATATCGTGGGGTCTTCGAGAAAGACCACGCGCTGTCGCGCCGCTTTCAGAAGATCGACGTGTCCGAGCCCAGTGTGTCCGAGACGGTTCAGATACTTAAAGGGCTCAAGTCGCGCTTCGAGGCGCACCATGGCGTGAAGTACCTGCCGGCGGCGCTAACGGCGGCGGCGGAGCTTTCGGCGCGCTTCATCAACGACCGCCATCTGCCGGACAAGGCGATCGACGTAATCGACGAGGCGGGCGCGGCGCAGAAGATCCTCCCGAAGTCCAAGCAGAAGCGGGTTATCGGCAAGCACGACATCGAAGAGATCATCGCCAAGATCGCGCGCATTCCGGCGCAGAACGTTTCGAGCGACGATCGCACGGCGCTCAAGAACCTCGATCGCGACTTGAAGGCGGTGGTGTTCGGCCAGGACAAGGCGATCGACGCGCTGGCGGCGGCAATCAAGATGTCGCGCAGCGGTCTCGGCAATCCGCAGAAGCCGATCGGCTGTTTCCTGTTCAGCGGCCCGACCGGCGTGGGCAAGACGGAAGTGGCGCGGCAGCTCGCCTACACCATGGGCGTCGAGCTGATCCGCTTCGACATGTCCGAGTACATGGAGCGCCACGCGGTGTCGCGCCTCATCGGCGCGCCTCCTGGGTACGTCGGCTTCGACCAGGGCGGCTTGCTCACGGAGCAAATCACCAAGCACCCTTACTCGGTGCTGCTGCTGGACGAGATCGAGAAGGCGCATCCGGACATCTTCAACATCCTGCTGCAGGTGATGGACCACGGCACGCTGACCGACAACAACGGGCGCAAGGCCGACTTCCGCAACGTCGTCATCACGATGATCACGTTGCGGAAGTCGGCCTTGCGCCCGTTGTTGTCCGTCAGCGTGCCGTGGTCCATGACCTGCAGCAGCACGTTGAAGAC
>JBLNBW010000078.1:0-24824 GCA_050260255.1 Rhodospirillaceae bacterium | reverse complement strand
CGTCGCGCTCGTGCTCGATCACCATGCACTCCAGCATGAACGACACGTTGTAGCGCAACGCACGCGAGACCCCCACCACCGCCTCGCACGTCGAGGGATTGCGCTTGTGCGGCATCGTGGAGGAGCCCACCTTGCCTTCGCTGAAAGGCTCGGCAATCTCGTCGATTTCGGTGTGCTCGAGCG
Organism: Rhodospirillaceae bacterium; assembly: GCA_050260255.1. Classification (GTDB taxonomy): domain Bacteria; phylum Pseudomonadota; class Gammaproteobacteria; order Burkholderiales; family SG8-41; genus JAQGMV01. Next base: position 24,641 of record JBLNBW010000078.1, on the reverse strand, counting down.
TGACGATCTCGTTCGCGATCTTGCCCAGCGTGCCGCTCACGATGCCGAGCACGCACACGTACTCGGCGAAGCGGTCGCGGGCCGGCTGCCAGTTGATGTCCGCCACCCCGAGACCGAGGCGCTTCATGAGGCGGCGCTCGAGCTCCGGCGCCTGCTCGCCGTACGAGGCCTGCGTGCCCACCGCGCCCACCATGCCGCCGACGAACACGCGCGGCTCGAGCTGACGCATGCGCTCGTAATTGCGGCCCATCTCCGAGAGCCAGATCGCGGCCTTGTGACCGAACGTGATCGGGAGCGCCTGCACGCCGTGCGACCGGCCGACCATCGGCGTCGCGCGATGCTTTTCGGCGAGCTGATACAGCGCCTTGCCGATCGCCTTCATGTCGCGCAGGAAAACCTGGTGCGCCTCCTTGATCTGCAGCATCGTGGCCGTATCGAGCACGTCCTGCGTCGTCGGGCCGAAATGGATGTACTCGCCGTGCTCGGGCTTGCACAGCTGCTGCACCGCCTTCAGCGCCGGTACCAGCGGATGCTTGATGCGCCGAATTTCGGCCGCGACCCCTTCCACGTCCACCTTCTCCACGCTGCAATGCGCGGCGATGTCTTCAGCGGCCGCTTTCGGGATGATCCCGAGCGCGCCCTGCTCCAGCGCAAGCGCGGCCTCGTACTCGTACCACTTCTGGATGCGGTTGCGGTCGTTGAATATTGCGCGGAGCTCGTCGGTGCTCCACAGATGCTTGATCAATGCGTCGTCGAATACGCCACTAGACACTTCGCTTACTCCATTTGCTTTCGTTGGTAAGGATTAAGGCGTGAGGTATGGGGAGTCGAAGCGCGCCGGCGGCGCGGCGCCACTCCTGCCCCCCTACTCCTCACTCCTCACACTCGCTCGAGTATATGCAGCCCGCGCACGCGGTCGAGCAGATAGATGAGGCCGCGATCGTCCACGGTCACGTCGTTGCTCTGCACCCGGTCCGAGCCCTGCGGCACGTCGGGCATGAAGTACGCAACTTCCTTCAGCGCGTGCGGCTTGGAGATGTCGATGATGCGTAGCCCGTGCGCGAACCATGCAACCGGAATCTCGGTGCCGGTCACTTTCTCGCACGGCTGATGGCAGCCCGTCATGCGCGGCTGCGGCGTGTCCGGCATCTCTTCCACCTGGAACGTCGAGATCGGCTGCGGATGCTTCTCGTCGGAAATGTCCACCATCCACAGGAACGCGGCCGGATATTTGAAATAGTCTTCCTGTCGGAACACGTCCTCGTCGGTGGCGAGCAGGAAATCGCGCCCCCCGATCTTGAACGGGATACGCAGCGCCGTGTGCGTCGGCCACGGAAACGGCGGGCTCCAGTCGAGTCCGGAAACGAATTTGGGCTTGCTCATGTCCTCGATGTCGAGAATCACGAAGCCGCCCTGCCAGTAGCTCGTGTAGAGGCGGTTGCCGTAACGCAGCGGATGATGGCATTTGTGGGCGTCGCCTTTCCACGTCGGCGTTTCGCCTCCGGCAATCCACTGTCCCGGCATCCACCACCGGCCCACTTCCTCGGGCTTCGCGGGGTTCTTAAGGTCGAGAATCATGCAGATGTTGCCGACGTAGCCGTCCATCGTCGGCGAGATGTACGCATAGCGGCCGTCGAAATCGAAGCGGTGTACGCCGCGCGCATACCGCGCGCCCGCCTTGTCCGTCGTTTCCCAGTTGGTGATGAGCTTGGGCTTCGACGGATTCGACACGTCGTAGATCGACAGGCCGCCGTTGTAGCCTTCGGGCGGCGTCTCGCCATGCAGCGCATGCGCCCCGAGGACCTCCCGATTGGTGATCATGATGTCGCCGTGGACGCGCACCTTGTGCGAATGCGTGCCTTCCGGCATGGAGAGCGATGCGAGCTGTTTCGGATGCTTGGGGTCCGATACGTCGATGATGAGCGTGCCGTGCGGATTGCGCATGTTGCCGACGTAGGCGATGTTGTTCTCGACGACCACCTGCCCACCGCCCGCGCAGTCGAACCACGTCACCGGCTCCATGCCATGGCCATGCCGATGCGCATGTCCGACACTGCCCCCGCCTCCGCCGACGTCGACGTAGGCGACCTCCCGTATGCCCTTCGCTTTGCTCATTCTTTCTCCTGATGCGTGACTCGTGAACAGTGAATGGTGAGCCGTGACGCGCGACCGTCGTGGCGCTTTACTCCTCACCCCTCACACCTCACTCCTTACCGGCTAATCGAGCCGTATGCCCGCCTGCTTGATCACGGCCGCCCACTTGTCGTGCTCGCTGCGCATGAAGGCGGCGAACTGCTGCGGCGTCGACGGCGCGGGATCCGATCCCAGCCCGACGAGCCGCTCGTGCATGGCCGGCTCCTCGAGTATTCGAACGATCTCGCGATTGAGGCGCGTCACTATCGGCTGCGGCGTCTTCGCCGGCGCGAGCCAGCCGAACCAGCCGAGCACTTCGAAACCGGGTATGCCGGATTCTGCCACGGTAGGCAATTCGGGCGCGACGGCCGAGCGCTTTCCGCTGGTGATGGCGAGCGCCCGCGCCTTGCCGGCCTTGATCTGCGGAATCGCCGTGAGCGCAATGCTGAACAGCGCCTGCACCTGGCCGCCGATCAGCTCTGCGAGCGCCGGACCGCCGCCCTTATAGGGCACGTGCACCACGTCGATGCCGGCGGAGCTCTGAAACAGCTCGAGGGCGAGATGGCCTGACGTGCCGTTCCCGGCGGACGCGAACACCAGCTGGCCGCGTCGCGTTTTGGCGAGATCGATCAGCTCGCGAACCGAGCGCGCCGGCACACTGGGATGAACGACCAGGATGTTGGGCACCGTGATGCCGAGCGTGAGCGGCGCGAAATCCTTCAGCGGGTCGTACTTCACGTCCCGGTAGAGACTCGGATTGATCGCCACGCCGGCGGCGACCGCAACGATGGTATAGCCGTCGGGCACGGCGCGCGCCGCCATTTCGTACGCGATGTTGCCGTTCGCACCCGGACGATTGTCGAGCACGAACGTCTGTCCGAGCGTTTCGGTGAGCTTGGGGGCGACGAGCCGCGACAAGGTGTCCGCCGGGCCGCCTGGCGGCACCGCAATGATCATCCGCACCGGCTTGGTCGGATAGCTCTGAGCGAATGATGACATCGCAACCAGCGAAGTCAGCGCGGCCAACGCGATGGCGAGCCACGTAGAGCACCGTCGCCATAACCCGGCGGCCTGCGCCCCGTCTCCGCCCCAACACCAACCCCTTCGCCGAGAGCCGGGTCGCCCGCCTGGCGGCACCGCAATGATCATCCGCACCGGCTTGGTCGGATAGCTCTGAGCGAATGATGACATCGCAACCAGCGAAGTCAGCGCGGCCAACGCGCCCGCGACAGCCCCGCCCTTCATGATGCGAGCGCCCGGTTCTCCGGCATGGACATGAACGACTGCATCGCGTGCCAGAACTTGTGGCGGTTGATGCCCAGCGTCGCCGCATGCGCCAAGCCGGCGATGAAGACGAACTGCTTGTCTTTGGATGGCAGCTTACCGAAGAAATCGAGCAGATCGGCTTCGGTGGCGATGCCGTCGTATTCGCCGCGGATGACGAGCACCGGACACGTGATGCGCGTGGGATCGAGGACCGGCAGATTCGCGCACATGTCGAGGTACGTGCCGTTCGGTATCGTGTTGCCCAGCGCGAGCTCCGCATCGGCGAGCGCATCGGCCGCGATCATTTCCGACGTGCCGGGCTTGTCTCGCGTGAACATGCTGTGCACGAAGGGACGGTCGAACTTGCGCACATGATTGGCGCGATATTCGGCGAGCTTTTCGCGCCGCTTTTCGAGCGTCGGCGATCCGGCCCCCGTATAAACCAGCGCGGAGAGCATGAGCCGTTCCACCCGCCCCGGGTTGCGCTGTGCGTACAATCCGGCACGCAGCGCGCCCGACGACCCGCCATACATGCGCACACGCTTCTGCCCCGTCTCGCGCTCCACGATCGCCATCGCGACGGTGAGATCGTCCGCCCCGGACGAAATGTCCGAGTGGCTCTGCGTGCGGTCGGACCGGCCGTAGCCTTCGTGGTCCATGGTCCAGACGTCGTAGCCCAATCCCGCGAAGTGATCCATCAGCGAATAATCGGTGCGTCCGGGGACCTGCAGATCGAAGCTCGAACGGCCGGACGCAGACGACCCGTGCACGAAAAACAGCACCGGACGCGAATCGCCCGCACGGGGCGCTTCTTTACGCTTGCGATAGACATAAAGGTTCACGTCGCCTTTCTTGCCGTAGTATTCGGCGCTCCACATCGCCATGCGCGGTCCCCGTCCGGTTTGAAATAAGCGCGGATTATCGCACCCTGCGCACGCTCGCACGCTATAGTCCAGATCATGACCGCGACCCGGGTGATATGATTTCGTCACCTCTCCCTGAGTGTGGAGTGCCGCATGAGTGTCATGCCTGCTTCAAAAGTCCGCTCGCTCGCCGAGCTCGCCGACCGCATCCCGGACGGCGCGGCCCTCGGCATGGGCGGCGTATTTCTTCATCGAGGACCGTTCGCGCTGGTGCGCGAGCTCGCTCGTCGGCGCGCACGCCGACTCGAAATCATCAAACCCTCGCCCGGCTACGACCTCGATCTTCTGTGCCGGGCAGGCGCAGTGCGCCGAGCGCGCGCAGGTATGGTCGCGATGGAAGGCAATCTCGGGCTGGCGCCCTGGTACAGGAAAGCGATAGAGCGCGGCGAGGCGGCGCTCGAAGAACATGCCTGAATGACCTTGGTCGCGGGGCTGCGTGCAGCCTCTTACGGTGTGCCCTTCCAGCCGGTCGCCGGCGTGCATGGCAGCGATCTTCCGCGCATCAACGGCTGGCAAACGATCCGAGATCCATACGGTTCCGGCAAAGACGTGTATGTCATCCCGGCCGTCCAGCCCGATGTCGCAGTCATACATGCCCACGAAGTCGACGAACAGGGCAATGCACGGATCTACGGCTCGCCGTTCTGGGACCATCCGCTCACGCGCGCGGCAAAGCGTGTCCTCATCACCGCCGAACGCCTTGTGCCGACAGCCGCGCTCGCCGAGCAGCCGGAGCTCACGCTCGTTCCCGGCTTTATGGTCGAAGCCGTCGCGATCGTTCCGCGCGGCGCGTGGCCCGGCTCCATGCACGGACTGTACGAGGTCGATTACCCGGCCGTCGAAGCGTATTTGAAGGACGAGCCGCAGACGCTTGAAGCACATCTTGCGGCGGCGCCCGAAATGGAAAAGCGTGAGTAGTGATTGGTGAATGGAGAATAGTATGCTCTCCTTCCAATCACCACTTACGACTCACCATTCACGCCGTCAAACAAACATGTGGTCCCCCTTCTCCTACATCGTCGTCAATCTCGCGCGGCAGATTCGGCCGAACGAGATCGCGTTCAGCGGCGTGAATTCGACGCTGCCGATGATCGCCTGCCTGCTTGCGAAGCAGGCCTACGACTTCCACTTCACGTACATCAACGTTGCCGGCGGCGTCGAGCCGCAGCCCGAGCATGTTCCCGTTTCCAGCAGCGATCCGGCGATCGTTGCCGGCTCGCCTGCGATTTTTCCGAACGAAGACTTTTACGATCTCTGCGCACGCGGCGGCCTCGATCTCGTCTACTTGGGATGTGCCCAGATCGACGCAGAGGGCCGCACCAACGTTTCGGCTATCGGCCCGTGGGAGAAGCCTCGCGTAAGACTGCCGGGAGGCGGCGGCGCGGCCGTCATGCTGCCGACGGCGAAGCGCGTGGTCACCTGGCGCACCGAACACTCGCCCCGCACGCTGGTCGAGAAGCTCGACTTCGTCACCGGCGCAGGCAACATGTCGGTGCTCGTCACCCCGCTTGCGGTGTTCGAACGAGACACTGTCCCCGGCGCACGTTTCCGACTCGCATCGTGGAACGAAGCGACCGACGTCGACACCATCCGGCGGCTCACCGGCTTCGAGTTCGACGCGACGCGCGCCGCCGTCACGCCGAAGGCCACGATGGGCGAGCTCGCGGCGCTCGAAAAGCTCGATCCCGAAGGACGGTTCGCCGCCGAAGTCAACGTCCAGGTTCGCACGCGCTAGAATTCCATCAAGAAACACGATAGGAGGAGTCATGTGCCGATTGCCGATTGGGCGTCAGCAAGCCAACACGCAACTCGATGAGGAGCGACGGTGAAGCCGCTGCGCACCGCCCTTTTCGCGCCGGGCATCAAAGACCGCGTGATGGCGAAAGCGCTGGAAAGCGGCGCCGACGCCGTCATACTCGACCTCGAAGATTCCGTTCCCGTTGCCGCCAAGACGGAAGCGCGCAAGCTGGTCGGGCAGACCATCGCGATGGCCGCCACGCGCGACAAGCGCCCGGCGATCTATGTACGGACGAACAGCGCGGCGACACGCGTGCTCGACGATGATCTCGACGCCGTAGTCCAGCCGGGCCTTGACGGCATCTTCCTGCCCAAGGCCGAGACGGTGGACGACGTGCTGCAGACGGCGCAAATCATCGAGCGCTGCGAAACTGCCCGCGGCATGAGCACACAGACGGTCGAGATCGTGCTCATGATCGAAAGCGCGCTCGGCGTCTATCGCTGTTACGACATGCTCACGGCGTCGCCACGGGTTGCGAGCGCATGCATAGGCGGGGCACGCGACGGCGATCTGCAGACCGATCTCGGCTGCAGCTGGTCCATCGAAGGCACCGAGCTCATGTACGCGCGCTCGAAAGTGCTGCTCGACACCCGCGCGGCCGGAAAGCTGTACCCGCTGGACGGGGTGTTCAGCGATCTCGAGGACGAAGCGGGCCTGCGACAGGACAGCCGTCTTTCGGCTCGCCTGGGTTACGTCGGCCGCACGGTCATACATCCCAAGCAGATTGCGCCCGTACGCGAGGCGTACGCGGTACCGGAAGCCGAGGTCGCTTATTACCGCGAGGTGGTTGCGGAATTCGAAGCGGCCGAGAAGAAGGGAGAGGCGGCGATCGTCGTCGCCGGCAAGCTCGTCGATTATGCGATGTACGCGCGTGCCAAGCGCGTGCTCGCGCTCGCGGAGCTGGACCGCTGACTCAACGGGAACATACCGTAAGACAAGAGCAATAGACAGGATTTACATGATTTACAGGATTAGAACAAAAGACCCACGGTGCTCTTCTTGTTGATCGTGCCAGTCCTGTTAATCCTCCTGTCCATTTTCGTTTTTTGAGCCTTTTAGACTGCCGAGTATGGACTTTTCATTCACGCCGGAACAGGACGAGCTCCGCTCACACGTTCAGGAGCTGCTCGACGACGTGTGCACGCCGGAATACGCCCAGCGCTGCGACGAGCGGGGCGCGCCGCCTCGTGAAGCCTACGATGCGCTCGGCAGACACGGCTGGCTGGGCTTGATCATCCCGTCCGAGCACGGCGGAAGCGGCGCTTCCGCGATCGAGCTCGCGATCCTGCTCGAAGAATGCGGACGGCATTTCGAAGAGCTCGGTATGTGGGTGTTTCGTACGATCACTTACGGCGGCTACGCGGTGATGAAGCACGGCACACCGGAGCAGCAGCGCGCGCTTCTGCCGAAGGTTGCGCGCGGCGAGCTCACCTTCTGCTTCGGATTGTCGGAGCCGCACGCAGGGTCCGATGCAGCGGCCGTGGCCACGCGCGCCGTCGCGGTCGATGGCGGCTACGTCATCAACGGCCAGAAGGTGTTCACCTCGGGCATGGATTTGAGCGATTACTGCCTGCTTGTCACTCGCACGTCGAGTGAGGGCCGCAAACAGCAAGGCGTCACGACATTTCTCGTCGACACGAAGTTGCCGGGCATCGAAGTGAAGAAGATCGCGACGCTGGGCCAGCGCGCGATCGGCACGACGCAGGTCTTCTACAACGACGTGAAGGTTCCGGCGAGCGCCGTGCTCGGCAAAGTGGATCACGGCTGGGAACAAGTGGACAGCTACCTGTGGTACGAGCGATTGTGCCTCTCCGCAGCGCGCACCGGCGCAGCGAGCGCCGCGTTCGATTACGCGCTGGAATATGCCAAGAACCGCAAGCAGTTCGACCGGCCGATAGGCTCGTTCCAGGCGATCTCGCACAAGCTCGCCGACATGAAAGTCATGCTCGACGTCTCGCGCATGCTGGTCTACCGCTTTGCCTGGCTGATGAACGAAGGCAAGGCCACGCGCCATGACGCCGCAGTGCTCAAGCTTTACACGAGCGAATCGTACAAGGCCGTCTCCGATCTGGGGCTGCAGATCCTCGGCGGCTACGGCTATTGCATGGAATATCCCATGCAGCGCTTCTTCCGCGACTCGCGGCTGGCGACCATCGGCGCCGGGACGTCTGAGATACAGCGCAACATCATCGCCCGAGGGCTGGGGCTCTGAACTGCGTGACTGGTGACTTGTGACTACAGGGGTCTCAAAAAACAAAAAATGGACAGGATTAACAGGATTAACAAGATAAGAACGTCTAGCTTTTCGCCTCAATCCTGTAAATCCTGTAAATCCTGTCTATGGTTTTGGGGCATTTTTGAGATGGGTTCTAGATGAAAGACCTCGAACAGCGAATTGCACACATGCGAGTCACGGGTCACGAGTCACGAGTCACGGTGGGTCAGCCATGACCCACCCGCTCCAAGGCATCCGCATCCTCGAGCTCGGCCAGATCATCGCCGGCACGTATGGCGGACAGGTGCTGTCCGATCTGGGCGCCGAGGTCATCAAGATCGAAGCGCCCGAAGGCGATCTCGGTCGCAATCCTTCCGTCGCTCCCTACCGCGGCGTGAGCGGCCTCTTCCTCACCTTCAACCGCAACAAGAAGAGCGTCGTCATCAATCTCAAGAACGACGACGGCCGCGAGGTATTCTACGACCTCGTGAAAAAGTCCGACGTCGTCGTCGACAACTTCCGGCCGGGCGTGCTCGAGCGACTGAAGATCGACTTCGCGACGCTGAAGGAAATCAATCCGCGCATCATCCAGTGCTCCGTCACGGGCTTCGGCACCGAAGGCCAATACAAGGACTACCCCGCTCTCGACATCATCATCCAGGCGATCAGCGGCCACATGGCGATTACCGGCGAACGCGGCCGCCCGCCGGTGCGCGTCGGCATCCCGCTCGCCGATCTCTCCGGCGGGATCTTCGCCTGCAAAGGCATTCTCGCGGCGCTGTTCGAGCGCGAGCGCACCGGCATCGGCCGGCGCGTGGAGCTCTCCATGTTCGACGCGATGCTCCATCTGACCTCGTACATGGGCACGATGTGGCTCACCAACGGCGAGCTGCCGGGGCCGCCCGGCTCGGGCCACGACTACACCGTGCCATGGCAGGCGTTTCAAGTGAAGGACGGTTACGTCGTCGTCGCCACGCGCGAGGAAGGGTTCTGGCGGAAGCTGTGCGAAGTGATGGAGAAGCCCGAGCTTGCCGACGATCCGCGCTACAAGACCAACGCCCTGCGCGTACAGCATCGCGACACGCTCGTGCCGGTCATCGAAGCGATCTTCCGCACGCGCACAGTGGATGACTGGCTCGCGCGCCTGCGTGCTGCGCAAGTGCCGGCGGCGCCCGTGAACCACTTCGATCGCGCTTTCGCGGAGCCGCCGGTGGCCGAGCGCGAGATGATCGTCGAATACGAGCATCCGCAGGCCGGCAAAGTGCGGCTGCCGGGCAATCCGATCAAGTTCGAGGGCATCGACGAGACGATATCGAATCCCGCGCCCATGCTGGGCGAGCACACCGACCAGGTGCTGCGCGAGGTGCTAGCGATGCCGGAAGAAGCGATACGAAAACTCCGCGCCGCAGGCGCCATCAAGTGAGGGAGCGAGGATGAGAGGTCTTTACTGGGAAGATTGGGAGATCGGCGCCGAATACGTGAGCCCCGCGCGCACGGTGACGGAAGCAGATATTGTGATGTTCGCCGGCCTGTCCGGCGACTACAACCCGCTCCACATCAACGAGGAATACTGCAAGACCACACAGTTCGGCACCCGCATCGCCCACGGCCCGCTCGTCTACGCCATCGCCGCCGGCCTCCTCTTCCAGCTCCACCTCTACGACGACACGCTGATCGCCTTTCTTGGCTTCGAAGACCTGCGCTTCACCAAGCCGGTGAAGATCGGCGACACCATCCACGCGAAGATCAAAGTGCTGGAGAAGCGCGAATCGTCCAAGCCCGACCGCGGGGTGATGAAGCGGCAGTTACACGTAATCAATCAGCGCGGCGAGGTGGTGCAGGAGGGGTTGCAGAATTTTCTGTTGAAGCGGAGGCCATAGCCGCACAATGACCCTTTTCGCCTCCCTGATCACCGCCCTTTCACGGCGGTAACCGGGGTTCGAATCCCCGTGGGGACGCCAAGCCGCTGTCTCTACCCTTACGGAGCAGAAAAAGGGAGCAAGCTCCCAAATGATTGGAACTATCCGAGAAGTGTTGGAGCCTCGCCACCTTTTCGCGCTAGCGGCCCACGGACCTGCGCTTGGAGCGCAAAGCGTCTACAAAGATGTCCTGAATGGCCGGATATTTTTCCGTGCGCTTGATGAGCTTGCTCTGCATCGCTCGAATCTCGTCGGCCATTTTCCGCGGCGCGTCCTTGAAGGCGGTCACGAGCGAGGCCGCATCGTCGCTCTCGGATAGCACAGCAGCGAGCACGAACGCCTGTTGCAGATCCTTGGCCGCCTTCTCCGGGAAACCGGATCTGTGGAGGCTCGAGTAGAGCTTGTGCCATACCAGCCGCGCAGCTTGCGGGAGGCGCACAGGCACACAGTGGCCGCCCGCAAGGACCGCGCCGGCCTCGGGTCCATTGAGCAGATAATCGTAGTACGGAATGCCCTGCGCGGCCCATTGCAACTCGGGCACCTGGATTATTTGGCCGACGGCCTTCGCAGGTGCAAGAACATCCACGCGCAATCCTTCGACGCCTGGCAGCTTGACCGACGTTGAGGGCGCCGACGAGGGCATTCCAGGCACTGCGACGAAAGGCAAGCCGGTTGCCTGCATCGTGCTGAGAAAAGCAAGAGGCGCAGCAAGCTTCAACTGCTGGCGACGGGCGAGATCGACATCCTGCGTTCGAGCGCTCAGTGCTGCTGCACCCAGTTCGTTCAACCACGCCATGAACGACAACGTGCCCACGAGCACCAATCCGGCCTCGAATGCGCCGCGATTATGAAGCTCGACCAGCACCCGCGCCGTGCCTTTGTCGGCGACTTGAAAACCCAGCTTACGCAACGCGACGACTTGATTGGACACCCAGCCCGCGAACTCGATCTTCTCCTGCATCGCCTGGTACGACTGCCGATCGCTCTCGGGCGCGACCCACTCCTCTGCCTGTTTGCCAGGGGCTGGGTAGTAAACGCGATACCACTGGCCGCGCCCCGTGCCGGTGCGCAATGCGAGCGTTCCCGGGGTGCCAGGCAAGAGCGCGCCGGCAGCGCGGACGCGCTCCTTGAGCTCCGCATACTGAGTGCGGAAGATCAGTTCCTGCGGTCGATAAAGGGTCGGCTGCGCCATCGCGCTACCCAATAACAAGTGACATTGTTGGGTAGTATACTCACTACCCAATAAAACTAAAGATTATTGGGTATCGCTCTTCTGCAGGCTTTCCCAGACACCACCCGACGCCCGGGCTCGAGGAAAGCTGGGGCGACCCTAAGTGCTCGGCCCCCGCTGCGGTCACGTAGCAACGCAGCCGCCGCGAAAGGCATTAATGGGGCAACCACTCAGACAACCTTGCAGGACCACAGGCGCTTTCTTCCGACCCATGAAAGCCGCCGAGTCTGCCGCTCGACGTATCGCGCTCTCGTCGCGACCGCCGCCCTTCGCACATCGAATGGTTATCCTCCGCGGCGAGCCGCTCGCTCCCTTTCCGCTCCACGGCCCGCTGTCGGCTTGTCGGCAGGCTTCTGCTTCACCTCCTCGATGAGCGCCTGACAGTTCGCGTCTTTGCCGGGACCGGTTTCGACGAGCGGGATGAGCGCCGCAACCGGCGCCAGGACTGCAGCGACCAAAGTAGCGCCGGCACGAAGGACGAGCGTCTTGTCGGGCCGCACACCAGGCTTCTTAAAGGTGCCGACGATGTGTATCGGCGAGCGCAGACTCAGTATGCTGGCGTGCTTCGCGCGCGGTGTGAGAGTGAGATTTAACCGCTCGTTCTTGAGATCAATTTGCCCGCCGCCGAGAACGATCGTGTCTTCGGTATCGACCACGAAGATCTCGCTTTCCGCAATGCCGTTCTTGATCGGGAAGTCCAGCACGCCGCAGCGCAATGGCTCGGTCTTCTTGGTATCCCTCGAGAAGAGATATTTGAGTATCTGTGCGCCGTCGAGCTCGAGGAGCTCCAGAATGAACGCGTCGATCTGTCCGCCGGAAGCGAGCAGCGTCGCTCTTCCGTTCGTCGAGCCCAGCAGCCCGCCGAAGGACTTGCCGGAGCCTTTGAACTCCAGCCTGCCCCCGATCAGACCACGGCTCGTCTTCATGAGCTCGTTGCCGGGGAATAGACGGTCAAGATGAAGCCGGCTTACCTCGATGCGCCCTTCGCCCACCGGCACATCGTGCCTTCCGTTGACGGCGATCTTCGATGCGATCCGGCCGCCCGCGACGCCGAAATCCAGCGGATCGAGCGTGAGCAATCCGTCGTTCACCTTGAGATGCACGGTCAATTCATCGACCGGGGCTTTTTCGTTGATGATCGACTTGCCCTTGAACGTCACATCCGCATCCATCGCCCGCAATCGGTCGAGCCGATACTCCTCGTCGGGGAGCACCCGTTCGCTCTGGCGTCTGGCCGACTCGGCCTTGCGTGCCTTCTCCGCCGGCGACTCTTCCGGACGCGGCGCCTTCTTCGGGCCGATGAAACCTTCGAGGTCGGTGAGATCGAGCTTGGTCGATACCAGGTCGCCGCTCAATTTCGGGCGCTTGCCGCCTGTGTCGAAGCGCACCGTTCCCCCGAGATCGCTGTTCCCCACCTTGCCCTTGAAGCCGTTGAAGTTCCACACGTCGCCTTCGTGCACCAGCTTGCCGGAGATGCGATACGGCGGCGAAGGAAAGAGCACGACGCCGAGGATCGGATATAGCGCGGACAGATCGTCGCCCTGCAGATCGACATCGAGGTTCATCGCAGCGAGAACTGCAACACCGGTGATGGTGCCGTTCACCTTGCCGCGCGTCGTGCCGATCTGCGCGTCGGCGCGAATCGGATACGGCAGATTCGGATCGGCGAGCGAGACCACGGCGCCGCCCTGGCCTTGCGCCGCGAGCTTCAGTCCCTTGAACGTGCCGCGCGCCTTGAAGTTGATCGGCGCCTCGCGCACGTCGCCGCCTTCCTTCGCCTCGCTCGTCAGATCGACCGTTACATCCACCTGGCTCGCGGGAAGGCGTATCACCACGGTGCCTTGATCGAGCGACAGCCTACCTATCTTCGGCGCGGTGCCCTCCTCCTCGTGCTTCTCGGTCAATTCCCAGTTAGCCTTGCCGTCCTTGCTGCGCTCGATGATGACGTTCGGATGAGAAGCGGAGACCTCCGGCAGGACGATCTCGCCGCGAATGAGACGCCAGAGGTTGACGCGGAACGCGAGGTTGTCGACGGTCACCATCGGCTGTCGGGTCCCCCAGGGCGCGTTAGCGAGCGTAAGACCCTGTGCCGTGATCAGCGGATTGAGCCCGAGATCGACGTCGAGATCGCCCTTGATGGTGAACTCGCGACCGGTCTTCTCCGTGACCTTGCGTTCGACATAAGGCTTCAACGTATTCCAGTCGAACAGGAACGCGAACGCGACGAGCGCGGCGACGATGACGACAAGGACTGCGCCAGCGATTTTCCAGGGTCGCGCCATCTGAACTCGCTTCACCAGGGAACACGGCCTCGCGTGGGAACAATTGGCCGCTCTGCGAGGCATTCGGACGGGAGATCACGGCCGGACCGATGCGCCCAGCCGGCCTCGGCAAGCGATCGGGAGCCGCCACGCCGTGCCGCTTTGAGGTACCGCAATAGACGTTCCTGCTCGCCGCGACGGCCTATTTCGCCAGACCGAGCTCGCGCAGGATGCCGGTCAGCTTTTGAATTTGCGCATCCATGTAGCGCTGCGTAGCAGCCCTCGACGCCGGAGAGTGCGACATCGGTGTGCGGCTTGGTGACGACCAGACGGGTCGGGCTGTTTCAAGAAGGTATTTTGCCTGCCCCTGAGCACGCCGCTATAACCACTTGTTCTCCGCGCGCGATCCGGTTCAGCGGGAAGCAGCGACCTTCCGCACAGACCTCATACCCGTCACCATATTCCGAGTTCACGAGATGAACGGTTTTCATCGGCGGCAGCTGGGGCCGAAAATGCCAGGCGCCTTCGGAGAACCACGCATTGTCAGGTAGATCCATACCCGCGCCGAAGGCCTTGATACGGGCCTCGCTCAGCACGATGGCATCCTCGCTCGCGACGTAGTCCTCTTCCCAGACGACCTTCTCGACGGTGTGTCGCCATGTCAACGTGATGCGATCGGGCAGCATCGCGACGATGGCGTGTGACAGAGCGAGCGCGACGCACAGGCTCATCGACCGGCGCCCTACTTGATGAGTCCGACTTCCCTGAAATAGCGTTCGGCCCCAGGATGCAGCGCAATGGGCCGGCTGACGAGCGCCTTCTCCCGGCTGATGGTGCGCGCCGCGACATGAGCCGCCTGCAGCTCAGGCAGATGGGCGTAGAACTGCCTGGTCAGCTCGTAGATGACCTTGTCCGGCACTTCACTGTGAGTCACCAGGAAATTGTTCAACGCGGCAGTCGGCACATCGCGCGTCTGCCCGGGATAGCTTTTGGCCGGAATCGTGATCGGCGTAAAAATGCCGTTCGTCTTTGCGATGATATCCGGAGTGATCGGCACGAGGTCGACCGGGACGGACTGCGCGAGCTCCTGCACCGCTTTCACTCCTATGCCGGCGGAGATGAGCGCTGCATCGAGCAGATTGTCTTTCATCATCACGACGGCTTCGTTGTACGCGGTGTAATCGACACGGTTGAGATCGGCGTAGCTCATGCCAGCCGCGCCGAGGATCACGCGGGTGTTTAGCTCGTTGCCGCTGCGCTGCGCACCGACGGAGACGCGCTTGCCCTTCAGATCGTAAAGCGACTTGATGTTCGACGAGCGAAGCGCAACGAGGTGCAGATAGTTCGGATAAACCGCCGCGATCATGCGCAACCGGTTCCGCGAGCTCGGAAATCCCGCTTCCGCATTGCCTTTCACCGCATCCGACATGACATCGCCCTGGCCGAAGGCGAGAGTCCCGCGCCGCTGCTGCAAGAGATTGAAGTTCTCGACCGAAGCTTGGGTCGATTGCACGATGAACTTCATGCCCGGGACGGTCCGTTCGAAGATTTTCGCCATCGCTACGCCGAGCGGATAGTACACGCCGCTCGTCCCGCCGGTAAGAATTACAACTTCGTTGTCCGCCGCCTTCGCCCCCGCGCAAGCGAGCATCGCCAGTACGAGTAGGATCGACCGCATATCTCCTCCATTGAACGCTGTTCCAGCGCGCTCCGCCTCATTCTATAAAACACCAGCGTGCAACGGTAGCGGCTTACGCATGTGTCTTAGTCCATCGCCAAGCACGTCCTGCTAACATACGCCTCCATGCTCAACCGTCTGTCCATCAACCTCAAGGTCCTGGTTGCGCCGGTCGCGGTGATGCTGCTGCTGCTAGCCGTGTCGGTCGCCGCAGTGCTCGGCCTCAAGAACCAGGGCGAGGCATTTAAGCAGGTCGTGGGGAGTGCGTTCGACGCGGCGACGACGACGAGCCGGCTCACGGCAATGGTGGCCGGCATCCATGCCGATGTCCTGCGCTATGCCGACCTCCAACGGATCGAGGCGCAGCCGGAAACCCTCAAGGCATTGCGCGACTCGCTCGATCAGCGCTTCGCGCTTGCCGAATCGATGGAGTTGAGCCTCGAAGCGAACCTTTATTCGCTCGACAACGATCTGCTCCACAACGTATCCGACTTCCTCCGGATTTACCGTACGGTTTCCACGCGGCTCATGCAGGCGCAGTCCGTGAATCCGACACTGGTCAGCACGCTGATGGCGAATTACCAGCAGCTCGACGCGTATCTGAACGAGCTCGCCACCACGACGATCAAGTCCGCCAAGGACAAGCAGCAGCAGACCGAGGCGTACGTCGATCATGCAATGCGGGTCCTGCTCGTTGGCACGGTCGTCGCCCTGCTCGCCGCGGTCCTGCTGTCGTGGTTCATCGGCCGCGCGATATCAGTGCCGCTCACGCAGATGACGGACGTCATGTCGAGACTGGCGGGCGGCCACCATGATATAGAGATTCCGGCGATGGACGCGAAGGACGAAGTCGGCTCGATGGCGCGCGCCGTCGACGTTTTTCGCCAGGTAAGCTTGCGACTTCGCCACCGCGAGGCCGAGCTCGCCCAGCTCGTCGACCATCTCGAGCTCATGCGCGATCGTGCTGCGGAGGCAAGCCGCGCCAAGAGCCTCTTCCTCGCCAACATGAGTCACGAGTTGCGGACCCCGCTCAATGCGGTGATCGGCTACTCCGAGATGCTTGCCGACGGCGTCTACGGCGACCTGCCAGAGAAGGCTCGCAACTCCATAGACCGGGTGCGACTCAACGCGAAGCACCTGCTCGGACTGTTGAACGAAGTCCTCGATCTCTCGAAGATCGAGGCTGGACAGCTCAAGCTCTCGGCAGCGAGCTACGACATGCCGACGATCATCAAGCAAGTCGCGACCAGCACGGAATCGCTCGCCGACGCAAAGAAGCTGCCGCTGAAAACCGAGATCGTCGGCCCGCTTCCCACCGGCTATGGGGACGAGCAGCGGATTGCGCAGGTGCTGCTCAACCTCGTCGGCAATGCGATAAAGTTTACCGAAGCCGGCGAGGTCGTCATACGAGCCGAGCTCGTCGATGGCGAGTTCAAGATCTCGGTGCGCGACACCGGGCCGGGCATTCCACCGGAGCAGCAGGAGCGAATTTTCGAAGAATTCCAGCAGGTCGACGATTCCAGCACGCGCAAGAAAGGCGGCACGGGGCTGGGCCTCGCTATCGCGAAGCGCATTGTCGAGCTGCACGGGGGCCGCATTGGCGTGTTATCGCGACCTCCACATGGCTCGACGTTCTGGTTCACGTTGCCGATCAGCATGGCTAGATCCCAGATCGAGGCTTGAGATGAGAATACTCGTAATCGAGGACACCGAAGACAATCGCCAAATCCTGCGGGACTTGTTCGGGACTGTCGGCTACGAGCTGATCGAGGCGGAAACCGGAGAGGAAGGGGTGACTGCCGCCGAGCGCGAACGGCCCGATCTCATCCTGATGGACGTGCAGCTGCCTGGCATCGACGGCTACGAGACCACGCGTCGCATCCGTGCGCTGCCGGGGATGGAAGCCGTGCCGATTATCGCCGTGACGAGTTATGCCTTCGCCGATGACCGGCGCAAGGCACGGGAAGCGGGCTGCGATGACTACGTCGCCAAGCCCTTCAGTCCGAAAGAGCTGCTTGCGAAAGTGCGGCAGTACGAAAAATGAGTGTCGCCTAAGCCGGCCGCCAGCGCAGGCACAACGCGGCGATGTCGTCTGAAGCGGGCACATCGGCCACGTGCGCTTTCACCGCATGCTCGATCGCCCGCAATACGTGCGCCGAAGACGCCCCGCGACACGGGCCAACCGCCGCCACCAGCCCCCTCTCGGTAAGGAAATTCCCTTCTCGATCGAGCGCCTCCGTCACTCCGTCCGTATAGAGCAGCACGCCCTCGCCCGGCCGCAGCTCGAATCGCGCCGCGTAAAAGGGCAGATCGGCGCAGATGCCGAGGGCGGTTCCGCGCGGAACTTCGAGCGGCTCGGCGCTCTCGGCGCGCAGCGCGAGCGGAAATGGGTGTCCGGCCGATGCGACGTCGATCTCGCCGCCCGTGACATCCAGCCGCACGGCGAGCAGCGTAACGAACATCCTCGTCGGATTGTTGCGGCACAGCTCCTCGTTGAGCGCGGTGAGCATGTCCGGTAGCGTCGGTCCGGCACCGTTCGACGTAACATGCTGGGACACCACCATACGAAGAAGGCTCAAGGTGCGCGCCATGAACATCGCCGGTGCGACGCCCTTGTCCGACACGTCGCCGACGATGCCGTAGTAATGCCGCCCGTGGCCGAAGAAGTCGTAAAAATCACCACCGACTTCGCGCGCCGGCGTGAGCATTGCGCCGATGTCCACCGGAAATGCCGTGTCCGACGTCGGGAAACGCCGCTGCAGCAGCCCGAGCTGCAGCTCGCGCGCCTCCCGAAGCTCCTGCTCTACACGTTCCAAGTTCGCAGCCACCTCGTCACGCAGGCGCTTGCGCTCGAGAGAAGCCCGCACCCGCGCGCGCAGCAGTACCGCGTCGAACGGCTTGGTGAGGTAGTCGATCGCCCCGAGCTCGATGCACTTCACCACGCTCTTCATGTCGTCCACGGCGGAGATGACGATGACCGGTATATCGCGCAGGTGATCGTCCTTTTCCATGACACCGAGAACTTCATAGCCGTTCATCTCAGGCATCATAATGTCGAGCAGCACCGCATCTATCCGCTCGCGCTTCATCGCCTCCAGCGCCTCGCGACCGTTGGTCGCAATCACCACGCGTCGATACCCCTCGTGAGTGAGCCGCGTGCCGAGGACTTCCCGGTTGTCCTCGTTATCGTCGACCACGAGGATGGACGACTCGGTGATAGGACGCTGCATGGCAGATCTAATGATCGAAATGGAAGAGAACAGTCGAGCGCCCGCTCGTCGTCGTGCTCGCGATACGGTCTGCGTTACGGCGCATCATGAAGCCGGCGAGGCGGCGCATGCCGTCTTCGGTGTTCCGGATGTCTTCGTTCGATGGCCGGCGCTCGGGGAATTGCAGCAGCTTTCCGTCGTACACTACGCGCACGTCGAGATTGAACTCGTCGAATGACGCTTCGACGGCAAACGGTCCGCGCGGGTCGCAGCTCTCCCGAACGGTCTCGACGAGCTGCAGCGTGCCGAAGATCGCCCGTTCCACCACGTCCGGGCGCGCCCCCCAGGCGCCGCCCTGGCGGCGGAAAAAGTCTTCGATCTCCGTCGGCGTGGTCGACCGCTCGACCTCCAGCCGCACGGTTTTGCGCACACCGATGCGGAACAGCAGGTTGAGCGCGAGCGCTACGAGCGTACCGAACACGAGCGATGAGCCGACCAGCGGCTCGAGAAACCGCGGCGTTCCGTGGAATACCGAGGGGAACACCTCAACCGCGAGACCGGCCACGACAGCAAGTCCGATCACCAGCGTGCGACGCGTATCGAGCATGCGCGACGTGATGATCTGCATGCCGTTGATCAGCAGAAAGCACGTCGCAAAGAGCAATGCGGCCGCCATGACCGGTCGCGGCATGACGGCAAGCACCGTCGCGAGCTTGGGAAACAGCCCAAGTCCGACGAACATCGCAGCGACCACGTAGGCAATACGCCGGCTCGCCACGCCGGTCGCCGAAACGAGCGCAACGTTGGCGGAAGAGGTGTTCACCCCCACTGAGCCCAACGCACCGGCTGCCGCGATGGCAATGCCGTCCGCGAGCACGCCCCTGCGGTTCGAGATCATATCCGGCCGCACCCATTCAGCGTCGTTGATGCGCTGGCACAGCGTCACCGTGCCGATCGCCTTGAGGGTCGTCGCGAGCCCGGCGATGATGAACGGAATGACGAGCGCCGCGTCGAACGACCACCCAGTCGGTGCGATGTCAGGCAGCGCGACCAGCGGAGCGGCGCGCAGTATTGCGAGGCCCTGCTCCGGCACGAGTCCGGAAACCACCGCGGCGACGTAACCGCCGACGAGGCCGATCAACGCGCACAGCATGCGCAGCATGCCGGTTCCCCACACATTGAGGCCGGCCATCAGCGACAGCGTCAGCATTGCGATCAGCCATTCCGTCGCCGTGACGGGCGGACCGCTCGCCGTGCCCAGCATGTAGCGCATACCGGCGACACCTGCCGTAATGCCGACCATGAGGACCACGAACCCTGAAAGTTCTGTCGGCAGATACGGGCGCAGGCGATTGAGCATACCCGACAGCGCGCACTGCAGGACGCCCGAGCAGAATGTCATGCCGAAGAGCAGCGGTAATCCGCCGAGCTTGATGGCGCTCAAGGACGGACCGATGAACGTAGCCGTAAACGTCGTCGGGCACAAATAACCGCTGCCTACGCGCGACCACGCCTGGAGGAACGTGCCCGCGCCGAGGACCAGAAATCCGGTGCTCAAAAGCCCGGCGATCACGTCCGTCGGTGTGTCGATGCTGCGGAACACGACGAGGGGATAAACGGTGTACGCAGCGATCACGGCCACGTGCTGCAACGCGCTCATGAAGGTGAGCGTTGGCGGAGGCACCTCTTCTACGGCATACGCGACAGTGCTCGGCTTCTTCACCGGTGACTTTCAGCGATGCACGATCATCCCGAACGCCCGCTGTCTGGGGAGAGCTTCTGAAGACACTCTTCCGCGGACGCATAGATCGTAAAGTGCTCGGTGAAGGCGCCGATCTCGAAGAGCCGCTGTACTTCCGCCGGCAGACGGCAAAGAGCGAGCATGCCGGAGGCCTGCCGTAGATTCGCATCGGCCACCAGAAGCGAGCGGAAGCCCGCGCTGCTGATGAACTGCACTTCGTGAAAGTCAATCACGAGCCGCCGGCAGCCTTCGAGGATAACGCCGTTCAGCTCGTCGAGAAAGCGCTTCGCCGTAGTGCTGTCGATGCGCCCCTTCGGCGTAACGCGCGTGACGCCACCCAACTCCTCCTTCACGACATCCATCGCTAACCGTTTCCTCGCAATGCGCTCCCCATTGCCGTCTTCTTCACCATGACGAGATGGTTGTGTCGACCGATTCGCGTGTATGCAACATCGTCCATCAGTTTCCTAATAAAGTAAACACCGAGCCCTCCGGCGAGGCGATTGCCGGGGTGGTATGGCGGCACACCGCGCGGATCGAACGGCAGGCCGTCGTCCATCACTTCCGCACGCACCAGTCCGTCTCCCAGCGCCAACTCCACGGTGATCTCGTGCGCGGCGCGATCGGTATAAGCAAATTTGAGGATATTGCTCAGGGCTTCGTCGAGGCAGACATGCAGGTCGTGAGTGACGAGTCGGCTGAGCCCATGCTGCGCGGCGAAGGTGTCGAGCGCGTCGGCCACCCGCGTTACGTCCTCCAATCGATTGTGGATGGTGATGCGTATTTTTTTCATTCCCACAGCCGCGAAACAGGACCGTAGCAAAGCATACCCGCATAGTGCTAGAAACGCGACAACGACGAGAGAAGGCCGGGTACATGTCGGCGCGTCGGCAGCAGGTCGCGAACGGACCCGACTCCGCTCCGACGCCTTGAAGGGGGGGCCGCACGAAGCAAGACGCTTCCGACACCGGTGTTCGGCGGGCGCGGCAAGCATCCGCGCCGGTCGCCACGGCCCGCGGAAAGACCGCCTGCAACGTTTGAGTGGCGGCGGCATTCCGTCGAAACGCCGCCGCTCGCGATGCGTACTGCACGGAAGAAACGATCGGCGCGAGCGCCGCTCCGATCCGTACCAGGCGCCGGCCTCGTAGCCGGGATGACTGGCAATCATCGTCGGCACATCGGGCAACAACGTCGAGCGCTTCGGCGATGTGACGGCAAGCGCCCGCAACCGGCCGGAGCGCACGTATTCGATGGCGCTGGGCAGCGCGCATTGCCGCCTCCGCCTCCACTGCGATGCGCAACTCGGCACAACGTGTATGAGGAACAGCCGAGCACTGCCGCACCAGTGGTGAGGTAAAGCGTGCGGCCGCCGTGGCGCGGAGACAACGTCCAGTTTGCCGTCATACCAGGGTTGGCGTAGCGTAGGCACTTCGACCGAGCGACAGGACTTGAGCTCGAGTTCCAACTCCCCTTTTACGCAGGAGGCTGGCATGGACAATCGTGTTCCAGACCGGGGGACCTCTCCGTTGCGCGCGATGTCCTCGCGTGTCTCAATAGCCGCGGCGTTGTTCATGTCAACAACGATCCAAGCGGCTGAAATCCGCGTTTACAGTGGAGGCGCTCCTCAGGAGGCGTTGAAGGTGCTGGCGCCCGAATTCGAGCGCGCGACGGGCCACCGGCTGGCATTCACGTATGGCGTCGTCGGTGAAATCCGCAAAAGGCTGGGAGCGCGAGAGAAAGCGGACGTTATTCTTCTACCCGTCCCGCTGATGGACTCGATGGAAAAGGCAAATGCCGTCCGCCCTGGAAGCCGGATCCTGCTGTCGCGCGTCGGTATCGGTGTCGTCGTACGGGAAGGTGACGCGACGCCCGACATATCGACGGCCGATGCACTGCGAAATACCCTCGCGGGCGCTGGATCCATCGTTTATCCGGATCCCGACGCCACGCCGAGCGGCAAGCATCTCGCCGCGGTACTCGGCAAGTTGGGCATCGCCGATCGAGTCAAGTCCAACACCACCGTGCGTAACGCCATCGATGGAGGAGTAGCGCTTGTGGCGAGCGGCAGCGTGCAGATCGGTATGTTTCTGGTTAGCAAAATCACGCCGGTAAAAGGAGTGAAGCTGGTCGGTCTGCTTCCTTCCGAACTGCAGAATTACGTCGTCTATGCCGGCTCTGTCGCGGTCGACAGCCCTGCAGCGGAGCCGGCGCTTGCGTTCCTGAAGTTCCTCACCAGTGCGGCGGCTGAACCACACTGGAAAGCGGCCGGCTTCGAGCCCCTTGGCACATCCCGATGACGGCCTTGAATCGGATCGGACCACGCCAAGCCGTTGTAGCCTTTCTTGGCGCAGGATTCGAAGACTGCGTCGGATGATCAAGGCCGGGCTGCAGCTGCGCATTACGCCTGTATCGCGATCGGCTCGACGAGTGACGGATCGTCATTCTTCACCGCCACACCATTGACCTTGGTCATCACGCTATTGACGCGCTTGCTCACCGGGTAATTGATGAGCGCCTCATTATGACAAGGCTTGAGCAGTCCGCGCGGATCGTCGGACGTAAGCCACTCGCCATAGTCTTTTTCCTCTAGAACGACAGGCATGCGATCGTGAAAGCGCCGCGAAAGATCGTTGGGCTCTGTCGTGATGATCGTATAAGAGAGGAGCGGCTTGCCGTCGGGTTGTGTCCATTGCTCCCAGAGGCCAGCGAAGGCTAATAAGGTGTGTTCGGGGCTGAGGAAATAGTACGGTTGCCGCTCGGCCGGCGATCCCGTCCATTCATAGAAGCCGCATGCGGGCACGAGACACCGCTGTTTGGCTCGATAAGGCACGCGGTACTCCGCCCAGGTCGTGAGCTTTTCGCACGGTGCGACGATCTTCCTCGCGCCGGATTTGACGTCCGCAGCCTTTCTACCTACGAGACCCCATCTTGCCGACACAACGACGGGGACGCCATCCCTCAGAATCGTGATGGGCATAACGTCCGTCGGTGCGACGTTATATCGCGGCGGAAAGATGTCCAGCGACTCGAAGTATTCCCGTTCCGCGCGCGAGCGCCAACGCGGGCCGTAGAGCGCGTAGCGGCCACACATGGCTGTATGTCTATCGAATCTGCGTTCCCATATCGGCCGGCGCAGCACTACCCAGATCAGCCTTCCCGGCCGGGTCTCGTCATTTCGCTGCAGGGGAACACGGGAGCATAAAACGTTCCCTCAATCGGGCTGCGCAAGATTCGCAGAAAACCCGACGGCAGTGACCATCTTAACCTTCATCTCGAAGATCGAGCGGGCGCGCATTGTGGCGTTAGCGATCTCACCGCCAGCGCAAGCGTCGAGTCGTCGCGGCTCAACTCGCCGCTATCCCCGCGTCCTTGATCACCTTCCTCCACTTCACCACTTCGGCCCGGAAGTACTTGGCGAACTCGTCCGCCGAGCCCGACTGCGGCTCGAAGCCGATCGCCGCAAGGCGTTGCATCGTTTCCGGTTGCTGAAGAATCTTGTTGATGTCCGCGTTGATCTTCTGCGTGAGCCCGCGCGGCATATTGCCCGGCGCGAAAATGCCATACCAGCCGGCGAACTCGTAGCCCGGAACACCGGCCTCAGCGATCGTCGGAATATCGGGCAGGATGGCGGACCGTGAAGAACCCGTCACGCCGATCGGCTTGATTTTGCCCGCCTTCACGTGCGGGAGCGCGGTCGCGACGCCGACCATCGCCATGTTGACTTCGCCGGCGAGCAGCGCCGCCATCGATGGTCCGGTGCCTTTATAAGGGACGTGAACGAGCTTGATGTTGGCGGCATGCGCGAAGAGCTCGGTGCCCATGTGAGAAGCGCCGCCCGCGCCGCCGGTGCCGAATGAGAGTTGCCCCGGTTTCGCCTTCGCGAGCTTCAACAATTCGGCAAGGGACGACGCCGGCACGGAGCTGTGCACGGCAAGCAGCGACGGCTGGCTCGCGACTTTCGCGACCGGCGTGAGATCGCGCAGCACATCGAAGGGGGCATCCTTGTGCAGGGTCTGCACATACGACACCCCGACGCTTTGCACGAGCAGCGTATAGCCGTCGGCGGGCGCCTTCGCCACGATCCCGGTGGCGATGACACCGCCGCCGCCCGCGCGGTTGTCGACAACGACCTGCTGGTTCCACATCTCGGAGAGGCGCTGGGCGATGACGCGCCCGATGATATCGATGCCGCCGCCTGGCGCCGATGCAGCGACCAGGCGAACCGGTTTGATGGGATAGTTCTCTGCGTTCGCAGCGGCACGGGCGT